>NZ_JANKOG010000004.1:0-419703 GCF_024656005.1 Burkholderia sp. SCN-KJ
TTCCGTTTCCTCCGGGCCCGCACGACACGGCGCATCGCTACCGGCCCTGTTAAAAAACTGCGGTGCATCGGACAGCGTGCGCCGCTGTCCGGTTTTCGTCAATCGCGCTGCAATACGTAGCGACCCGGCGCCGGCTCGATCACCGGGAACTGCTCGCTCCCGGGCTTGGCGGGCGGCGCGACCTTGCGGCCGCCGTACTGGTCGAGCCACTCGACCCAGGTCGTCCACCAGCTGCCCGGCTGCTCGGTCGCACCGGCAAACCAGTCGTCCGCCGATGCGGGCAGGTCGCTGTCGTTGACCCAGTAGCTGCGCTTCTTCTTCGCCGGCGGATTGATCACGCCCGCGATGTGACCCGACGCGCCGAGCACGAACTTCAGCGGGCCCGTCAGGATCGACGTCGATGCGTAGGCCGTCTGCCACGGCACGATGTGATCCTCGCGCGACCCGTAGATGAATGTCGGCACGTCGATGCGCGACAGGTCGACGGATTCGCCGCACACCGTCAGCGCACCCGGCACGCGGAGCTTGTTCTCGAGATAGGTATTGCGCAGGTACCACGCGTACATCGGCCCCGGCAGGCTCGTCGAGTCGCTGTTCCAGTACAGCAGGTCGAACGCGGCGGGCGTGCGGCCCTTCAGGTAGTTGTCGACGACGTAGTTCCACACGAGGTCGTTCGGCCGCAGGAACGAGAACGTGTTCGCGAACTCGACGCCGCGCATCAGCCCCGGCGCGGCGCCGTTCTTGCCGCCGATGGTCTGCTCGCGCATCTGCACGTGCGCCTCGTCGACGAACACGTCGAGGATGCCGGTGTCGGTGAAGTCGAGCATCGCGGTCAGCAGCGTCATCGACGCGGCCGGATGTTCGCCGCGCGCGGCGAGCACCGACAGCGCGGTCGCGAGCATCGTGCCGCCGACGCAGAAGCCGAGCGTGTTGATCTGCTCGCGGCCGCTGACCTGCTGCACGGCGTCGATCGCCGCGAGCAGCCCTTCGTTCATGTAGTCGTCCCACGTCTTGTGCGCGACCGACGCATCGGCATTGCGCCACGACACGAGGAACACCTGATGGCCGCTCGACAGCGCATGCGCAACGAGCGAATTCTCGGGCTGCAGGTCGAGGATGTAGAACTTGTTGATGCACGGCGGCACGATCAGGAGCGGCCGTTCGAACACCTTGTCCGTCTTCGGCGCGTACTGGATCAGCTGGATCAGGTCGTTCTCGTAGACGACCGCGCCTTCGGTACACCCGAGGTTCTTGCCGACCACGAACTGCGATTCGTCGGTCTGCGAAATTTTGCCGCGCTGCAGGTCGCCGAGCAGGTTCATCATCCCCTGCCGCAGGCTTTCGCCCTGCGTCTCGAGGATCGATTTCTGTGCGTCGGGATTGAGCGCGAGGAAGTTGCTCGGCGCCGCGGCGGCCGTCCATTGCTGAACGGAGAAACGGATGCGTTCGCGCGTCTTCGGGTCGGTCTCGAGCGCGTCGGCCAGCTCCTGCAGGTAGCGCGCGTTGAGCAGGTACCACGCGGCCGCGAATGCATGCGCGGGCGACGCCTTCCACGCATCCCCGCTGAAGCGGCGGTCCTTCAGTTCAGGCGACTCGAGCTTCGCGGCGGCGGCCTGCTGCATCAGCGTCATGCAGTCGCGCGCATAGTCGGCCTGCAACTTCTGGAGCCGTTCGGGCGGGATCGCGGCTACCGGCAGCTTCAGCCCCGCGAACGGCGATGCCAGGCCGCCGAAGGCGCCCAGATCGGGCATCGACGGCATCTGGAACGGCACCGCTGTCGGGAACTGGAATGCGGCGAATGGATTCGCGCTGGTCGACGCCGTTGCGGCGCGCGCCGGATCGGCGAAACCGCGCCACGCGTTCAGCCATGCCTCGAACATCTGCTGCATCGGCTGGGCAGCCTGGCCGAACCCGGCGTTGCCTGCGGAAGTGCCCGCCTGAGCGGACGTCGACGAATTTTTCGATGCTGTCATTACCTGCCTTACCGGTGATTCGTGAGCGTCAATCGTGAAATCCTGCTCGCGCGCGGCGTGCCGGTTGCGAGCCGGGCCGTCATGCTCTGGAGAGGCGTCTCCAGATTCTGCCGCAGTGCGGTATTTTTATCATTATCGTTTTCCCCATGTGAAGCGCTGCATCAAACCGCCGAACATTTCTGCTCGAAGATAATCCGCGCGCAACAGGCGGGACAAGGCTTCCGGCGAAACATAAAACATTTTGATTGACTTGACTTCGCGATTATTCATTCGGTTGTCCATGCAACGCCGCATTGCCGCGCCAATATCAAGATAACCCGATTTTGCAACGCAGCAAACCGCGCACGCAAGCACGCGCGGCGGGCCGCGGTCAATCGTCAATCGTCAATCGGCCAGCCAGATCGCCGCCGCCATGCGGCCCGTCACGCGATCGCGCCGGTACGAATAGAAGCGCGCGGGTTCAGTGACCGTGCACGCGCGCCGGCCGCTCACGTGCGCCACGCCTGCGCGCGCGAGACGCAGGCGCGCGAGCGCATGGAGATCGGCGAGGTACTTGCCGGGCGCGCCGTCGATCGCGACGAACGCTCGCCGCGTCTCATCATGCTCCGACTGCGGAGCGGTGTCGAGAAACGCCTCACGCACGTCGGCGCCGACTTCGAACGCCTGCGGGCCGATCGCGGGCCCGAGGTACGCATGCAGCGCATCCGTCGCACCGCCGGCGAGCGCCGCGACACGCGCCGCGGTCTGCTCGACGATGCCGGCCGCGAGCCCGCGCCAGCCTGCGTGCGCGGCGCCCACCGCCCGGCCCTGCGCATCGCACAGCAGCACCGGCAGGCAATCCGCGACCATCACGACGCAGACCGCCCCCGTGCGGTCGGTCACGCTCGCGTCGGCCTGCACGGGCGCCGAGGCAGCCGGCGCGGCCTCGATCACCTCGTCCGCACGCACGACCTGCGCGCCGTGAACCTGCTCGAGCCATGCCGCGCGCGACTGCCCCGCCAGCGCGAGCAGGCGCGCGCGATTCGCCGCGACATGGGCCGGATCGTCACCGGTATGCAGGCCGAGATTCATCCCGCCCGGCAACGCGGCGCCGTCCTGCCAGCGCCCGTACGGGCCTTCGCTCACGCCGCCGTCGCGCGTCGTGATCAGCGCGCGCACGCGCGGCGCCACCTGCCAGTCGGGCTGCACGCAGTCCTGCCACGTCAACGGCGCCAGGTTCGTCATCGGCACTCACTCCTCCTCATCGTCGTAATCGTCGTCGTGATCCTCGTCGTGATCCCGATAATCGCCGGCGAAATCGTCATCGTCGTAGACACCGTCTTCATCGTCGAATTCCTCGTCGCCCTGCCCGAAGCCCAGCGCCGCGACGAGCGCGTTCATGTCGTCCGGCAACGGACAGCGCCACTGCATCGTCTTGCCCGTGACCGGATGCACGAGGCCGAGCCGCCATGCATGCAGCGCCTGCCGCGCGAACCCGTCCGGCAGCGGCGCGACCGAGCGCTTGCCGCGCGCGCGCCCGTACACCGGATCGCCGAGCAGCGGATGCCCGACATGCGAGCAGTGCACGCGGATCTGGTGCGTGCGGCCGGTTTCGAGGTCGCACTGGATCGCGGACACCGGCTGACGTTGCCACATGCATGTGTCAACCGTGCGGAAATGCGTGCGCGCGGGCTTGCCCGACGCGCCGGTGACGACGGCCATGCGCGTGCGCTCGCGCGGATCGCGGCCGATCGGCGCGTCGATCGTGCCGTCCTCGGGCATCGTGCCCCACACGAGCGCGAAATAGCGGCGCTTCACCGTACGCGCCTGCAGCTGGCGCACGAGGTCGGTCTGCGCGGCGAGTGTGCGTGCAACCACCATCAGGCCGGACGTCTCCTTGTCGAGCCGGTGCACGATGCCCGCGCGCGGCAGGCCGGCCGCCGCGTCGCCGTAGCGGTGCAGCAGGCCGTTGAGGATCGTGCCGCTCCAGTTGCCGGCAGCCGGGTGGACGACGAGGCCCGCCGGCTTGTTGATGACGACGAGCGCGTCGTCCTCGTAGATCACGTCGAGCGGCACCGGCTCCGGCGTGAACGCCAGTTGCTCCGGCAGCAGGTCGGGCACGAGCTCGATCCTGGCGCCGAGCGGCACCGGCTGGCGGATCTTCGCCGGCGCGCCGTCGACCAGCACGCGTTGCGCCTCGATCCAGCTCTGCAGGCGGCTGCGGGAGAATTCGGGGAACAGTTGGGCGAGCGCCTTGTCGAGGCGTTCACCCGCCAGCGACAGCGGCACTTCGACGACGCGCGGCGCCTCGTCGGCCGCCGCGGACGGCACCACAGGCGGCTGCATCGCGCCTGCAGCCAGATCGTCATCGGGGGAATCCCCCGAGGCAGCGTCGGCGGGCCGATCGCTTGGGCTATAATCTTCGCGATTTGACTTGCCCCGCGGGGCATTCTGCGAACTTGAACGGGTCATTTAGACTGGGTCACCGAGACTTGAAGCTAGGACATGCGAGCATGATGAATTCGACCAAACGTACGGCCAAAACCGTCGCCGCCCGAGCTGCGGTGGTAGCGGCCGCGGCCCTCATCGCCGGCTGCCACGGCTTGCCGCAGAAGCAGGACGAGACGGCTACCTGGTCGAACAACAAATTATACTCAGAGGCCCAGGACGCACTGTCCGGCGGCGACTGGGGCAAGTGCGCGAAATATTTCGAATCGCTGCAAGGCCGCGATCCGTTCGGCCATTTCGCGCAACAGGCGCAGATCAACGTCGCGTACTGCAACTGGAAGGACAACGAAGCGGCAGCCGCCGACCAGGCCGTCGACCGCTTCATCCAGCTGCACCCGGATCACCCGGATATCCCGTACGCGTACTACCTGAAGGGGATGATCCACTTCAACGACGATCTCGGCCTGTTCGGCCGCTTCTCCGGCCAGGACATGAGCGAGCGCGATCCGCAGGCACTGCGCGAATCGTACGACGCGTTCAAGGTCGTCGTCGACCGCTACCCGAAGAGCAAGTACGCGCCGGACGCCGCCGCCCGGATGCGCTACATCGTCAACGCGCTCGCGTCGCACGAAGTGCACGCGGCCGACTACTACTATCGGCGCGGCGCCTATGTCGCGGCGATCAACCGCGCGCAGCTCGCGATCAAGGACTACAAGGGCGCGCCGGCGATCGAGGACGCGCTGCACATCATGATCCTGTCGTACGGCAAGCTGAACCAGCCGGAGCTCGCGGAAGACACGAAGCGCGTGCTCGCGGGGACTTTCCCGGACAGCCCGTACATCACCGGCCACTCGCGCCCCGGCACGAAGAAGTCGTGGTGGCAGTTCTGAGCGACGCCCGTGCATCGATAAAAAACCCGGCCATCGAGCCGGGTTTTTTATTGGCGCCGCCCGTAGCAGGCGGCGGTGCGGTCATGCGCGTTTTTCCGCGCGGTGCTCGTCGAAAAAGTCCTGCACGACCGCGATCTCGCGGGTGCGCTTGAACGGCGGCAGGCTCTGCCAGATCCGGCGGCCGTAAGGCTTGTCGACGAGCCGCGTGTCGCAGATCATCAGCACGCCGCGATCGGTCTCCGCACGAATCAGGCGGCCCGCGCCCTGCTTCAGCGTGATCACGGCCTGCGGCAGCTGGTGAACCGCGAACGGGCTCAAGCCCTTCTTGGTCAGCGCGTCGAGCCGCGCGGCCAGCACCGGATCGTCGGGCGGCGCGAACGGCAGCTTGTCGATCACGACGAGCGACAGCGCGTCGCCGCGCACGTCCACGCCTTCCCAGAAGCTCTGGCTGCCGACGAGGATCGCATTGCCGTACGAACGGAAGCGGTCGAGCAGCTCGGTGCGGCTGGCGTCGCCCTGCACCAGCAGCGGCATGTTCCAGCCGCGCGACTCGATCACGTCGCGCAGCTTCGACGCGATCCGGTCGACCGCACGCAGCGTCGTGCACAGCATGAAGACGCCACCGCCCGACGCCTCGATCGCCGGCAGCGCGGCGTCGAATACGGCGTCGGTAAACGCCGGCGACGACGGCTGCGGCAGGTTGCGCGGCACGTACAGCAGGCCCTGCGTCTGATAGTCGAACGGGCTCGCGAGCGTCATCGAGCGCCGCGAGCTGAGCCCCATCTGGGCCGCGTAGTGCGTGAAGTCGCCGCGCACCGACAACGTCGCCGACGTAAAGACCCACGCGCGCGGCACGCCGGCGCGCTGCTTCGCGAAAATCGGCGCGACCGACAGCGGCGTTTCGTGCAGCTGGACGGTATGTGCGAACACCTCGACCCAGCGCACCTTCTCGTTCGGGTCGTCGGCGGCCGCCTTGTCGCCTGCTGCGGCGGCGTCGGCCTTCGCGGCCGCTTCCGCCGCACCGGGCGCGACCCAACCCGCGAGCAGGTCCTGCAGCTCGCGGGCGCGCCGCAGGCACGCGCCGAGCGATTCCGCCCGCTCGGCCTGGCTCGCGAGCGCCGAGGCAAGCGCCTCGAGCGCCACGTCGAGCGCATCGAGCGCGCCGAACATCGGATGATCGTCGCCCAGTTGCGCGAGCGACATGCGCACGATCTGGTCGTTCGCGAATGCGAGCCGCAGGTCGCGCGCCGCGCGTTCGAGATCGCCGCCGAGCTTCACCCACTCGACCGCATCGCGCGCATGGCTCAGGCCCTCGGCGACCGTGTCGCGCGCGAGTTCGAGGATCTGCGTGGTCGACAGCGTCTCGCCGAAGAACAGCGTGGCCGTCTCCGGCAGCTGGTGCGCTTCGTCGAAGATCACCGTGTTCGCGTTCGGCAGCAGTTCGGCCATCCCGGTGTCGCGCAGCATGATGTCCGCGAAGAACAGGTGATGGTTGACGACGACGACGTCGGCCTGCTGCGCCTCGCGCCGCGCCTGCATCACGAAGCATTCCTTGTAATGCGGGCACTCCTGGCCGAGGCAGTTGTCGCGCGTCGACGTGACCATCGACCACACGGGCGCCGTCTCCGGCACGCTCGCGAGCTCGGCCTTGTCGCCGCTCTTCGTGATCTTCGCGAACCGGACGATTTCCTGCAGGTACGCGGTGTCCTGCCGCGACGGCAGGCGGCCGTTGTCGGCCGTGCGCTGCAGGTAGTAATGGCACAGATAGTTCGAGCGGCCCTTGAGCATCGCGACCGTCACCGGCACCGCGAGCGCGTTGCGCACCGTCGGGATGTCGCGCTGGAACAGCTGGTCCTGCAGGTGCTTCGTGCCGGTCGACACGATCACCTTGCCGCCCCACAGCATCGCGGGCACCAGGTACGCATAGGTCTTGCCGGTACCGGTGCCGGCCTCGACGATCAGCGTGTTGTCGCCGGCGTCGCCGTTGGGATCGGCGGCTGCGCCGTCCGCGGCGGACTCGGCCGCCTGGCCGCCTTCGCCGAGGCGCCGCGCCGGCCGCTTGCGGGTCTCGAAGATTTCCGGCTCGGGCATCCGGCGCGCGGACGCCTCCATCGCGGACGCGACCGCGCGCGCCATCTCGATCTGCGACTGGCGCGGGTGATAGCCGTCCAGCGCGCGCGCAAGCAGTCCGCCTTCGCCGAAAATCGTGTCGAGTTCGTCGACGCGCTTGCGGCTCAGCTCGAAGGTGCCTTCGGGCGCACGAACGCGCCCGGCGGACGACGCGTCACGCCGGGCATCGGGGTTGGCTTCAAGCGGTGAATTCAAGGCAAGCGTTCCTGTGTCCAGCGCCCGGGCGGCGCCGGCGCTTGCCAGGCCGCGCTCAGGCGCGCTTATCCGGTTCCAGCTGCGATTGCAGCAAAATGATTTTGTCCTTGGCCGCCAGCTTTTCCTTCTTCAGCCGGTGCAGCGTGATGTCGTCGATGTCGGAGTGTCCTTCCTTCAGCTCGATCTCCCGAGCGAGCTGCTGGTGCTGCTCCTGCAATGCTGCCAAACGGTTGTGCAATTCCTGCTGCTGTTCCGTGGGACGGTTTTGCATATGCGCCTCCTCATCGAAGCAGCGCGCCGACTGGCGTGCCGGCACGCACGAGACTGACTCCGGATCAATCCAACACGTTACTGCCCCTGCTGTTGCTGCTGCTTGGCCTTGTCGGCCGCTTCCTGCTGACGCCGTTCGACATCGGCCTTGTGCTGGGCGGCTTCCTTCTGCTTCTGCTCGTAGCGCGCGGCGTTGTCCGCCCGCTCCTGCGCCTTCTGCGCGCCCTGCTGGCGCGCCTGGTCGAGCTTGTGCTGGAAATCCGCCTGCTTCTGGTCGTATGCCTGCTTGTTCGCGGCGCGCTGCGGCCCTTCCGCGCCACGCTGCGCCCGCTTCAGTGCATTCTGCTCCTGCTTGTCGCGGAACGCAGCCGCGTTCGCCGCATCGTTCGCCGCGCGCTGCGGCGCTTCCGCCGCATTCTGCGCCTGCTTCAACGCCTGCTGCTGGTCGCGCTGCTGCGCCCGCACCGCGCGCTGCTCGTCGTCGAGCGCGAGCTGCTCCTGACGGATGCTCGCCCGCTCCTCGCGCATCCGGTCGCGCGCCACGCCGAGACAGTGATTGACGAAGAACTTGCTGTAGCAATCGTGCTCCGCCACGGCATAACGATAATCGTTTTCCGCGGAACGTTGATTGAGCACTTTTTGACGGGCGTCGAAATCCTGCGTGGCGGAGGCTGCAACGGGCGCGGCGACAGCGGCGTCCGGCGCGGTTGCGCCCAATGCCTGTGCGTACGCGACGGTGGACCCGGCGGACAAAGCCGCGGCAAGCGCTGCGCCGAGCGCGACGAGAGAAATGCGGGAAGTTGGCAACGTCGTAGGAAAGCTGCGGGACATGTGTCAAATTCTATCACCCCCGGCTGGACGCTCCGCCATTTATGGCAAAATGCCCCGCTTCACTCACCCGCGGCATCTGGTCCGGCGGGCCCGTCTCGCAGCCCGCCGCGCGGTCTGCCGGCCCGCGCCGCGATTTCAGCAGGCAGATCATCCACGACATGACGGAAACCGTAGCACTCAAGATCGTACAGCGCATCGCCACCGAACTGTCCGTCCAGCCGCGCCAGGTCGCGGCGGCAGTGCAACTCCTCGACGAAGGCTCGACCGTTCCGTTCATTGCCCGGTACCGCAAGGAAGTGACCGGCAACCTGGACGACACGCAGCTGCGCCAGCTCGAGGAACGCCTCCTGTATCTGCGCGAACTCGAGGATCGCCGCGCGGCGATCCTGTCGAGCATCGACGAACAGGGCAAGCTGACCGACGAACTGCGCGCCGCGATCGACGCGGCCGACAGCAAGCAGGTGCTCGAAGACCTTTATCTGCCGTACAAGCCGAAGCGCCGCACGCGCGCGCAGATCGCCCGCGAAGCCGGCCTCGAGCCGCTCGCGCAGGCACTGCTCGCAAATCCGCTGCTCGACCCGCTGACGGAAGCCGCCGCCTACGTCGATGCCGACAAGGGCGTCGCCGACGTGAAGGCCGCGCTCGACGGCGCGCGCGACATCCTGTCGGAACAATTCGGCGAAACCGCCGAACTGCTCGGCAAGCTGCGCGACTACCTGCACAGCCAGGGCGTCGTGTCGTCGGCGGTCGTCGAAGGCAAGGAAAACGAGGAAGGCGAGAAGTTCCGCGACTACTACGACTACGCGGAAACGATCCGGACCGTGCCGTCGCACCGCGCGCTCGCGCTGTTCCGCGGCCGCAACGCCGGCGTGCTGACCGTCAAGCTCGGTCTCGGCGAGGAACTCGACGCGCAAGTCCCGCATCCCGGCGAAGCGATGATCGCGCGCCATTTCGGGATCGCGAACCAGGGCCGCCCGGCCGACAAGTGGCTGTCCGACGTGTGCCGCTGGTGCTGGCGCGTGAAGGTGCAGCCGCACATCGAGAACGAACTGCTCACGCAACTGCGTGAAACGGCGGAAGCCGAAGCGATCCGCGTGTTCGCCCGCAACCTGAAGGACCTGCTGCTGGCCGCGCCGGCCGGCCCGAAGGCCGTGATCGGTCTCGACCCCGGCCTGCGCACGGGCGTGAAGGTCGCCGTGGTCGACCGCACCGGCAAGCTGCTCGCGACCGATACGATCTACCCGCACGAGCCGCGCCGCGACTGGGACGGCTCGCTCGCGAAGCTCGCGCGCATCGCCGCGCAGACGCAGGCCGAGCTCATCAGCATCGGCAACGGCACCGCCTCCCGCGAAACCGACAAGCTCGCGAGCGAACTGATCTCGAAGCACCCCGAACTGCGGCTGCAGAAGATCGTCGTGTCGGAAGCCGGCGCGTCGGTCTATTCGGCGTCCGAACTGGCCGCGAAGGAATTTCCGGAGCTCGACGTGTCGCTACGCGGCGCCGTGTCGATCGCCCGCCGCCTGCAGGACCCGCTCGCCGAGCTCGTGAAGATCGAGCCGAAAGCGATCGGCGTCGGCCAGTACCAGCACGACGTGAACCAGCGCGAACTCGCCCGCTCGCTCGACGCGGTGGTCGAGGATTGCGTGAACGCGGTCGGCGTCGACGCGAACACCGCGTCGGTCGCGCTGCTCGCGCGCGTCTCGGGCCTGAACGCCACGCTCGCCCGCAACATCGTCGACTATCGCGACGCGAACGGGCCGTTCCCGTCGCGCGACCACCTGCGCAAGGTGCCGCGCCTCGGCGACAAGACCTTCGAACAGGCAGCCGGCTTCCTGCGCATCAACGGCGGCGAGAATCCGCTCGATCGCTCGTCGGTCCACCCGGAGGCCTACCCGGTCGTCGAACGCATCCTCGCGAAGATCAGCAAGCGGATCGACGACGTGCTCGGCAGCCGCGACGCGCTGGCCGGCCTGTCGCCGACCGAATTTGTTGACGAACGTTTCGGCCTGCCGACCGTGCGCGACATCCTGTCCGAACTCGAAAAACCGGGTCGTGACCCGCGCCCCGAATTCAAGACGGCAACGTTCCGCGACGGCGTCGAGAAGGTCTCCGACCTGATGCCCGGCATGCTGCTCGAAGGGGTCGTGACGAACGTCGCGGCATTCGGCGCGTTCGTGGATGTCGGCGTGCATCAGGACGGCCTCGTCCATGTGTCCGCGATGTCGACGAAGTTCATCAAGGATCCGCACGAAGTCGTGAAGGCCGGCCAGGTCGTCAAGGTCAAGGTGCTCGACGTCGACGTGAAGCGTCAGCGCATTGCGCTGACGATGCGCCTCGACGACGAAGCGGCCGCGCCCGGCATGGCGCCGCGCGGCGGCCAGGATCGCGGCAACGCCGGCCGCGGCGGCAACGCCCGTCCGCAGCGTTCGCGCGAACCGGAACCGGCCGGCGCGATGGCCGCGGCGTTCGCGAAGCTGAAGCGCTGAGCACGCGAAGGCTGTTGACGTATAAAAAAACCCGCCGAAAGGCGGGTTTTTTATTGCTTCAGCGAGCGCGCAGCCAGATCGGCATGGGCCGCATGCGCGGCCGCTGCGCGCAGCGGTCAGATCTCGATCTTGGTACCGAGCTCGACGACGCGGTTCGCCGGGATCGAGAAGAAGTCGGTCGGCTTCGCCGCGTTCTGGTGCATCCATGCGAACACGCGTTCGCGCCAGATCGACATGCCGGGCAGATGCGTCGGCACGACCGTTTCGCGCGCGAGGAAGAACGACGTGTCCATCAGCTCGAACGTCATGTCGTGCGTGCGGCCGAATTCCTCGAGCACGGCCTTCACGTCCGGCGTCTCGTTGAAGCCGTACTGGGCCTTGACGATGTACAGGCCGCCGCCCGCGTCGCGCGAACTCAGGCGCTTGTCGTCGCGCACGTACGGAATGTCGCGTGTGACGAACGTCAGGAAAATGGTCCGCTCGTGCAGCACCTTGTTGTGCTTCAGGTTGTGCAGCAGGCTGACGGGCACGAGCTTGTCGTTGCCGGTCAGGTAGATCGCGGTACCCGACACGCGGTGCGGCGGATGCGCGAGCAGCCCCTGCAGGAACGGCTCGAGCGGGATACCGTCGGCGGCCGTGCGCTCCTTGACGATATGGCGGCCCTTGTACCAGGTCATCAGCAGGAAGAACAGCAGCGCGCCGATGCCGAGCGGCAGCCAGCCGCCCTGCGCGACCTTCAGCAGGTTCGCGCCGAAAAAGCCCAGGTCGACCGCGAGGAACACGGCGATGATCGCGCCGACGAGCAGCCGGTTCCAGTTCCACACCTTCACCATCACGACGGCCGCGAGCACGGTCGTGATCACCATCGTCGCCGTCACCGCGATGCCGTACGCGGCCGCGAGGTTGTCGGAGCTCTTGAAGCCGATCACGATGCAGAGGATCACGAACAGCAGCAGCCAGTTCACGACGGGCACGTAGATCTGGCCGATCGCCAGCTCGGACGTGTGCAGCACCTTCATGCGCGGCACGTAGCCGAGCTGGATCGCCTGCGACGTCAGCGAATACGCGCCGGAAATCACGGCCTGCGAAGCGATCACGGTCGCGACCGTCGACAGCACGACCAACGGCAGCAGCGCCCAGTCCGGCGTCATCAGGAAGAACGGATTCTCGATCGCCTTCGGATTCTCGATCAGCAGCGCGCCCTGGCCGAAGTAGTTCAGCACGAGTGCCGGCATCACGAGCCCGTATGCCGCGATGCGGATCGGCTTCGCACCGAAGTGACCCATGTCCGCGTAGAGCGCTTCCGCACCGGTCAGCACCAGCACGACCGAACCCAGCACGACGTACGCCTGCAGCAGGTGGTCCGCCATGAACGACACCGCGTAATACGGGTTGATCGCCGCGATGATGCCCGGCACGCGCACGATGTGATACACGCCGAGCGCCGCGAGCACGACGAACCACAGCACCATGATCGGCCCGAACAGCTTGCCGACCGTCGCGGTACCGTGGCGCTGAATCCAGAACAGTGCGATCAGGATCACGATCGTGATCGGCAGGACGAGATGGGACAGGTGCGGCGTCGCGATCTCGAGGCCTTCGACCGCCGACATCACGGAAATCGCCGGCGTGATCACGGCATCGCCGTAGAACATGCACGCGCCGAAGATCCCCAGCGCCATCAGCGCGCCCGCGACGCGGGTTTTCGAGTCGAGCGGCCGCAGCGACAGCGCCATCAGCGCGAGCACGCCGCCCTCGCCGTTGTTGTCGGCCCGCATCACGAACAGCAGATACTTGATGCCGACCACCAGGATGATCGCCCAGAACAGCAGCGAGATCACACCGAGAATCGAACTTTGGGTCAACGGAATGCCGTGAGCAGGGCTGAACGCTTCCTTGAGCGCATACAGCGGGCTGGTGCCGATGTCGCCGAACACCACGCCAATGGCCGCTATCGCGAGCGCCTGCAACGAATGTTGGTGCGTCGAATGCGCATGGGCTGCGTCGGTCGCCTGGATCGTGTCGTTCATATGAAGCGTAATAATCGGGTCCGGTCGGACAAAACGAGCGCTATTCTACTCGCGCCCCCCTGAAAAACCGTCCTGCCTTGTTGCCCTTAAACCACGTGATCCACGCTGCGCATGCAATCCTGCGCAAGCTGTGGCAGGGCTGCCATCATAGCCGGGGCCGCGCCATCTGCCTACCACGCGCGCCGATCGCCGTGCCCGCCGGCACCGCGCGCCAATAAAAAACGGCGCCGCAAGCGGCGCCGTACAAGGCTTTCCTCCGATCGGCCGGCCGCTTACGCGCCCGAACCGTCGCGCTGCGCGCGACCGCGCTTGATCCATGCCTCGAGGTTGTGCGGACGAACCGTGTCCCACTCTTCGAACGGCTGATGAATCCACGGATTCGTCGGCAGATACTGTGCGTGATAGTCCGGCTTGACCTTCGAGCAGCCCTTGTACCAGAGCACGGCCGAACGCACGGCCGTGACCGACGGATAGCGCTCCTTCAGGTGCTCCTGCACGCGTGCGAGCGTGACGCCCGAATCGACGAGATCGTCGACCAGCAGCACGTTGCCCGCGAGACTGCCGCGCGTCATCGTGATGTACTGCGCGATGTCGAGCTCGCCCTGCTCGGTGCCGGCCGCTTCGCGGTACGAACTCGTCGCGAGGATCGCGAGCGGGACATCGTAGATGCGCGACAGCTGGTCGCCGACGCGCAGACCGCCGCGCGCGAGGCACAGGATCTGGTCGAACTTCCAGCCCGACTCATGCACCTGGAGCGCGAGCAGCTCGATCAGACGATGGTATCCGTCCCAGCCTACCCACAGGTTCTTGTCGTCGTTGCGCGGATCGGTCATCAAGTCTGCCGCCGTCATCGTGATTTGCTGCGTCATGCTGGGAATTACACCTTGAACGGATGGCGAAGCAGGATCGTCTCGTCGCGATCCGGCCCCGTCGAAACCATGTCGACCGGCACGCCGGCCACTTCCTGCACGCGGGTCAGGTAGGCTTGCGCATTCGCCGGCAGCGCGTCCCACGTCTTGATGCCGACGGTGCTTTCCTTCCAGCCGGCGAACGTTTCGTACACAGGCTCGCAACGCGCGACGTCGACCGCACCGCGCGGCAGAATGTCCACGTCCTTGCCGTCGATCTTGTAGCCGACGCACAGCTTGACTTCATCGAGGCCGTCGAGCACGTCGAGCTTCGTCATGCACAGGCCCGACACGCCGTTGATCTGGATCGAGCGGCGCAGTGCCGCTGCATCGAGCCAGCCGGTGCGGCGCGGACGGCCGGTGACCGAGCCGAATTCCTTGCCGACGTTCGCGAGCGTGACGCCGACCTGGTCCTGGCGCTGCGGGTTGTCCGCATCGTACAGCTCGCTCGGGAACGGGCCCGAGCCGACGCGCGTGCAGTACGCCTTCGTGATACCGAGGATGTAGTTCAGCTTCTGCGGACCGACGCCGGCGCCGGCCGATGCCGCACCCGCGACGCAGTTGCTCGACGTGACGAACGGATAGGTGCCGTGGTCGATGTCGAGCAGCGTGCCTTGCGCGCCTTCGAACAGCAGGTTCTGACCGGCGTTGTTCGCGTCGTACAGGCGGCGCGACACGTCGGCCACCATCGGCTTCAGGCGATCGGCATAGCCGAGCATCGTGTCGAGCGTGGCCTGGAAATCGACGGCCGCGCCACCCAGGTACTGGGTCAGCACGAAGTTGTGGAAATCGAGGTTTTCGCGCAGGCGGTCGGCGAAGGTCTTCGCGTCGAACAGGTCCTGCACCCGCAGCGCGCGGCGGCCGACCTTGTCCTCGTACGCCGGGCCGATGCCGCGGCCGGTCGTACCGATCTTGCCCGCGCCCTTGCGCGCTTCGCGCGCCTGGTCGATCGCGATGTGGTACGGCAGGATCAGCGTCGTGGCTTCGGAGATGAACAGGCGATCGCGCACGTTCACGCCGGCCTCTTCCAGCTCGCCGATTTCCTTGAACAGTGCCTCGGGGGACAGGACGACGCCGTTGCCGATGTAGCAGGCGACGCCTTCACGCATGATGCCCGACGGAATCAGGCGCAAGATGGTTTTCTTGCCGCCGATGATGAGGGTGTGGCCGGCGTTGTGGCCGCCCTGGAAACGCACGACGCCCTGAGCGTGGTCCGTCAGCCAGTCGACGATCTTGCCCTTGCCTTCATCACCCCATTGCGTTCCCACGACGACGACATTGCGCCCGGGAGTCACGTTCACTGCGCTGGCAGACATGTTGATTCGTTAGCTGGTTAAAAACGTATTCTACCTATGTTCGCGGGCGATTCCGAATTTTTCCGTTTCGCTTCAACGATATGCACGCCGAACGACGGCCCGCGAACGCCTGTTTAACGGGGTTCGACCACCCATGCGCCGTCACGCTCGACGAGCGAACGGTCGCACGCGAACTCGTCGAGCACGTGGTCGTGCCCCGGCAATGCCTGGATCACGACCTCGCCCGCGTCGCGCAGTGCCGCGACGGCCGCGCTCAGCGCGTCGTCCTGCGCCCACGGCGCGAGAATCGCGGTGCCGCGCGCCTCGACCGGCGAAATCCGCGCGAGCTCGCGCAGGTCGAGCGAAAAGCCCGTCGCCGGGCGGGCGCGGCCATAGGCCTGGCCCACGTGGTCGTACCGGCCGCCGCGCGCGATCGCGTTCGGCACGCCGTCGATGTACGCCGTAAACATCGCGCCGCTGTGGTACGCGTAGCCGCGCAGGTCGGCGAGATCGATCGCCACCTCGACGCCCTTCGCCTGCGCCGCAAGCTGCGCGAGATCGTCGAGCGCGCGCGTGATCTCGGGCAGCACCGGCAGGCGCACACGCGCCTCGTCGAGCACGCTCGCGTCGCCGTACAGATGCGGCAGCGCACGCAGCGCCGCGCGCGTGTCGGCGCCGAGATCGTCGGTGAGTTCGTTCAGCAGCGGCACGTCCTTGCCCGACAGCGCGTCGTACAGCGCCTCGCCGCGCTCGGAAGCCTGCGCATCGCGCGCGAGCAGCGCCGCGAGCACGCCCGCGTGGCACAGATCCAGGCGAATGCGCGACAGCCCCGCGAGGTGTAGCGCGTCGAGCATCAGCTGCTGGATTTCGAGATCGGCTTCCAGCCCGGCGTGCCCGTAGATTTCGGCGCCGATCTGGATCTGTTCGCGCGTCGCGTGCAGCCCGCGCGGACGCGTATGCATCACGTGGCCGGCATAGCAGAGGCGCGTCACGCCCTGGCGGTTCAGCAGGTGCGCGTCGATGCGCGCGACTTGCGGCGTGATGTCCGCGCGCAGGCCGAGCGTGCGGCCCGACAGCTGGTCGACCAGCTTGAAGGTGCGCAGGCGCAGGTCGTTGCCGCCGCTCGTCAGCAGCGATTCGAGGTATTCGAGCAACGGCGGCATCACCATTTCGTAGCCGTACGAACGGAAGCGGTCGAGCAGCCTGCGGCGCAGCTCCTCGATCTTGCGCGCTTCCGACGGCAGCACGTCGGCGATATTCTCGGGAAGTAACCAGGTCGACATCGGTACGGTCCTACGACGGGAAACAGGGCGCGACATGCGCGCCGCGAAATGAATCGGAAATCGGCAATCGGGCGGAACGAACGGCGGGTGCGCCGTCCGGATCAGGTGGCGAGCAGCAGCAGGACGAGCCCGAGCGCCATCACGATGAGCCCGCCGATCCGGATATGATGCGGCGGCCGCTCCGCTATTCTACGAAACGTGTCGCGCCAGGCGACGGGAAACACGAAGGGGAACGCCCCCTCGATGATCAGCATCAGTGCTACCGCGAGCAACAACGAGCCAGCCAGGTCCATGCGAGCGACGGCGCCGCTCGACGCGGCGCCCCAAGGTCAGTGTTTGCGGGGAGCGGGTGCCGCCGGTGCGGCACCGCCCGTCGGGCTGCGCATGAAACGGAAAAACTCGCTGTCGGGGTCGACGACGATGATGTCGTTGCGCTTGAAGGTATTCCGGTAAGCCTGCAGGCTCGCGTAGAACTGGTAGAACTGCGGATCGCGGCCGAACGCATCGGCGGCGATCGACGCGGCCTTCGCATCGCCCTCGCCCTTGATCGTCTGCGCGGACTTGTACGCATTCGCGAGCACCGCCTGCTGTTCGCGTTCCGCGTCGGCCTTGATCTGCTCGACCTCGGCGGCGCCGTCCGCGCGCACCTGTGCGGCCTGGTCGCGCAGCGCGGCAATCATCCGCTGATAGACGGCATCCGTCTGCGCAGCCGGCAAGTCGACGCGCGTCAACTGCACGTCGACCACGTCGACGCCGAAGCCCGATGCCGTCGCGCGCACCGCGTCGCGCGCCGCATTGGCGATCTCGCGCTGCCCGCCGAGCGCGTCGTCGAGCGCGCGCTTGCCGAACGCGTCGCCGAGTGCGCTCTTCAGCGCGCCGGCCAGACGCTCGGCGGCTGCCGCCGGGTCGCCGCCCGTCGCCGCGAAATACTTCATCGGATCGCTGATCCGATACTTGACCGCATACGCGACGAGCAGGTCGTGCTTGTCTTCGGTCGCGAGTTGCAGCGGATCCGACGACTCGAGCGATTGCAGGCGCGTATCGATCAGCGTCGCCGTCTGCAGCGGCGGCGGCAGCTTGAAATGGATGCCGGGGCCCGCGAGTTCGGGTTGCGCGCCGTCGCGGCCCGACAGCACGGCCGCATGGCGCGGATCGACGGTCAGGACGGTCGACGACGCCGCGAAAGCGGCGATCACGATTGCGACGACGAGCGCAATGATTCGGTTCATGTTCTGCGCTCCCCGTTACTTCGTATCGTCTTCACGCGAGCGGCTGCGGAACGCTTCGCGCGACCGCAGCACGTCGCTGCCCGGTGCGGGCGCCGCCGCGGCCGAAGCCGCGCTCGCGGGTGCGCTCGCCGCGGCGGCGGCCGGCGCCGACGCCGCGTCGGGCGCGGATGCGCCGGCGGGCGTCGCGGCATTCGTCGCATTCGCGGCGTTTTGTCGCCCCTGCTCGACGAGCTTGTCGAGCGGCAGGTACACGACGCTGTTGCCGCCCTTGTTGCCGACGAACACCTTCGTCGCGTTCGAATAGATTTCCTGCATCGTCTCGAGGTACATCCGCTCGCGGATCACCGCGGGCGCCTTCGAATACTGTGCATAGACCTGCTTGAACCGGTCGGCGTCGCCTTCGGCCTGCGTGACCACGCGATCGGCATACGCCTTCGCTTCGTCGGCAAGTTTCGCGGCGTCGCCCTGCGCCTTCGGCAGCAGATCGTTCGCGTAGGCCTGCGCGACACGCTTCGCGGCTTCGCGATCATCGCGCGCCTTCGCGACTTCGGCGTACGCAGCCTGCGTCTGCTCGGGCGCCGCGACGCTCTGCATCGTGACGGCCGTCACCTCGAGCCCCGACTGGTAGCGATCGAGGTCGCGCTGGATCGCGGCGGACAGCTGCGCGCGCAGCGCGTCGCGGTCCTGATTCAGCATGTCGGCTGCGCTGCGCGTGCCGACGATCGCGCGCACCGCGGCCTGGGCGGCCTGCGACACGCTGCGCTCGGGATCGACGCTGCGGAACAGGTAATCGGTTGCCGAACGGATCCGGTACTGGACGACGAAACGCACGTCGACGATGTCGGCATCGCGCGTCAGCATCGCCGCTTCCTTCACGTTCGCGAGACGCACGACGTTGTTGCGGCCGATCTCGATCGAACGGACCTGCGACGTATCGACGATCTCGTGCGACGCGAACGGATACGGCGCGCGCCAGTGCACGCCCTGGCCGACCGTGCCCGACAGCTTGCCGAACTGCAGCACGACGCCCGTCTGGCCTTCCTGCACGACGAACAGCCCGCTGCCCGCGTAGACCGCGACCAGCACGCCGATCACGATGCCGACGCCGACACGCGCGGCCCGGCCGTTGTCGGGCCGGAAGCCGTTGCCGCCCTTGCCGCCGAACAGGCCGCTCAGACGCCGGTTGAAGTTGCGCCACATCTCGTCGAGATCGGGCGGACCGTCACCGTCGCCACCGGGCGGACGCTTCGATTCGTTCACACGCGGACGGGATCCGTCGTTGCCCTTGCCTTCGCCGCGTCCCCAGCGGGGATCGTTGATCGACAGCAAGGCGCGCATCCGCCGCCAGGTACTCCGCTCGTTGTATTCGTTCACCAGAGTTTGTTCACCAGATTAGACGCCGGCGAACCGGCCGGGACCGGTTAGCGCCCGTGTTCGGAAATCGTGTGGTCTTCGTGTGGTTCAGCGGGTGCGCCGTCGAGCGCGCCGTTGGGTAACGTCGCGCCGTTAAGGTGTTCCGCGGAGGCGATCTCGGCGATGGCGGCACGCAACGCGTCAAGACCCTGACCGGTGCGTGCGCTCAAAAAGACGCGCGAAATATTACCATACTCGTCCCGCTCGACCGCGTCGCCGCGGGCCGCCAGCTCGGGCACCGCATCGATCTTGTTGAACACCAGCACCTGCCGGATCGTGTCCGCGCCGATCTCGTGCAGCACGCCGTTCACCTGCTCGATCTGTTCGAGCCGCACCGCGCTCGATGCATCGACCACGTGCAGCAGCAGATCCGCATGGATCGTTTCCTCGAGGGTCGCGCGGAACGCGGCAACCAACTGGTGAGGCAGTTCGCGAATGAACCCGACCGTATCGGACACGACGATCTGACCGGCCTCGTCGCCGAGGTACACGCGTCGCGACGTCGTATCGAGCGTGGCGAACAGCTGGTCGGCCGCATAGGCCTGCGCTTTCGTCAGCGCATTGAACAGCGTCGACTTGCCCGCGTTCGTATAGCCGACGAGCGACACCGACATCGTGCCGCTGCGAGCGCGCTGGCGACGCTGCGTGCTGTGCTGCCGGCGCAGCCGGTCGAGCCGCGACTTCAGCATCTTGATGCGCTCGCCGATCAGCCGGCGGTCGGTTTCGAGCTGGGTTTCGCCGGGGCCGCGCAGGCCGATACCGCCCTTTTGCCGCTCCAGGTGGGTCCACGCGCGAATGAGCCGGGTCGACAGGTATTGCAGCTGCGCGAGCTCGACCTGCAGCTTGCCTTCGTGGCTGCGGGCGCGCTGCGCGAAGATGTCGAGGATCAGGCTCGTGCGATCGACCACGCGCCGGTTAAGCGCCTGCTCCAGATTGCGTTGCTGGGCCGGTGCGAGTGCGTGGTTGAAGATGACGATTTCGACGTCGTGCGCGTCGCAGGCAAGCCGCAATTCTTCGGCTTTGCCGCTGCCGATGAACATCTTGGCATCGGGGCTGGCGCGACGACCTGTGAGGGTGACGGCGGGACGGGCCCCCGCACTGGAGGCGAGAAGACTGAGTTCTTCGAGGCTGGCTTCGAAATCGGTCTTGCCGAAGTCGATGCCGACGAGCGCTGCGTTGATCAAATTATCGGGTGTCAAGATAAGGCGGCTGGCATCGGTCGCTCGCGGCGACCGGATGCCGGCCGCTGCAATGGGTTAGGACGAGGCTTCCGCGTCCGGGTGGAAGTTCACCGGGCGCGCCGGCACGACCGTCGAGATGGCGTGCTTGTAGACCATCTGGGTCACCGTATTACGGAGCAACACGACGTACTGGTCGAACGATTCAATGTTCCCTTGCAGCTTGATGCCGTTGACGAGATAGATCGAAACGGGAACGTGCTCTTTGCGCAGTGCGTTCAAAAACGGGTCTTGTAACAATTGCCCTTTGTTGCTCATGGCGTACTCCATCTTTTTTTGCAGGTTGATCTGGATTGGCGACGAAGAAAAAGAGATCCGGCGCCAATCGCTACACTATAGCTGATTTTGCCTGCCCCGCCCGGGCGTAGGCCATGCGGCCTATCCCTTGCAGGACCTGCTTCAGCCCTTGTCCGCGTACGGGTTGTTCGACGAACGGAACTCTATGCGCAATGGAGTCCCGGTCAGTGAGAAAGTTTCGCGGAATCGGTTTTCGAGGTAACGCTTGTAGGTTTCCGTCACCGCGTCGAGCGCGTTGCCGTGGATGACGATCAGCGGCGGATTCTGGCCGCCCTGGTGCGCGTAGCGCAGCTTCGGACGCACCGGGCCGCGACGACGCGGCTGCTGGAACTCGACGGCCTCGATCAGCGCGCGCGTGAGCTTCGGCGTCGGCAGCTTCGCCATCGCCGCCGCGTACGCGTCGTCGACCGAACGCATCAGCGCGCCGATGCCGGTCTTCTTCGCGGCCGAAATGTAGTGCGACTTCGCGAAGTCGAGGAATTTCAGCTTGCGGGTCAAATCCGCTTTCGCGCGATCGCGCGCGTGGTCGTCGAGACCGTCCCACTTGTTGACGCCGATCACGAGCGCGCGGCCCTGCTCGACGACGAAGCCGGCGATGTGCGCGTCCTGGTCGGAAATGTCCTGCTGCGCATCCAGCAGAAGAATGACGACGTTCGCGTCGGAGATCGACTGCAGCGTCTTCACGACCGAGAACTTCTCGATCGCCTCGAACACCTTGCCGCGACGTCGCAGGCCCGCGGTATCGATCAGCGTGTATTTCTTGCCGTTACGCTCGAAGTCGACGTAGATCGAATCGCGCGTCGTGCCCGGCATGTCGAACGCGATCACGCGGTCCTCGCCGATCAGCGCGTTCACGAGCGTCGACTTGCCGACGTTCGGGCGGCCAACGATCGCGATCTTGATGCCGCGCGACGGGTCGTCCTCGTCCGCTTCCTCGGGCTGGCCCGCGTACGCGACTTCCAGCGCCTCGTTGATCATGTCGGTCACGCCGTCGCCGTGCGCGGCCGAGATCGCGCGCGGATCGCCGAGGCCGAGCTCGTAGAAGTCGGTCGCGACCGCCGTGTACTTCATCCCCTCGGCCTTGTTGACGACCAGGAAGATCGGCCGGCCGGTCTTGCGCAGGTAGTCGGCGATCGACTTGTCCTGCGGCGCGAGCCCGTTACGACCGTCGACGATGAACACGACGACGTCGGCTTCCTCGACGGCCTGCCGCGTCTGGCGCGCCATCTCGTGCAGGATGCCGTCCTTCGCGACGGGCTCGAAGCCGCCGGTATCGACGACCAGGTACGGCCGTGCGCCGACCCGCCCTTCGCCGTAATGGCGATCGCGCGTCAGGCCCGGCAAGTCGGCGACCAGCGCATCGCGCGAGCGCGTGAGCCGGTTGAACAGCGTGGATTTCCCCACATTGGGGCGCCCAACGAGGGCAATGACCGGTTTCATCTGTGTTTTCTACGGTGATGCGCAGCAGCGGGAGGCCCGCTGCTGCGGGCGGCTGCGCTGAATGAAAATATCACGAATTCGCGCCGCGCCGGATGCGCGCGCCGGGCGCGCGGTGCGCGCCGTCGTCTTTCGTTTCGAACTGCCTTTCAAATACCGAGCGGCCGGGGACACCGGCCGCCTTCATGTCGCGCGACCGTGGCGCGCGGGACAGGCCCGCCACGCCGCGATTGCGCTTGTTGCGTGCGCGTCAGCGCGGACGGAATCCGTACAGGCCGCCGTCCTTGGTCTGCACGACGAGCGTATTGCCCGCCAGGACCGGCGCCGCGGTGATCGCGCTGCCGTCCGTCTTCATCCGGGCGATGAAGCTGCCGTCCTCGCGCGACAGGAAGTGCACGAAGCCCTTGTAGTCGCCCATCACGACCGCATGGCCGAGCAGGTACGGCACGCCGACGTCGCGGCTCTTCAGCTTGTCGTTGCGCCAGAGCGGGTTGCCGCTCGCCGCGTCGTAGGCCGTCACGACCGACCAGTCGTCGCCGCCGGCGACGACCGAATCGTCCTGCGCGAGACCGCTGCGGCTCGAGAACGCCTTTTCCCACAGCGGGCGGCCCGAGTTCGCGTCGAAGCAGCCGAGCTGCCCCTGGAACGTGACCGCGCACGCTTGGGCACCCACGAGCGTCGGCGGACCGCTGACGTCGTTGATGCGCTCCACTTCGGTCACGCCCTTCGGGAACGACACGGGCGTCTGCCAGAACGGCTCGCCCGTCTGCAGGTTGATCGCGACCAGACCGCCGCCGGGGAAGCCCGCCAGCACGGCCGCATCGCCCGCGAACGTCATGCCGGCCGACACGCGCAGGTTCAGCGGCACCGCGCGGTTGCCGTAGTTCCACTTCTGCTCGCCCGTCTGCCCGTTGAACGCGATCACCTGACCGTCGATCGTGCGCACGATCACGAGGCCGTTGCCGACCAGCGGCGGCGAGAAGATCTCGCCCTGCACGCTCGTCTTCCACAGCTGCTTGCCGTCGGGGCCGAGTACGAACACACCGCCCTTGAGCGCGCCGACGGCGGTCAGGTTGCCGTCGCTGCCGACCCCGGCCGACAGGTCCGAACCGACCTTCGAGCGCCACAGCGTCTGGCCCGTCTTCGCGTCGATCTTCTCGACCGAACCGTTCTCGCCCGCCGCGTAGACGGCGTCGCCCACGGCCACCGGCGAGAACAGGTAGCGCCCGCCCTTGCCGACGCTCGCCTTCCAGACCTGTTGCACGTCCATGACGGGCTTGAACTCGGTGAGCGGCGTCGGCACGCGGCGCGCGTCCTTCGACGACGAGCAGGCCGCCAATGCCAGGACAGCCGCCGCGCAGGCTACGGGCACAGCGTAACGTTTCAGCAAATTCATCGGTTAGCGAAGCAGAGTTAAGAGGTTGAGGGGGCCGCGATCAGCCGCCGAGCGCATCGAGCTTGAACTGCACGAGCTGGCGCGCGGACTGGTCGTCCTGCGACAGGCCGGCGAGCGCGAGCTTGTACGCTGCGCGCGCATCGTCGGTCTTGCCTTGCGCCGCGAGCAGATCGCCGCGGCGATCGGCCACGAGGCCCTTGAATGCATCCACCGGCGTGCCGGACAGCAGCGCGAGGCCCGCGTCGTACGCCTTCTCGTCGAGCAGTAGCGACGCGAGACGCAGCTTCGCGATCTGCTTGTACTCGTCGTCCCTGGCGTGATCGGCGGCCCATTGCAGCTGCGCCTTCGCGCCGGCGGCGTCGCCAGCCGCGTACAACGTCTTCGCAGCCGTGAGCGCGGTCATCTGCGCATACGGCGTGCTGCCGAACTTGTCTTCCATGTCGGCGGCCGCACGGGCCATCGTCGCCTTGTCGTTCGCGGCAGCGGCCTTCTGCACCTGCTCGTACAACCCGGAAGCCTCGGCGGCCTGACGGCGCTGCCAGTAATTCCAGCCATTGAAACCGGCCGCGACGACCAGCGCCGCGAGCACGATCCACGTCGTGAGGTTGCCCCAGCGGGCCCACCACGCCTTGAGACTTTCAATCGATTCTTGTTCGTCGTGATAACTCATCGGCGAGCGATTCCTTCCATTTCAGGCTTTTCTTGTCGAGCGAATGCCAGCGCGATCAGTCGTCGCCGTCTTCGGCGGATGCAACCATCGCATTGATTAGGAATTCGGTCAAGCTTTCGACCGGTACGGTCTGCTGAACGTTCTTTTCCCCGTCCTCGCCCGCACCGCGCAGCGCTTTCACGCCCACCGTGCCGTTCGCGACCTCTTCTTCGCCGAAGATCACCGCGAACGCGGCGCCGCTCGCGTCGGCCCGCTTCATCTGCGACTTGAAGCTTGCCGGGCCGCCGTCGGCGCTGCAGTGGAAAATCACGTCGAGGCCCGTATCGCGCAGGCGCTCGGCCGCGATGAACGCCTGTTCGCGCGCCGTCTCGCCCTGGTGCACCACGTACACGTCGACACCTTCCTGCTCGGGCGCGAGATCCTCTTCCTTCAGCAGCTCGAGAATGCGCTCGATGCCCATCGCCCAGCCGCACGCGGCGGTCGGCTTGCCGCCGAGCTGCTCGATCAGCGGATCGTAGCGGCCGCCGGCCGCGACCGTGCCCTGCGCGCCGAGCTTGTCGGTCACCCACTCGAACACGGTCAGGTTGTAGTAGTCGAGGCCGCGCACGAGACGCGGGTTGATCTTGAACGGGATGTTGTTCGCGAGCAGCAGGCGCTGCAGCCCTTCGAAGTGGGCACGCGACTCGTCGCCGAGGAAGTCGATCAGCTTCGGCGCGTTCTGCGCGATTTCCTGCAGCGCCGGATTCTTCGTGTCGAGCACGCGCAGCGGGTTCGTATACAGGCGACGCTTCGCGTCCTCATCCAGCACGTCGGCGAACTGCTCGAGATACTTGATCAGTTCGACGCGGTGCGCGGCACGCTCTTCGGCGAGGCCGAGCGAGTTGATCTCGAGCTTGATGCCGGTCAGGCCGAGGTCGTCCCACAGGCGCTGGCACATCATGATGATCTCGGCATCCGCATCCGGGCCCGCGAAGCCGAGCGCCTCGACGCCGACCTGGTGGAACTGGCGGTAGCGGCCGCGCTGCGGACGCTCGTGACGGAACATCGGCCCGATGTACCACAGGCGCTTCGGGCCGTCGTACAGCATGTTGTGCTCGATCGACGCGCGCACGACCGCCGCGGTGTTCTCCGGGCGCATCGTCAGGTTCTCGCCGTTCAGCGCATCGGTGAAGCTGTACATCTCCTTCTCGACGATGTCCGTGACTTCGCCGATGCCGCGCGTGAAGAGCTGCGTGTGTTCGACGATCGGCGTGCGGATGTTCTGGTAGCCGTATGCGCGCAGCAGCGATTTCACGGTAGCTTCGAAGAACTCCCAGAGGCCGGCATCCTGCGGGAGGATGTCGTTCATGCCCTTGACGCCGGTGAGCTTCTCGATCTTGCGTTTCTGTTCAGTCATCGTTCGTGTGTGTGGACGAATTTAGTTCAGGGCCTCGGTACGGCCGTAATTGCGTGCGACGTAGTCGCTGACGATCTGCTGGAATTCCTCGGCGATCCGCTCGCCGCGCAGCGTCTTGACCTTCTCGCCGTCGATGAAGACGGGCGCGGCCGGGTTCTCGCCCGAACCCGGCAGGCTGATGCCGATGTTCGCGTGCTTCGACTCGCCCGGGCCGTTGACGATGCAGCCCATCACCGCGACGTTCATCTTCTCGACGCCCGGATACTCCTTGCGCCAGACCGGCATCTGCTCGCGCAGGTAGGTCTGGATCTGCATCGCGAGTTCCTGGAACAGCGTGCTCGTGGTGCGTCCGCAACCCGGGCACGCGATCACCATCGGCGCGAACGAGCGCAGGCCCATCGTCTGCAGGATTTCCTGGCCGACGATCACTTCGCCCGTGCGCGACGCACCCGGTTCCGGCGTCAGCGAAATGCGGATCGTGTCGCCGATCCCTTCCTGCAGCAGCACGCCGAGCGCGGCCGTCGACGCGACGATACCCTTCGAGCCCATGCCGGCCTCGGTCAGCCCGAGATGCAGCGCGAAGCCGCAGCGGCGGCCGAGTTCGCGGTACACGGCGATCAGGTCCTGCACGCCGCTGACCTTGCACGACAGCACGATGCGATCGCGGCCGAGGCCCAGCTCGACCGCGCGCTCGGCCGAGCCGATCGCCGACTGAATCAGCGCTTCGTACATCACGCTCTGCGCATCCCACGGCTGCGCGCGCGCACCGTTCTCGTCCATCATGCGCGCGAGCAGGTCCTGGTCGAGGCTGCCCCAGTTCACGCCGATCCGCACTGGCTTGTCGTACTTCGCCGCGGCTTCGATCATCTGCGCGAACTGCGTGTCGCGCTTCGCGCCCTGGCCGACGTTGCCCGGGTTGATCCGGTACTTCGACAGCGACTCCGCGCAGCCCGGGTAGTCGCGCAGCAGCAGGTGGCCGTTGTAGTGGAAATCGCCGACGAGCGGGACGGTCACGCCCATCCGGTCGAGTTGCTCGCGGATCGCCGGCACGGCGGCCGCGGCCTCCGGCGTATTGACCGTGATGCGCACCAGTTCGGAGCCCGCGTTCGCGAGTTCCTTGATCTGGATCGCCGTGCCGATCGCATCGGCCGTGTCGGTATTCGTCATCGACTGCACGCGCACCGGCGCATCACCGCCGATCGTCACGAGCTGCCCGCCCCAACGAACATCCACCGCATGCGACACGCGACGCGGCTGATGCCCGCCGAACACCGGCTCGGTTGAACAAATCTGACTGCTGCGTGGGGATTGAGCTTCGGATTGCATCGATAGATCCATTTACGCGGAATGCGCCGCGAGGCGGCGCATGAATTGAAAAAGCGCCGTGCCCTCGCGGCCTGTCCGGGACAGGCCTGCGCCACGGCGCTTGACGTCAGGGCAGCGTGAACCGCGCCACGTTACCCCGCGCTGCCGAATATTTTGCCGGATCGACCGGCTTTCCGTCGAACGCGACCGTATCAAGGCCTGCCTTGTTGCCGATCGTGACCTTGAACGGACCGTCGCCGGCGACCTGCTTCGTCTCGCCGGCCCGCACCAGCGCCGAGAACAGTTCCTTGCCGCTCTTGTCGCGCACGCTGAACCAGCAATCCTGCTTGACCTTCAGTTCGACCATCGACTGGCCTGCCGCGACCACGACGCTCGCGGGCTGGGCCGGCACGGCCGCGCTGCTCGCCGCGGCCGGCTCGACGACCGGTTGCGACGCGGCCACGGCGGCCGTCGGGGCCGGAGCCGGAGCCGGAGCAGCCGACGCAACGGCCTGCGGCGCCACGGCGGATGCCGCAACCTGCGCCGGGGCTTCGTTGACGGCTGCCGCCGACGCGCCGCCCGCGGCTGCCGCTTCGACGGAAGACGCCGCCGGCCCGCTGGCCGCCGACGCGTGTTCGGCGCCGCCGCCCTTGAAGCGCGCGAGCCAGCTCGACGAATCGCCGCCAGTGTGCCACATGAGTACCGCGATCACCGCGACGACGACGATCGCCGTCCCCCACAGCCACGGATGATGGTGCGACGACCCGCCAAGCGGAATCGACACGCGGCCGCGCGGCAGATCCGTCCCCGACGACGCGGGCATCGACAGATCGACTTCCTGCACGCCACGCTCGCGGCGCAATGCGTGGGCGAACGGCTCCGGATCGACGCCGAGCATCTTCGCGTAGCTGCGCACGACGCCGAGCGCGAACGTCACGCCGGGCAAATGGCTGATATCGCCGGCCTCCAGCGCACGCAGCTTCGGCGGAGCGACCTTGAGCCGCGCCGACACGTCGTCGACCGTCCAACCCTTCGCCTCCCGGAGCTGCGCCAGCCGGCTGCCGACGGCCGCCAGCGTTTCAAGCCCCGCCGGTGCCGGCTTCGCGGCATTCGTCTCTGCGCCGTTGGTCGGCTGCGGCTCACTCATCCTTGTCCTCGCGTCGATTCTTCTTCACTGGCGGGCGCCGCCGGCTCCCGCAACTGTCCACATCATGCGCGGCGCCGAGGCGCCGCGACCGATCGCTATTCGCGTGTTGTACCGCAAGAAGTCCAGGCATCCGCACCCACGCGGCCCCGACCAGGCGTCCCCGTCAGATCGCCCGAACTTCGATGATTTTTGCTGCTGCGCCCGTTCGCTCCGCCAGGCGCGTGCGGTCCTTCACGGCGCCGGCCAGCTGGCCGCACGCGGCGTCGATGTCGTCGCCGCGCGTCTTGCGCACGGTCGTGACGACACCCGCGTCGATGAGGACCTGTGCAAAGCGCTTGATCTGCTCCGGCTTCGAGCGGATGAGGCCCGATTCCGGAAACGGATTGAACGGGATCAGGTTGAACTTGCAGGGCACGTCACGCGTGACGGCCAGCAGTTCGCGCGCATGCGCTTCGGTGTCGTTGACGCCGTCGAGCATGCAGTATTCGAAAGTAATGAAGTCGCGCGGTGCGACCTTCAGATAGCGCTGGCACGCGGCCATCAGCTCGCGAAGCGGATGCTTCTTGTTGAGCGGCACCAGTTCGTCGCGCAGCGCATCGTTCGGCGCGTGCAGCGAGACGGCGAGCGCGACCGGCAATTCGGCGCCGAGGCGGTCCATCATCGGTACCACGCCGGACGTCGACAACGTGACGCGGCGGCGCGACAGGCCGTACGCGTTGTCGTCGAGCATCAGCCGCATCGCGGGCACGACCGCGCTGTAGTTCAGCAGCGGCTCGCCCATGCCCATCATCACCACGTTGGTGACGACCCGTTCGGCCTTGCCGTTCGGACCGGGCGCGCGACCCAGCGACGCACGCAGCGCAAACTCGGCCATCCGGAGCTGGCCGATGATTTCGGCTGTCGACAGGTTGCGGGAGAAGCCCTGCTTGCCCGTCGAGCAGAAGCGGCAGTTGACCGCACACCCGGCCTGCGACGACACGCACAGCGTGCCGCGCGTCTCTTCCGGGATGAAAACGGTTTCGACCGCATTGCCGTTTCCGACGTCGATCAGCCACTTGCGCGTGCCGTCGGTGGAAACGTGATCGCTGACGATATCGGGCATCACGATCGACGCGCGGCCCTTGAGCTTTTCTCTCAGGGACTTCGCGAGATCGGTCATGCCGTCGAAATCGCCGGCGTTGTACTGATGGATCCAGCGCTGCAACTGCTTGGCGCGGAACGGCTTCTCGCCGAGGCTGCCGCAGTACGCGACAAGACCCTCGGCATCGAAGTCGAGAAGATTGACGGAAGTTTCGCTCGTCATGATGTGCTGCCTTGCCGCGTGCGCTGAATCCTGCCTACTTGTTGCCAGCCAGGGCTTAGCGCGAGTAGACGTTCATTTCCGGGAAGAAGAATGCAACTTCGACCGCGGCCGTTTCGGCAGCGTCCGAGCCGTGCACGGCGTTCGCGTCGATGCTGTCGGCGAAGTCGGCGCGGATCGTGCCCTTTTCCGCCTTCTTCGGATCCGTCGCGCCCATCAGGTCGCGGTTCTTCAGGATCGCGCCTTCACCTTCCAGAACCTGGATCATCACCGGGCCCGAGATCATGAAATCGACGAGGTCCTTGAAGAACGGACGTGCTGCGTGAACTGCGTAGAACTTCTCTGCGTCCGCACGCGACAGGTGTGCCATGCGCGATGCGACGATCTTCAGGCCGGCGCCTTCGAAACGGCTGTAGATCTGGCCGATCACGTTCTTTGCCACCGCATCCGGCTTGATGATCGACAGGGTGCGCTCGATTGCCATAAAAACTCCAAGAAATTAAGAAGTTACAGGTTCAAATGAATCCGCTATTGTAGCACGATCCCGTGTATCATTGCGATTGAACCCTTACACGAGTGAAAGGTTCCAAATCCATATGTTTTTTGCGCCGCCCGGCCATTGAAACCTCGCGGCACGGAACGTATCTTAGCCATAGCTGCTCCGGTTTGCTGCGCCGCACACCGCGCGCGCCGAACCGGCCCCGGACGCCCACGCGTTCAATGTTAGGAGAAACCATGAACGACTATCCGTACAATTTCGGCCGCGGCGGCTCCGTCAGCACCGCGGAGGTTCGCAATCGCGTGCTGCGGAACACGTACTGGCTGCTCGCGCTGTCGATGGTGCCGACGGTGCTCGGGGCATGGGTCGGCGTCGCGACGGGCTTCTCGCTGTTCGCGGCCACGAGCCCGATGATGAGCCTGCTCGCGTTCTTCGCAATCGCGTTCGGCTTCATGTTCGCGATCGAGCGGACGAAAAACAGCGCAGCCGGCGTGTTCGTGCTGCTCGGCTTCACGTTCTTCATGGGCCTGATGCTGTCGCGCCTGCTGAGCTTCATCCTCGGCTTCTCGAACGGACCGTCGCTGATCATGCTCGCGTTCGGCGGCACCGGCATCATCTTCGCCGCGATGGCGACGATCGCCACGGTCAGCAAGCGCGACTTCTCCGGGCTCGGCAAATGGCTGTTCATGGGCGTGATCGTGATCCTGCTGGCCTCGGTCGCGAACATCTTCCTGCAACTGCCGGCGCTGATGCTCACCGTGTCGGTGCTCGCGATCGCGATCTTCTCGGCCTACATGCTGTTCGACGTCCAGCGCGTCGTGAACGGCGGCGAGACGAACTACATCTCGGCCACGCTCGCGATCTACCTCGACCTCTACAACGTGTTCACGAACCTGCTCGCGCTGCTCGGCATCTTCGGCGGCAACCGCAACTGACGTTCGCCGTACCCGATGAAAAAACCGGCCCTCGGGCCGGTTTTTTTACGTCCGCCGCCCGGCTCAGTCGCGCTCGAACAGCGCGATCGATTCGACGTGCGACGTGTTCGGGAACATGTTCACGACGCCGGCGCCCTTCAGCCGGTAGCCGGCCTCGTGCACGAGCAGGCCTGCGTCGCGCGCGAGCGTCGACGGGTTGCACGACACGTAGACGATGCGCTTCGGCAGCGGGCCTGCGCCGCTCTGCGCGATTTCGGCCAGCGCCTTCGACACCGCGAGCGCGCCTTCGCGCGGCGGGTCGATCAGGAACTTGTCGAAGGCGCCGAGCGCACGCAGGTCGTCGCCCGTCACCTCGAACAGGTTCCGGCACGCGAACGTCGTATGGCCGTCGACGCCGTTCTCGCGCGCATTTGCGAGCGCGCGGGTCGTCAGCGTCTCGCTGCCTTCGATGCCCATCACCTCGCGCGACAGCCGCGCGAGCGGCAGCGTGAAGTTGCCGATCCCGCAGAACAGGTCGAGCACGCGATCGTCGCGTGACGGCGCGAGCAGGCGCAGCGCGCGCCCCACCAGCACGCGGTTGATCTGATGGTTGACCTGCGTGAAGTCGGTCGGCTTGAACGGCATGCGGATGCCGAACTCCGGCAGCGTATAGTCGAGCGGCACGTCGAGCGGATAGAACGGCGTCACCGTGTCCGGGCCCTTCGGCTGCAGCCAGAACTGCACCTTGTGCTCGTCGGCGAACGCGCGCAGCAGCGCTTCGTCGTCCGCATTGATCGGCTCCAGCACGCGCAGCACCAGTGCCGTGACTTGCGAACCGACCGCGAGCTCGATCTGCGGCATCCGGTCACGGATCGACAGCCCCTCGACCAGCCGCCGCAGCGGCACAAGCATCGCCGATACGTGCGGCGGCAGCACTTCGCAGCTCGTCATGTCGGCGACATAGCTGCTCTTCTTTTCATGGAACCCGACCAGCACGCCGCCCTTCTTCGCGACGTTGCGCACGGTCAGGCGCGCACGGTACCGGTAGCCCCACGACGGGCCGTGGATCGGCGTGAACATCGTCTCGGCGCGCAGCTTCGACAGGTGCCACAGGTTGTCCTCGAGCACGCGCTGCTTGATCGCGACCTGCGCGCGCATGTCGAGGTGCTGCATCGAGCAGCCGCCGCAGGTGCCGAAGAATTTGCATTTCGGCTCCGTGCGCAGCACGCTCGGGCGCAGAATGTCGACGACGGTCGCCTGCTCGTAGCTCGGCTTGCGACGGTAGCTCGAATAGGTCACGCGCTCGCCGGGCAGCGCACCCTCGACGAAGATCACCTTGCCCGGCGTGCCGTCCTCGGTCGCCGTGCGGCCGACACCGCGCGCTTCCATGTCGAGCGATTCGATCTCGAGAACCGGGGCAGGCCCGGGCGCGACGGGCGCATTTTTCGATTTGCGCGCAGAAGTGGGGACGGCTTCGGACACCAGCTTTTCCTGACAAAACGTTGAAGAAGGCGAGATTGTAGACGACGACAGCCCGCGTCGCCCGCTTTCGTGGCGCAAGCGTCGATACTGACGCGTCTGCCGCGCCGCGTCATGCAGGAACGGCCTGCAGGCCATCCGCCGCCGGCCCGCATGCGCGGCGTCTCGCGAGGTCAGCCGGCGGCACACGTTCTGCTCGCAACAGACTCAGGAGACTCGGGAGAATCGACCATGCGACTGATCGACTGGAACATCCAATGGGGTCGGGACGCCGACGGCGTCGTCGACCTCCCGCGCACGATCGCAGCCGCCCGCCGGCTCGGCGACTTCGACGTGCTGTGCCTGCAGGAAGTCACACGCGGTTTCGGCGCACTGCCCGGCCAGCCCGGCCCCGACCAGTTCGCCGAACTGGCGGCGTTGCTGCCCGGCTATACGATCGTCGAAGCGGTCGGCGCCGACCTGCCGCCGCTCGAGGCCGGCGCACCGCGCCGCCAGTTCGGCAATGCGATCGCGACCCGGCTGCCGATCGGGCGCGTGCTGCGCCAATTGCTGCCGTGGCCGGCCGACGCCGACGCGCCTTCCATGCCGCGCGTCGCGCTCGACGTCGAACTGGTGTTGCCGTCGGGTCGGCTGCGGGTCGTCACGACGCATCTGGAATTCTATTCAGCGCGCCAGCGACTCGCGCAGGTCGACGCATTGCACGCCCGGCACCGCGAAGCGTGTGCGCATGCGGACCAGCCTGCGCCGGCCGAAAATGCCACGGGGCCGTTCAGCGAGACCGGCCAGCCGCGTGATGCCATCCTCTGCGGCGACTTCAACAGCGCGTTCGGCAGCGACGCGTACCGGCGCATGCTCGAGCCGATCGCCGACGCACCGTCGTTCGTCGATGCGTGGATCGCCCGGCACCCGGGCCACACGCCGCCGCCGACCGCCGGCGTCTACGACACGGCGCAATGGTCCGACGGGCCGCTCGCATGCGACTTCGTGTTCGTGACCGATACGCTGCTGGCACGCGTCACGCGCTGCGAAATCGACGGCGACGCGCGCGAATCGGATCACCAGCCGGTCGTGCTCGAACTCGATCGAGATTGATCGCGGCCGCAACGCGGGCCGCCCGCGTCACGCGTCGAAACCAGCCAGGTATTCGGCCCAGTGCGACGCGGGCTCCTGCGCGAGCGAATTCTTCACGAGCAGGATCTCGTCCGCATATTCGCTCGGCGTCAGGCCGCCGCGCATCAGCTGGAACCGGCAATACAGCAGGTAGGTATTGACGACGTCCGTTTCGCAATAGTTGCGGATTTCCTCGATCCGGCCATCCTGGAACGCCGGCCACACCTGGCTGCCGTCCATTCCGAGCTTGCCCGGGAAGCCGCACAGCTTCGCGAGCGCGTCGAGCGGCGCATTCGCGCGCGCCTGATACATCGCGAGCACGTCCATCAGATCGGTGTGCCGCGAGTGATAACGCGAGATGTAGTTGTTCCACTTGAACTCGCGGTCGTCCTCGCCCAGATCCCAGTAGCGCGTCGCGGGGATCCCGTGTACGAGCGCACGGTAATGGAGCACCGGCAGATCGAAGCCGCCGCCGTTCCACGACACGAGCTGCGGCGTGTATTTCTCGATCACGCGATAGAACGACTGGACCAGCGTCGCCTCATTGTCCTGGGGTGTGCCCAGCGACCGAACGCGGAAACCGTTGTTGTCGCGGAACACGCAGGAGATCGCCGCGATGCGCTGCAGGTGATGCGGCAGGAAATCGCTGCCGGTCTTCTCGCGGCGCGCGGCGAACGCATGTTCGGCCACCGCGGCATCGTCCAGCGTCGCGGGCAGGTCTTCAAGACGGCGAATGCCGTCGACATCGGGAATGGTCTCGATGTCAAAAACGAGAATCGGTGTCATCAGTTACAGAACGGCGTCCTTGCGCACGCCATTGGAGGCAAAGAACCGCTTGAGGCGCACCAGCGCTTCCTGCTGGATCTGCCGCACGCGCTCGCGCGTGAGCCCCATCTCGTCGGCCAGCTCCTCGAGCGTGGCCGGTTCGATGTGGTTCAGGCCGAAGCGGCGCTCGATCACGTGCCGATGCTTGTCGGACAGCCGCGACAGCCATGCGCGCGTGAGCGTCTCGAGTTCGCGGTGCTGCACCTCCGCGTCGGGCGACCGGCTCTGGTCGTCGGGCAGCAGGTCGAGCAGGCTGCTCGCGGGATCGAGATCGAGCGGCGCGTCGAGCGATGCGGTGTGCTCGTTGAGCGCGAGGATGTCGGTGACTTCCTCGGCGGTCTTGCCGGTGAGATAGGCGATGTCGTCGATGCTGGCTTCACGGCGCTCGGCCGCCTCGCCCGTCGACATCGAATTCTTTTCGAGGTGGCGCTTCGCGCGCAGCACCTGGTTCAGTTCGCGGATCACGTGCACAGGCAGACGCACGGTGCGAGCCTGGTTCATGATCGCCCGCTCGATGCTCTGCCGGATCCACCACGTCGCGTAGGTCGAGAACCGAAAGCCACGCGTCGGATCGAATTTCTCGATCGCGTGCATCAGGCCGAGGTTGCCCTCCTCGATCAGGTCGAGCAGCGGCACGCCGCGGTTCAGGTAACCCTTCGCGATACTGACGACGAGACGCAGGTTGCGCTCGATCATCACCTGCCGCGCCTCGAATTCGCCGGCCTTCGCAAGACGCGAATAGCGCTGCTCCTCCTCGACGGTCAGGAGCGGCTTCACGCTGATACGGTTCAGGTAATGCTGGATCGTGTCGGCCGTGAGTTCGGCCTGCAGCAATGCGCGGAAATCGTCGACGTCGGGCGCGGCTTCCGCCCGGCCTTCGTGCTCGTCGTCGCCATCCGCTTCGGCGTCGCGTGCCTCGAGATCACGTTCGTTTTCCGCGACGTCGTCTTCGTCGTCCGTCGAAGCGCCAGCTCGCTCCACCGATGCTTGCGTGGCACGACTGATCTTCTCAGACTCGGCTTGCGGCTCGTGGCGCTTCGATTTCGGCATGGTCGTCTCGGTTATTGAGGCGGCAAATACTTCAGCGGATCGACAGGTTTACCCTGCCGGCGAACCTCGAAATGCAGCATCACGCGGTCGGCATCGCTGTTACCCATCTCGGCGATCTTCTGCCCCTTCGTTACCGCGTCCCCCTCTTTTACCATCAAAGCGCGATTGTGTGCATACGCCGTGAGGTAAGTTGCATCGTGTTTGATGATAATGAGGTTGCCATAGCCACGCAGGCCGTTGCCCGAGTAGACGACGCGGCCGTCGGCCGCCGCTTTCACGGCCTCGCCGGACGTGCCGCCGATATTGACGCCCTTGTTCTTCGCGTCGTCGAAACCGTTCAGCACCGGACCGCGCACGGGCCATGCGAACGTCACGGGGCCGCTCGGCGCGGCTGCCGTATCGCTCGATGCGGCGGCAGCCGGCGGCGTGCTCGCGGACGACGAGCCCGCGGCCGGCGTCGCGGGACCGCTGCTGAGCGGCGCGGTCGCGACGGCGGCGCCGGTGATCGGCGCGGCAGCCGGCGAGCCGGCAAGCGCGGCACCGCCCGGCGGCGCGACACGCAGCAGCTGGTCGACTTCGATCTGATTCGGGTTCGCCAGGTTGTTCCAGGTGGCGATGTCGCGATAGTTCTGCCCGTTCTCGAGCGCGATCCGGTACAGCGTATCGCCCGGTTTCACCCGGTAGAAGCCGGGCGGCGGCGGGCCGAGCGGCACTGCCGGCTGCGCGGCGGCGGTCGTGCCGAGCGATCCGGAGCGGTCGACGACGGGCGCGTTGTCGAGCCGCGTCGCACAGGCGGCCAGCAGCGTGGAGAACGCAGCCACACAGATCGCGCGCTGGGCGAACGTGAGCGGTTCCCTGGTTCGGTTGTTTTGCATCGCGCGCAACATACTCATCGGTTTCAAATCACTCCGGATTTTAAAGGGACAAAGAAAACGCGATCAAGCCGGGACTCCCGCCATTGCGCGTGCGCGACGCGCTCGACGAGCGTGAGCACCTGGGGCTGCCCGCTCTGCGCGCCGACCGGCGCGACGAGCCGCCCGCCGATCGCGAGCTGCTCGAGCAGCGCCTGCGGCACGTCGAGGCCTGCCGCCGCGATCACGATCGCGTCGAACGGGCCCGCGGACGGCAGGCCGACACGCCCGTCGCCGTAATGCAGACGGATGTTCGGCACGCGCAGCGGCCGCAGGTTCAGCTTCGCGCGCTCGTAGAGCGGCTTGATGCGTTCAATCGAATACACGTCGCGTGCCACGTGACTCAGCACCGCGGCCTGGTAGCCGCAACCGGTGCCGATCTCGAGGACGCGCTCGAGCGTGCGGCCGGCCATCGCGAGCTCGATCATGCGCGCGACGACCGACGGCTTTGAAATCGTTTGCTGGTGGCCGATCGGCAACGCGGCATCCTCGTACGCCTGCGTCGCGAGCCCGGCATCCACGAACAGGTGGCGCGGCACCGCGGCCATCGCATCCAGCACGCGCGCGTCGGTCACGCCGTTCGCGCGCAGGCGTTCGACCATGCGCTCGCGCACACGTTCCGACGTCAGCGCGAATGCACCGGCCGGCGCGACGCTCGGCGCCGCCGGCTTCGGCATCGCGGGCTTCAGCACGGTCGGCTTCGGTGCACTCGCCGGCTTCGCGGTGGCCGTGCCGGGCACCGTGCGTGCGACGCCCGCCTTCGCCGCCACCGGCTTCAGCACGGCAGCGGGCTTGTCGACGGCCTTCGGCACCGCGCTCGCCGCATGGCGTTCACCGGCCCGGCTCTCCGATTTGCGTGGCGCTCGCTTGAGATCTTCGAGCGCGAGCGGGAACCGCTTCGCGCGCTCGCCGCTCATGAAGCCCGCCCTCCTGCGCGCGCCCATTCGCGCGTTGCAGGCAGCATTTGCGTATGCGTGAGATCGAGCTGCAGCGGCGTGATCGAGACGAAACCGTTTGCGACGGCGTGGAAATCGGTGCCTTCGCTCGCGTCCAGCGCCGCACCCGCAGCGCCGATCCAGTAGACCGGCTCGCCGCGCGGGTCGGTCTGGCGAATCACCGGCTGGGACGGGTGACGCTTGCCGAGGCGCGTGACCTGCCAGCCTTTCAGTTCGTCGTACGGCAGATTCGGAATATTGACGTTCAGCAGCGGCTGACCGGGCAGCGGATGCGCGAGAAAGTGCTCGACGATTTCCGCGGCGACGCGCGCTGCATCCGCCAGATGCGCCCAGCCCTTGTCGGCCAGCGAAAACGCGATGGCCGGCACGCCGAACATGATGCCTTCGGTGGCGGCCGCAACTGTCCCTGAATAGAGCGTGTCTTCGCCCATGTTCTGGCCGTTGTTGATCCCGGACACGACGAGGTCGGGCCGCGCGTCGGCCATCCCGGTCAGCGCGACGTGCACCGAATCGGTCGGTGTGCCGTTCACGTAGAAGAAACCCGTATTCGTCGCGCGCTGCACCGACAGCGGCCGCGACAGCGTCAGGGAATTCGACGCGCCGCTGCAATTCTGCTCGGGCGCGATCACCGTGAGGTCGGCAAGCGGCTGCAGCGCGTCGCTGAGCGCGGCGAGACCGGGGGCGAGATAGCCGTCGTCGTTGCTGAGTAGGATTCGCATCCGGCGATTGTAACCGAGGAAAGATGGCGCGAGAGCGACAGTCCGGCGGGTGCGGACAGGCCCGCACCCACGACGCGCGCGCGGTGCGCCGCCGCATCGCTAGGCGGTGTTTGCAGGTGCGGGAAAACGCGGTGCCGCCCGGGTTTTCCCCCTCAACGGCCGCCGTGACGAGATACCCCGCCGGCAGACCTGACGCGCAGCGTCGAGCGCGCGGCGCTCAGATCGCGCCGGCCTCGCGCAGCGCGGCGATCGCCTGCGCGTCGTAGCCGAGACCGCGCAGCACCTCGTCCGTATGCTCGCCGAGTTCCGGCCCGAGCCAGCGTGTTTCGCCCGGCGTGCCGGACAGCTTCGGCGTGATGTTCGGCAGCGGAATGTCGGTGCCGTCGGCCAGCTTGAAACGCTGGATCATCTGCCGCGCGATGAACTGCGGATCGGTGAACATGTCGGCGGCGCTGTAGATGCGCCCGGCCGGCACGTCGGCCGCGTTGAGCACGGCCAGCGCGTCGTCGATCGTGCGCGGCGCGAGCCAAGCGGCGATCGCGTCGTCGATCTCCTGCGTGCGCGGCACGCGTCCGTCGTTGCGAGCGAGCGCGGGATCGTCGGCGAGGTCGTCGCGTTCGATTGCCTTCATCAGCCGCTTGAAGATCGGGTCGCTGTTGCCGCCGATCACGATGCTGCCGTCGCGGCACGCGTAGGTGTTCGACGGCACGATGCCCGGCAGCGACGCACCGGTGCGCTCGCGCACCATCCCGTACACGCCGTACTCGGGCACCACGCTTTCCATCATGTTGAACACCGCTTCGTACAGCGCAACGTCGACCACCTGCCCCGCGCCGCCGTTCACGTTGCGGTGGTGGAGCGCCATCATCGCGCCGATCACGCCGTGCAGCGCGGCGATCGAGTCGCCGATCGAGATGCCGATGCGCGGCGGCGGCAAATCGGGATAGCCGGTGATGTGGCGCAAGCCGCCCATCGATTCGGCGATCGCGCCGAAGCCGGGCCGGTCGCGGTACGGGCCGGTCTGCCCGTAACCGGACAGGCGCACCATCACGAGCCCGGGGTTGTCGGCCGACAGCACGTCGTAGCCGAGCCCGAGCTTCTCGAGCAGGCCCGGGCGGAAGTTTTCGATCACGATATCGGCCTCGCGCGCGAGTTGCCGCGCGATCGTCTTGCCGGCATCGGATTTCAGGTTGAGGGTGACCGACTTCTTGTTGCGCGCCTGGACCGACCACCACAGCGACGTGCCGCCCTGCTCCGGATGCAGCTTGCGCCACTTGCGCAGCGGGTCGCCGCCGTTCGGATCCTCGATCTTGATCACTTCCGCGCCGAATTCGGCAAAGAGGCGCGACGCGAACGGCCCCGCGATCAGCGTCCCGAATTCGAGCACTTTGACGCCCGCGAGCGGGCCCTGGCTGGTGCTCATGTGTCTCCCTGGCATGAGGAACGGCGCCGCCGGCCGGCGGCGCCCGGCTTACATCGTGCGGCGGTCGAGCATCGCGCGGGCGATGGTGCCCGCGTCGACGTATTCGAGTTCGCCGCCCACCGGCACGCCGCGCGCGAGGCGCGTGACCGCGAGCCCGCGCGCCTTCAGCGTCTGGCCGAGGTAGTGCGCGGTGGCTTCGCCCTCGTTCGTGAAGTTGGTCGCGAGCACGACCTCCTTGACGACACCGTCGGACGCGCGCCGCACGAGGCGGTCGAAATGGATTTCCTTCGGGCCGATCCCGTCGAGCGGGCTCAGCCGCCCCATCAGCACGAAATACAGCCCGCGGTACGTCATCGTCTGCTCGAGCATGATCTGGTCGGCCGGCGTCTCGACGACGCACAGCAGCGTCGGATCACGCTCCTCGTCGCTGCACACCTCGCAGATCTGCGCTTCCGTGAAGGTATTGCACTTCTCGCAGTGCTGCAGGTGCTCGGTCGCGAACAGCAGCGACCGGCCGAGCCGTTCCGCGCCCTCCCGATCGTGCTGCATCAGGTGGTACGCCATGCGTTGCGCGGATTTCGGCCCGACGCCGGGCAATACGCGCAACGCTTCGACGAGCGCGGACAGGGCGGACGGCTGTTTCATACGGCGGCTGAAAGCTGAACGGAGGCTGCGCTCAGAACGGCAGCTTGAAACCCGGGGGCAGCGGCAGGCCCGACGTCATGCCGCTCATCTTTTCCTGCGACGTCGCTTCGGCCTTGCGCACCGCGTCGTTGAACGCGGCCGCGACCAGATCCTCGAGCATGTCCTTGTCGTCCGCGAGCAGGCTCGGGTCGATCGCCACGCGACGCACTTCGTTGCGGCAGGTCATCGTCACCTTGACGAGGCCGGCACCCGACTGCCCTTCGACTTCGATCTGCGCAAGCTGCTCCTGCATCTTCTTCATGTTTTCCTGCATTTGCTGCGCTTGCTTCATCAGTCCGGCGAGGTTGCCTTTCAACATGGGAATACTCCTTCTTGATCGTGTGAAAACCGGCACGCGGCGCGTGCCGGTCGATGTGTGCGGGCGTGATTGTGCCTGTCGCGATGCGATTCGTTCAATGCAGTGTCGGCGGCGTGCCGTCCGGCGCCGGATCGGCGAGCGGCCGTACCGAGCCTTCGACGATACGCGCGCCGAAGTCACGCACGAGCTGCTGGACGAACGGATCGCCATGGATGTCCTGCTCTGCCTCGCGCTGGCGTGCCGCACGTGCAGCCGCATCGAGTGCCGCCGCGGTGCGCCGCGCGGGCCCGACCTCGACCGCGACCTCGACGGCCTTGCCGAGCGCATCGGCCAGGGCCGCCTTCAGTTTCGCGACCTGGGCGACGTCCGCATACTGCGGCACCGGCACGGACAGTTTCAACGTCGTCGCGTCGACGGCCGTCAGCTCGCTGTTGAACGCGAGCTGATACGCGACGCCCTTCAGCGGCAACCGCGCGGCCAGCGCCGGCCATTCGCCGTCGAAGCCGACCGGGTCGAGCGCGATCGCGGGCGGCAGCGGGCGCGTGTCGACCGGCGCGGACGGACGGGACTCCACTGCCTTCGGCGCAATGCGCACGTCGTCGGGGCCGCTGTCGAACACCGGCACGAAGCCGTCGTCCGCCGCACCGCCGAACATCTCGTCGGCGCTGAGCGGCACGTATTCGTCCGGCGGAATGTCTTCCCACGGCGGCGGGGCCTGGCGCGTGTCGGCAGCCTGCGGCGCGCGGGCCGCCGCGCGCGGCGTCGGTACCTGCACGGCAGGACGTGATGCCGCCGGCTTTTCGACGGCCGGCTGGGCCGCCGCCGGCTTGGGCGCGGCGCCCGCACGCGCGCGGTCGGACGACACGCGCATGCCGGCGTTGCGCAGCACGTCGAGTGCGGCAGCCGCACCGCCGCGGGCAGACGGGCGCGCGGCGGGTTCGGCCGGCGCAGCACGCGGCGCCGGTTCGGCAGGCGGCACAGGTTCGTCGTTGCGCTTGGCGGCGGCAACCGGCGGTTCAGGTTCGTTGCGGACGGCCGGCGGTGCATCGCTCGGCGGTACCGCCTGAGGTGCCGGGATCGCTTGCGGCTGCGGTGCGGCCGGCGCTGCGGTCGCAGCCGATGTTGCCGCGGATACAGATTCAGATGCCGGTGTCGAAACAGCCTTCACTGCCGGCGCAATCGCCGCATCGTCGGTCTGGACCGCTGCCGGACGCGCAGCGGGCGCAGCCGCTTGCGGACGTGCGGCCGCCACGGCTGCCGGCTGCGGCGCCGACGACCTGGGTGCCGCAGCCGACGCAACGGCAGCGGCCGCACGCGGCGCGGATGCTGGTGCAGGCACGGCACGCGGCACGGCCGGCTGACCTCCCGGCGCACTGCCGGCACCGACGGCCGGCTCGAACGCGAGCATCCGCAGCAACGTCATGGTGAAGCCGGCGTATTCGTCCGGCGCAAGGCCGAGCTCCGCGCGCCCGACCGTCGCGATCTGATAGAACAGCTGCACCTGCTCGGGGCTCAGCGTCTCCGCGAAGCGGCGCAGATCGGCCGCTTCCGGCCATTCGTCGAGCACCGAGCCCGGCGCGAACTGCGCCCAGGCGATCCGGTGCAGCAGGCTCGCGAGATCCTGCAGCGCGGTGGAAAAGGACAGGCTGCGCAGCGACATCTCGTCGGCGATCGCGAGGATCTCCGGACCGTTGCCGGCCGCGAGCGCATCGAGCAGGCGCACCATGTAAGTCTGGTCGAGCGCGCCGAGCATGCCCGACACCGCCGATTCGGTCACTTCGTTCGCCGAGTACGCGATCGCCTGGTCGGTCAGCGACAGCGCATCGCGCATGCTGCCCTGCGCGGCGCGCGCGAGCAGACGCAGCGCCTGCTGCTCGAACGAGATCCGCTCTTCGCCGAGGATCCGCTCGAGGTGCGACACGATGTGCCCGGCCGGCATCTGCTTCAGGTTGAACTGCAGGCAGCGCGACAGCACGGTGACGGGAATCTTTTGCGGATCGGTGGTCGCGAGGATGAACTTGACGTGCGGCGGCGGCTCCTCGAGCGTCTTCAGCATCGCGTTGAACGCGTGGTTCGTCAGCATGTGCACTTCGTCGATCATGTAGACCTTGAAGCGCGCATCGACGGGCGCGTACACCGCGCGCTCGAGCAGCGCGGCCATTTCGTCGACGCCGCGGTTGCTCGCGGCATCCATTTCGACGTAGTCGACGAAGCGGCCTTCGTCGATCTCGCGGCACGCGCGGCACACGCCGCACGGCTGCGACGTGACGCCGGTTTCACAGTTGAGCGCCTTCGCGAAGATCCGCGACAGCGTCGTCTTGCCGACGCCGCGGGTTCCGGTAAACAGATAGGCGTGATGGAGACGCCCGCCGTCGAGCGCGTGCGTGAGCGCCCTGACGACGTGCTCCTGGCCGACGAGCGAAGCGAAATCCTTCGGACGCCACTTGCGTGCGAGAACTTGATAGGTCATCGGGAAATTGTATCAGTAACGCTGCGTCGCGCCGACACGCGAAACGGTGCGGAAAACGGGCAAGACGCAGGTAAAACGGAGAATGACGCAGAAATAAAAAACGCCCGGCGAACGGGGCGAGAGGAAAGGTGACGAGCCCGACCCTCGGCACTGGCAGAAAACGATTGTGGCTGCTTCGTTCCCGACCTGACCAGGTTCACCGCCCCACCATGCGAGGAGGCCCGTCACGGCATATTCTATCACCGCTTCCGGCCAAATGCGACCGTTTGTTCGCAACAATGCGCACGATCGAGCAAACCGGCGCGCGTACGGGCTTGTCCATCCGGCGCGAACGGGCGCGAACGGGCGGACAGATTCCGGGATAGATTCCGTGGCTCTTGTATTTTGCGAGCCGGCCTCCACGTTCGGATCGCAACGGTCGAACGGCGCGTCGTACCCCTACTCGCGTAGCGGCTACTATCGCCGCCCGCAGCAGATAGCAATTTAGGCTAATATGACGCCCGAACGACCCGCGAGCCGCGCCAAGCAGCGCTTACGCCCCTCCTTCCGGAGAGCGGAGTGACCTGCCGCAGCGGCCGGCAGCCGACAGGCCGCCGGAGCGCCGCAACGCGCCAAGCAGGCAGTCCCCGAACCGTAAGAGGTATTGACCCAATGAGCGAACAGATCAAACACATCAGCGACGCATCGTTCGAACAGGACGTCGTCAAATCCGACAAGCCCGTGCTCGTCGACTTCTGGGCCGAATGGTGCGGCCCGTGCAAGATGATCGCCCCGATCCTCGACGAAGTCGCGAAGGACTACGGCGACAAGCTGCAGATCGCGAAGATCAACGTCGACGACAACCAGGCAACGCCCGCGAAGTTCGGCGTGCGCGGCATCCCGACGCTGATCCTGTTCAAGAACGGCGCGGCCGCCGCACAGAAGGTCGGTGCGCTGTCGAAGTCGCAACTCACCGCATTCCTGGACAGCCACCTGTAATACCGGCCGTTGCGCGGACGTGTTGTCAACCGACAACACGTCCGCCGTCAAGCCGCCGCTCGGCCGCTCAGGCGCGAATCGGCGTATGCTAGAATCAAAAAACGTCTACAAGACGCATTAAGTCTCAGAGCGCCTCCGCTCGCCCCTCCTCCCTTATTTCTTTTCGTCGCTTCTCCTCCCTGGCGGGTTCTCCGTATGCATTTATCCGAGCTCAAGTCTCTGCACGTGTCCGAACTGATCGAAATGGCCAATGGCCTGGAGATCGAAAACGCGAACCGCCTGCGCAAGCAGGAGCTGATGTTCGCCATTCTCAAAAAGCGCGCCAAGACGGGAGAGACGATCTTCGGCGACGGTACGCTCGAAGTGCTGCCGGACGGCTTCGGCTTCCTGCGCTCGCCGGAAATGTCGTACCTCGCGAGCACCGACGACATCTACATCAGCCCGTCGCAGATCCGCCGCTTCAACCTGCACACCGGCGACACCATCGAAGGTGAAGTCCGCACGCCGAAGGACGGCGAGCGCTACTTCGCGCTGGTGAAGGTCGACAAAGTCAACGGGCAGCCGCCCGAGGCCTCGAAACACAAGATCATGTTCGAGAACCTCACGCCGCTGCACCCGAACAAGCCGCTGTCGCTCGAACGCGAAATGCGCGGCGAAGAAAACGTCACGGGCCGCATCATCGACATGATCGCGCCGATCGGCAAGGGCCAGCGCGGCCTGCTGGTGGCGTCGCCGAAGTCGGGCAAGACCGTGATGCTCCAGCACATCGCACACGCGATCAAGCAGAACCATCCGGACGTGATCCTGTTCGTGCTGCTGATCGACGAGCGCCCCGAAGAAGTGACCGAAATGCAGCGCTCGGTCGCCGGCGAAGTGATCGCATCGACCTTCGACGAACCGGCCACGCGTCACGTGCAGGTCGCCGAAATGGTGATCGAGAAGGCCAAGCGCCTCGTCGAAATGAAGCACGACGTCGTGATCCTGCTCGACTCGATCACGCGTCTCGCCCGCGCCTACAACACCGTGATCCCGGCGTCGGGCAAGGTGCTGACGGGCGGTGTCGACGCGAACGCGCTGCAGCGTCCGAAGCGCTTCTTCGGCGCCGCGCGCAACATCGAGGAAGGCGGCTCGCTGACGATCATCGGCACCGCGCTGATCGAGACCGGCAGCCGCATGGACGACGTGATCTACGAAGAGTTCAAGGGCACCGGCAACATGGAAGTGCACCTCGAGCGCCGTCTCGCGGAAAAGCGCGTCTATCCGTCGATCAACCTGAACAAGTCGGGCACGCGCCGCGAAGAAATGCTGATCAAGCCCGAGATCCTGCAAAAGATCTGGGTGCTGCGCAAGTTCATCCACGACATGGACGAAGTCGAGGCGATGGAGTTCCTGCTCGACAAGATCCGCCAGACGAAGAGCAATTCCGAGTTCTTCGACCTGATGCGCCGCGGCGGCTGATCGCCCTCGCCCCGCACCGAACGGCCGCCCGCGCGTTTCGCCCGGCGGCCGTTTTTTCGCGCCAACCTGTACGTGAACGTACAGGTTGATCTATAATCGCGCCATCGTCCCGACCGAAGCCCCTGCCATCCCGATGCCGAACGACGCCTCCCCCTCGCTGCTGACCGTGAGCGACGCCGCGTCGCGGCTCGGCGTCACGCCGCGCACGCTGAAGTACTACGAAGAGCGCGGACTCGTCACGCCGTCGCGCAGCGGCGGCCGCTATCGCCTGTACGACGAAGCCGATCTCGAACGCTTCGCCCGCATCCTGCGGCTGCGCGCGCTCGGCTTTTCGTTGCACGGCATCACCGAGATGCTCAAGCGCCCGCTGGAAGAAACGGGCGATGGCCGGCGCCGCTATTCGGACGCATCGTTGCGCGAGATCCGCGCGGGGCTCGCCGAACAGATCGACACGCTCGACCAGCGGATCGCGGCCGTCCAGCGCGAACTGAAGGAAGCGGTCGCGCTGCGCAAGGAACTGCAGCACGACATCGACTACGTCGAACGGCGCCTCGCCGGCGAAAACCCCGACGCGCTGATCGCGCAACGGCGGGCCGAAGCCGGCGCGCGGCGTACGCGCAAGGACCGCGAATGAACGTCGCGCCGGGTCGCTCGCCGCTCTGGAGCCGCGCGAACCTGCGCGCGGACCTGTTCCCGTGGGCGCTCGCGCTCGTCACCGGCATCGACTATTTCGACAACGCGGCCTTCTCGTTCTTCGCGAGCTACATCGCGGGTGGCGTCAACGCATCGCCCGACGAACTCGTGTGGTCGTCGAGCGCGTATGCGGTCACGGCCGTGCTCGGCATCCTGCAGCAGCAATGGTGGGTCGACCGCCTCGGGCATCGCCGCTACGTCGCCGGCTGCATGCTGTTGTTCTCGTTCGGCGCGATCGCGGCCGCGCTCGCCGACACGTCGCTCGAACTCGCGTTCGCGCGCGGCTTCCAGGGCTATTTCATCGGCCCGATGATGGGCGCCTGCCGGATCCTGATCCAGGTCAGCTTCAAGCCGCAGGAGCGGCCGCCCGCCACACGCGCGTTCCTGATCATGATCCTGCTCGGCAGCGCGCTCGCGCCGATCGTCGGCGGGCTGCTCGTCGCGCATTCGACATGGCGCGCGCTGTTCGCCTGCACCGCGCCCGCGGGCATCGCGTTCGCGATCCTCGCGCTGCTCACGCTCCCCGATTCCGGCAGGACACCCGACGACGAACGCGGCTCCGGGCATTTCTGGCCATACGTCGTGTTCGCGCTCGCGCAAGGCGCGCTGCAGATCGTGCTGCAGCAGGTGCACTACCAGCTCTACAGCGGCTCGCCGATGCTGATCCTGCTGACGATCGCCGGCCTCGGCGCGCTCGCGTGGTTCGCCCATCACCAGTGGAACCATCCGACGCCGCTCGTGCGGCTGCACGCGTTTCGCGAACGCACGTTCCAGATCGGGCTGCTGCTGTACATGTTCTATTACTACGAGACGACCGGCTTCAGCTACCTGACCTCGCGCCTGCTCGAAGGCGGGCTCGGCTATCCGGTCGAGAACGCCGGGCGCCTGGTCGGCACGATGTCGCTGATCTCGGCCACCGCGCTGTTCGCGTACCTGCGCCATGCGAAGCGCGTCACGCACAAGAAATGGTTCGTCGTGCCGGGGTTCGCGATCGCTGCCACCGCCGCGCTGTGGATGACGCGGATGACGCCCCAGGTCGGCGAGGCCGCGCTGATCGTCCCGCTGCTGCTGCGGGGGCTGTTGCTGCTGTTCATCGTGCTGCCGGTCGCGAACCTGACGTTCCGCATCTTCGCGATCGACGAGTACACGCACGGCTACCGGCTGAAGAACATCGTGCGGCAATTGACGATCTCGTTCGCGACGTCGTCGGTGATCATCGTCGAGCAACACCGGCTGGCCCTGCACCAGACGCGGCTCGTCGAGCGCGCGAACGTGTTCGATCCGCTGTTCCAGCAGACCGTCGACGCCCTCACGCGCGGTTATGCGGCCGCCGGCCATGCACTGAACGACGCGCACGCGCTCGCGATCGCATCGATCGCGCGGATGGTCGCGCAACAGGCGTCGTTCCTCGCGTCGCTCGACGGTTTCTATTTCCTCGCGGGTGTCGCGCTGGTCGGCGGCCTGTTCGCGGCATGGCAAAAAGAGATCGATTGAGTTAAAAGACAGGCTTTGGATTTCCTCGCGCTGCTTCCATGCTCTCGAAACTGACCCGCTGGTTCGACGACCGCCGCCGCGACCGCGCGCTGCGCAGCCATCCGATTCCCGATGCGCTGTGGCAGGACACCGTCGCACGCCTGCCGTTCCTCGCTGCGCTGACGCCCGGCGACCTGGGCCGCCTGCGCGAGCTGACGAGCCTGTTCATCGCGAAGAAATCTTTTTCGACCGCGCACGGGCTCGAGCTGACCGACGAGATGATCGTTGCGATCGCCGCGCAGGCGTGCCTGCCCGTGCTGAATCTCGATCTGTCGCTGTACGACGGCTGGGTCGGCGTCGTCGTGTATCCGGGCGAATTCGTGATCCGCAAGACCGTGCAGGACGAGGACGGCGTCGTCCATGAAGTCGAGCAGGACGCGAGCGGCGAAGCGTGGGAAGGCGGGCCGGTGATCCTGTCGTGGGAAGACGCGCAGATGACGGACGGCCGCGACGCGTACAATGTCGTGATCCACGAGTTCGCGCACAAGATCGACATGGTCAACGGCGAAGCCGACGGGTATCCGCCCCTCTTTCGTCGCTGGCACGCGCCGCACCTCGACGCGCAGGCGTGGGCCGACGTGTTCGAGCACGCGTACGACCAGTTCTGCGCGCGCGTCGATGCGGTGCCGGATCGCGCGTGGGCGCGCTTCGAGCGCGACTCGCTGATCGATCCCTATGCGGCCGATCACCCGTCGGAGTTCTTCGCGGTGTGCAGCGAGGCGCTGTTCGTGCGGCCGCGCGCGTTCGAGTCCGAATTTCCGGAGCTCTACCGGCTGCTCGCCCGCTACTATCGGCAGGATCCGGCCCGTACCGGCGCCCTCGACGCGTGATGAAAATTATTCGTCAACCGTCTGATTTTCTGGCATAATCCCCGTTTTTCGACCTTAGGCAAGTGGCTCGCGCCGGGCTTGACGGCGGCCGAATCGCGCAAATGCGCGCGGTCCGGCACGGCAAGCGGCGGGTTGGCTACCGCTCTCACCAAGGAACATCATGAAACCTGGCATTCACCCGGACTACCGCGAAGTCGTCTTCCAAGACATGTCGAACGGCTTCAAGTTCATCACGCGCTCGACGATCCAGACGCGTGAAACCATCGAACACGAAGGCAAGACCTACCCGCTCGCCAAGATCGAAGTGTCGTCGGAATCGCACTCGTTCTACACGGGCCAGCAAAAGATCATGGACACGGCAGGCCGTGTCGAGAAGTTCAAGAACAAGTTCGGCGCACGCGCCAGCGGCAAGGTCGCGAAGTAAGCTTCGCACCGATCCGGTGGCTGCAGTGCACCGGTACCGCACGAAAGGGCAGCCCAGGCTGCCCTTTTTTGTCGCCGCTCGCCGGGACAACACCGCACGACGGCCGCGGCCGGGCAATCGTCTGACGCGCAACGGCCGGCGCGTCTACAATGCCGGATGCTCGAATCCGCGCCGTCGGCACATGACCGCACCGGCCGCCCGCCCATAACAAATCGCTCATCTGCATGAAGCCTGTCGTTCGCCTCACCGCCTCCGCCACGCGCGCGCTGCCGCGCTGGCTGCTGCTCACGCTCTGCCTCGTCTACGCGGCGTTCGGCCTGTTCGGCCGCGACCCGTGGAAGAACGAGGACGCGGCGGGCTTCGGCGTGATGTGGACGATGGCCACCGGCGGCTGGCACGACTGGCTGCTGCCGAATCTCGTCGGCAAGTTCATCACGACCGACGGGCCGCTCGGCTACTGGCTCGGCGCGCTGTCGATCCGTGCGCTGGCGCCGTGGGTCGATGCGAGCAACGCGTCGCGCGTCGACACGGGCGTGCTGTTCTGCGTCGCGTGCGCGTTCGTCTGGTACGCGGCCTACCTGCTCGGCCGGCGTGCCGAGGTCCAGCCGTTCAAGTACGCATTCGGCGGCGAGCCGGAACCGCGCGACTACGGCCGCACGCTCGCCGACGGCGCGCTGCTGGTCCTCGTCGCGTGCTTCGGGCTCGCGGAGCGCGGCCACGAAACGACGCCGCAGCTCGCGCAGTTCGCGTGGATCGCGATGTTCGTGTACGGCATCGTGCGCGGCATCGACAAGCCGCTGCAGGGCGCGCTGTGGTGGGGCGTCGCGATCGGCCTCGTCGCGCTGTCCGGCAACCCGGTGCTGGTCGTCGCGCTGCTCGCCGGCACGGCCGCGCTGTGGCTCGTCACGCCGGAGATGCGCAACCTGCGCCTGCCGCTGATCGGCCTGCCGCTCGCGGCCGCGATCTTCGCGCTGTGGCCGCTCGCCGCCTTCCAGGGGGCGCCTGACGACGCCGCGTGGTTCTTCAACCAGTGGATCCACGGCAGCCTGATGCGCTTCTCGGGCCCGCCGACCGCGGTGCTCGCCTATGCGGCGAAGAACCTGCCGCTGTTTACGTGGCCCGCGTGGCCGCTCGCGATCTGGGCCTGGTGGAGCTGGGCAGGCATGCGCCGCCGCGCGCACATCGCGATTCCACTGTCGGTCGTGGTGCCGCTCGTCGCGCTCGTGATCCTGCAGAGCCAGCAGTCGAACCGCATGTACATGCTGTTGCTGCCGCCGCTCGCGGTGCTTGCCACCTTCGCGCTGCCGACCCTCAAGCGCGGCGCGATCAACGCGTTCGACTGGTTCGCGGTGCTGAGCTTCACGATCCTCGGCACCTTCGTGTGGCTCGTGTGGCTCGCGTCGCTCACCGGCTTCCCGCATCCGCTCGCGCGCAACCTCGCGCGCCTGGTGCCGGGCTACGAACCGCACTTCAAGATCCTGTCGTTCGTCTGCGCGGTGATCGTCACCGTGTGCTGGTGCCTGCTCGCGCGCTGGCGCGTCTCGCGCCAGCCGAAGGTGCTGTGGCGCAGCGTCGTGCTGTCGGGTGCGGGCACCACGCTGATGTGGGTGCTGCTGATGACGCTGTGGCTGCCGATCGTCAACTACGGCCGGACCTACCGCGACGTCGCGCAACAGATCGCGTCGCACCTGCCGAAAGACTATGAGTGCATCGCGCCCGTGCGGCTCGGCGATGCGCAGATCGCGACCTTCGCGTACTTCGGCGACATGCACTTCGAATTCTCGGGCGACTGCGACGTGATCCTGCGCCAGGACCGCTCCGACTTCGGCGAGCCGAGCGCGATGTCGCAATACGTGTGGCGTCTCGTATGGGAAGGCCGCCGCGTGGCCGACCGCGACGAGCGCTTCCGCCTGTACGAGCGCATCGAGCGGCCGGCGGCGCCCGTCAAGCGCCGTGGCCCGCGCCACCGGGCGGTCGATTGACGATGTTCGCCGACATCCGCCGGATCGTCGGCCTGGCGTGGCCGGTGCTCGTCGGCCAGCTCGCGATCATCGCGTTCGGCGTGATCGACACGGCGATGGTCGGCCGCTACTCGGCCATCGACCTGGCCGCACTCGGGCTCGGTTCGTCGATCTACGTGTCGGTCTACATCGGGTTGACGGGCATCCTGTCCGCGCTGCAGCCGATCACCGGGCAGCTGTACGGCGCGCGGCGCTACGCCGAGATCGGCGAGGAAGTCCGCCAGGCGCTGTGGCTCGCGCTGATGCTCGCGGTGCCCGGCTTCCTGCTGCTGCATTTTCCCGAACCGCTGCTGCACATCGCCCACGCGCCGCCCGCGTTGCACGACCGCACGGTCGATTACCTGCGAATCCTGTCGTACGGCCTGCCGGCGAGCCTCGTGTTCCGGATCTACAACGCGCTGACCAACGCGGCCGGCAAGCCGCGCCTCGCGATGATCCTGCAGGTCGGCGCGCTGCTGCTCAAGTTTCCGCTCAACGTGTGGTTCATCTTCGGCGGGCTCGGCGTGCCTGCGCTCGGCGGCCCCGGTTGCGGGCTCGCCAGTACGCTGATCAACTGGGCGCTCGCGCTGATCGGCTTCACGCTGCTCGCGAAGCTCGACGTGTTCTCGCCGCTTTCGATCTTCTCGCGCTTTTGCTGGCCCGTCTGGGCGCGCCAGAAGGCGATCCTGAAGCTCGGCGTGCCGATGGGCCTGTCGTACCTGATCGAGGTCACGTCGTACACGTGCATGGCGCTCTTCATCGCGCAGTTCGGCACGACGACGCTCGCCGGCCACCAGATCGCCGGCAACATCGGCGCGGTGCTGTACATGACGCCACTGTCGATCGGGGTCGCGGCGTCGACGCTGGTGGCCCGCGCGCTCGGCGCCGGCCGCCCGGACGAGGCGCGGCTGCTCGGCCGGCACAGCGTGATGCTCGCGTGCGGGATCGCGGCCGCGTACGGCGTGCTCGTGTTCACGCTGCGTCCGCTGATCGTCAGCGGCTACACGCCGAATCCGGCCGTGGCCGCCGCCGCGCTGCCGCTGGTCGCGATCGTCACCTGCTACCACTTCTTCGACGCGCTGCAGATCACGTCCGCCTTCGTGCTGCGCGCGTACAAGGTCGCGGTCGTGCCGACCGTGATCTATGCGGTCGCGCTGTGGGGCGTCGGACTCGGCGGCGGCTACGTGCTCGGCTTCGACGTCGGCGGCCTCGCCCCCGCCTGGCTGACCGGCGCGCGCGGCTTCTGGTTCGCGAACACGGTCAGCCTGATGCTGGCGGGCGCGGGCCTCGCGCTCTACCTGCGCCGCGTCAGCCGCGCGCAGCTGTCCGTCAGTGCAGACCCGCGGCCTGCGGTCTAAGCGTCCTCCAGCACGTCGGCCGCGTGATACGACGACCGCACGAGCGGCCCCGCGACGACTTCCCTGAAACCGAGCGCCAGCCCCTCGTCGCGCCACGCGGCGAACGCCTCGGGGCTCACGTAGCGTCGCACCGGCAGATGGTGCGCGGACGGCGCGAGATACTGGCCGAGCGTCAGCACGTCGACCTCGTGCGCGCGCAGGTCGCGCAGCGTGTCGCCCACCTCGTCGTCGCACTCGCCGAGCCCGAGCATCAAGCCCGATTTCGTCACGAGCGTCGGCCGCGCGGCCTTCGCGTGCGCGAGCAGTTCGAGCGAGCCGCGATAGTCGGCGCCCGGCCGCGCCGCCCGATACAGCGAAGGCACCGTCTCGATGTTGTGATTGAACACGTCCGGCCACGCCGACGACAACGCATCGAGCGCACGCGCGACGCGACCGCGGAAATCGGGCGTCAGCACCTCGACGCCGATGCCCGGCACGCTCGCGCGCACCGCCGCGATGCAGGCGGCGAAATGCGCGGCGCCGCCGTCGCGCAGGTCGTCGCGATCGACCGACGTGATCACGACGTAGCGCAGCCCGAGCGCCGCGACCGCGGCCGCGAGCCGCGCGGGCTCGTCGGGATCGAGCGGCTCGGGACGGCCGTGCGCGACGTCGCAGAACGGGCAGCGCCGCGTGCACAGCCCGCCCATGATCATGAAGGTCGCGGTGCGCTGCGCGAAGCATTCGCCGATGTTCGGGCACATCGCCTCCTCGCAGACGGAATGCAGCCGATGCTCGCGCAGCACGGCCGCCATGTCGGCGACCGCCCCGCTCATCATCGGCCGCGCCCGCAGCCACGGCGGCTTAGGCAGCGCCGCGCCGCCGGCGGGCTCGACGCGCACCGGAATGCGCGCGAGCTTGTCGCGGCTGCGCGCGCCCGGCTGGCCGAGCGCGGTGAGGCTGGGTCGTTCGAGCGCGGCGGTCATCGTCAGTCTCCGAGAAATGCGACGATCAGGCGGTTCACGTCGGCAGCCGCCTCCATCTGCACCATGTGGCCGCTGCCGGCGATCACCTCGGCCCGCACGCCGTCCGGCAAGCCCTGCGCGTGCCGCGCCGGAATCACCTGGTCGCGCTCGCCCCAGATCACGAGCGTGCGCGGCGCGAGCGACCCGACGCGGTCGCGGAACACGCGCCGCTGGGCCGCGCCGTCGAACGCGGCGCTCGCGATCTTCTCCAGCGCGGCCTGCACGCCTTCGAGCCGCTTGTACTTGACGAGGTCCTCGACCAGTTGCCGCGTGACGAGCGCGTGGTCCGCGAACAGCGCGCCGAGGTGCGACTTCAGCGTGTTGCGGCTGTTGCCGGCGACGAAGCCGTCGATGTAATCGCGGTTGATGTCGGCGCCGAGCCCCGCGCTCGCGATCAGCGTCAGCGATGCGACGCGCTCCGGCGCGCTGTCGGCCAACGTCATCGCCACCGCGCCGCCCATCGAATGGCCGATCAAGTGCGCGCGCTCGATGTGCTGCGCATCGAGCAGCGCGAGCACCGCATCGGCCAGTTCGTCGAGGCTGCCGGTGTCGACTGCCTTGCCCGACTCGCCGTGCCCCGGCAGATCGAGCGCCCAGACGGGCCGGTGCGCGGCGAGCTCCGCGTGGTTGAACAGCCAGTTGTTGAGGTCGCCGCCGAAGCCGTGGATCAGCACGGCGGGCGTGCCCGAACCGTCGCCGAGCTTCAGGAACCGGACCGTGCGTCCGCCGATCTGCGCCTTCTCGGGCTGCGGGCCGGCCGCGTCGTCGGCGGCCGCGGCCGGCACGAAATCGCGCTGGAATTCGGCGATCGCCGCGTCGATGTCGGCATCGCTCGCCTCGGCCGCGGCCACCACGCCGAGCAGCGCACCGACCGGCAGCGTCTCGCCCTCTTGCGCGACCTGCCGGCGCAGCGTGCCGTCGAACGCGCACTCGACGCCCGACGAGATCTTGTCGGTCTCGACGTCGAGCACTTCGTCGCCCTTCGTCACGCGCTCGCCGATCGCCTTCAGCCAGCCGTTGACCTGCCCCTGCTCCATCGACAGCCCCCACTTGGGCATCGTGATCATGTGAATCGACATCGTGTCAGCTCCTGGTCTTGAGTACCGCCTGCGCGATCGCGTCGGCGGACGGGATGTAAAGGTCTTCCAGCACGCCGGCGAACGGCGCGGGCGTATGCGGCGCGGTGACGAGCTCGATCGGCGCCTTGAGCGTCCGGAACGCGCGCTGTGCGACGAGCGCGGCGATGTCGGTCGCGATCGAGCAGCGCGGGTTCGCTTCATCGACCACCACCACCCGCCCGGTGCGCGCCGCGCTTTCGAGGATCGTTTCCTCGTCGAGCGGCGACGTCGTACGCAGGTCGATCACGTCGACGTGAATGCCGTCCTTCGCGAGCTTCGCGGCCGCGTCGGTCGCGAGATGCACCATCCGCCCGTACGTGACGATCGTCGCGTCGTCGCCTTCGCGCACGACGTTCGCCTCGCCGAACGGAATCGCATAGGATTCCTCAGGTACGTCGCCTTCGCGCGTGTAGAGCAGCTTGTGTTCGAGGAAGATCACCGGATCGTTGTCGCGGATCGACTGGATCAGCAGCCCCTTCGCGTCGTAAGGCGTCGACGGGCACACGACCTTCAGCCCCGGAATGTGCGTAAACAGCGACGTGAGCATCTGCGAATGCTGCGCGGCCGCGCGCAGGCCCGCGCCGTACATCGCGCGGATCACGACCGGCGTCACGGCCTTGCCGCCGAACATGTAGCGGAATTTCGCGGCCTGGTTGAAGATCTGGTCGAAGCACACGCCCATGAAATCGATGAACATCAGCTCCGCGACGGGCCGCATCCCGCACGCGGCCGCGCCGACCGCCGCGCCGATGTAGCCGCCTTCCGACAGCGGCGTATCGAGCACGCGGCCCGGAAACTTGTGAAACAGCCCCTTCGTCACGCCGAGCACGCCGCCCCATGCGTCGTCCTCGCCCGGCGCACCCGCGCCGCCCGCGTTGTCCTCGCCCATCACGATCACGCTGTCGTCGCGCGCCATTTCCTGCGCGAGCGCCTCGTTGATCGCCTGCGAATAAGTGATCTTCCTTGCCATGTCTGTCTCCTGGGATATTCGGTTCGCCGTGCCGGCCGCGCCGGCCGCTGGCGGCTGTGTCAGATCGCGCTCACGGATACGACACGTACACGTCGGTCAGCAGGTCGGCCGCGTCGGGCAGCGGCGCGGCCTTCGCCTGCGCGACCGCATCGTCGATCAGCGCCTTCACCTGCGCATCGACCGCGCGCAGATCGTCGGTCGTCAGCACCTCGGCACGCACGACGCGCGCTTCGAAATGCTTCAGGCAGTCCTTCTCGTCGCGCAGCTTCTGCACTTCGCCCGGCGCGCGGTAGGTCTGCGCATCGCCTTCGAAATGGCCGAAGTAGCGCGTGAACTTCACCTCGACGAGCGTCGGGCCGCCGCCGTTGCGCGCGCGCGCGACGGCTTCGCCGAGCGCCTCGTGCACCGCGAAGAAGTCGAAGCCGTCGACGATCACGCCCGGCATCCCGAAGCCGTTCGCGCGGTCGGCGATGTTGTCGGTCGCGACCGACCAGCTCGACGACGTCGCTTCCGCATAGCCGTTGTTCTCGGCCACGAAGATCGCCGGCAGGCGCCACACCGACGCGAGGTTCATCGATTCGAAGATCACGCCCTGGTTCGACGCGCCGTCGCCGAAGAAGCACACGCCGACGCCGCCGGTCTTCTTGTGCTTGGCCGCGAGCGCAGCGCCGCACACGAGCGGGCCGCCCGCGCCGACGATCCCGTTCGCGCCGAGCATCCCCATCGCGAGGTCGGCGATGTGCATCGAGCCGCCCTTGCCGTGGCAGACGCCCGTCTTCTTGCCGTAGATCTCGGCCATCATCCCGTGCACGTCGACGCCTTTCGCGATGCAGTGGCCGTGCCCGCGGTGCGTGGTGGCGACGTAGTCCGCAAGTCCGAGATGCAGCATCGTGCCGACCGCGGAGGCCTCCTCGCCCGCGTACAGGTGAACGAAGCCGGGGATTTCGCCGGTCGCGAACTCGACGTGCAGGCGCTCCTCGAATTCGCGGATCGTGCGCATCAGCCGGTAGGCGTCCAGCAGCGTGTCCCTGCTGAGCTGTGTCGAAACGGTCATGTGTGTCTCCTGGATAGGTCTGACTGCGAATGCCGCCGCGGCAATGCTGCGGCGACGGATTGCATGGCGGCCCTGCGGCCGTCAGTGAAACGTGAAGCGCCCGTCGACGCGCGCGGCCCGCATGCGCGCGATGACGACCGGTTCGTCGAAACGGGCTGTCATGGCGAAGTCTCCTTGTAGAAGGTTCGGAATCCGGTCGAAATGTCGTCGCGACGCCGCGATCAGAAGCGCCACGCGCCGGCATCGCGCAACAGCTGCCGCGACGACGCGTAACGCAGCGTGCGGCCGACGTCGACCGTCAGCGGCCCGCGCCAGTCGAGCGCGATCTCGTAGCGCTCGCCGCGTGCGACCTCGATCTCGCGCTCGCCGTCGAACGCGAGCGTGCCGTGCTCGAACGGGATCGTCTGCCACGCATTCGGCTCGAGCCGCTCGCAGCTGCGCATCACGACGCGATCGACGCGGCCGGGCGCGATCGGCGCGACGAGCGGCGTGCCGGCGGTCTTGCCGTCGGCGGCGAAGCGCATCGCGAGCCCGTGCGGCGCGCTGCGCTCGAGCGGTGCCCACGCGCCGCCGAGCGCGGACAGGCCGATGCCGTCCGGCTCCGCAAACGTCAGGTAGAGCGTGTCGATGTCGTCGGGCCCCGAGATCGCGCGCGCACCGATGAAGCGCTGGCGGGCCGCGCACACGTCGACGAGCGCGATCTCCTCGCGCCCCGCGTTCGCGCCCGCCGCGCAGCGCACGACGAGCCGCTTGTTGCGCGTGAACGCGACCTCCGCCGGCACGGCGCCGGTCGCGGCGAGTCCTGCCGCGACGCCCGCGACGGTCGCTTCGCGATGTTCGGGAAACGCATTGTTGGTGCCGGTGGACAGCGCGACGAGCGGCGTCGCGCCGCAATGCGCGGCGACCGCGCGATGCGTGCCGTCGCCGCCGAGCACGACGATCAGCGCGACTTCCATCCGGCGCATGTAGGCGGCACCGGCCTGCGTGTCGGCGACGGTGTCCGAGATCGGCAGGTCGACGAATTCGACGTCCGGCCAGCGCTCGTGCGGCGCGACCGCGCGATGCGTATCGAGCGCACGCATCAGCAGCGTCGCGATGCCCGTCTTGTCGCGCAAGGTCAGCACGCGCTCGACGCCCATCGCACCGAGGCCGGCGAGCAGGCGCACGACCATGTTGGCCTTTTCCGCCGTCGGGAATACGGATGCATGCGTCGTCAGGCGGCGAATGTCGCGCCCCGATGCGGGGTTCGCGATCACGCCGACGGTCACGGGCGTCGTCACGGGCTTGTCTCCATCCAGTGGACCGGCGCTCGCGCGCCGGCCTTGCATGTGTCGTCCGCCGTCATCGAGGGCAGCGGATCGTCGTCGCCGACGCGCTTGCGCCGGCTTGCCCGTGACATCTGCAAGCGGCGTGCCACCGTGTGTGCAATGACCGCGAAACCCGCGTGCGGACTGGCTCGGCGGGTACGCCTGGCATCGGCGTCTGCTGCCGCGAGCGCCCGACGCTCCGCGAAACCGTCCGTGCGTCTCACGCGGTCGATCTCCGGGCGCGCCGATTTCGGCGCCTTCATCCGGGCCGCGATTTCGCCGGCAAGCCACGCGGATCGCGGCGCGGCGCGCACCGCCGTGCGCCGGCCCACCGGCGCGTGCGGCCTGAGCGCGCGTCTCAGCCGCGCGAGACCGGCTGAGATACCGCTGAGACGAACGTCTCACGCCGCGCGCGTGCTGCGATGCAATGTGATCCGCGCAAGCGGATGTGCTACAAGAACATCGAATTCCCCGCCGTACGGAACCGGAGCCGATCATGCCCTACGCAGTCCCCCAGGCCCAGCACGCCGACCGTGTGCTCGGCGCGCTCGCCGGACGCCTGCCCGCGCCGGCCGATTCCGCGCGTCTCGTGTCGTCGTGGCAGCGCTCGCTCGAGCGCTACGCGCTCGACCCGGCGTCGTCGATCGGCCCGCGCGTGCTGACCGCGGCCGAGCTGCGCGAGGTGCGCGACAAGGAGGAGGCCTTCCTGCGCGCATCGGGCCAGTGCCTGACGCGCCTGCACGACATGATTCGCGTCGCGGACTACTGCGTGATGCTGACCGACGCGCACGGCGTGACGATCGACTACCGGATCGACCGCGAACGCCGCAACGACTTCCGTCATGCGGGGCTGCACATCGGCTCGTGCTGGTCGGAAAGCGAAGAAGGCACCTGCGGCGTCGCGAGCGTGCTGACCGATCTCGCGCCGATCACCGTGCACAAGACCGACCACTTCCGCGCGGCGTTCACCACGCTCACCTGCAGCGCGGCCCCGATCTTCGCGCCGGGCGGCGAACTGATCGGCGTGCTCGATGCGTCGGCCGTCCAGTCGCCGGACGGCCGCGACAGCCAGCGTCTCGTGTACCAGCTCGTGCGGCAGAGCGCGGCGCTGATCGAGGATGGCTACTTCGTGCACAGCACCGCGCAGCACTGGATATTGTTCGGGCATCCGAATCGTCACTACGTCGAGGCGCAGCCCGAATGGCTGATCGCGTTCGACGAATGCGGCAATATCGTCGCCGCGAACCGGACGGCGCGCGACGCGCTGCCGGCGCTGCGCGAACCGCGCCATATCGACGAGATCTTCGATGCGACCGAGATGCCGCTGCGCGATGCCGCGCGGCTCGACGCGATCGTCGCGCTGCGGCTGCGCGCGACCGGCGCCCCGCTCTATGCACGGCTGCGCGCGCCGCTACGGCGCGCCGGCCGCGAAACCGGCACGGCACGGGCCGCCCCGGCATCGCGCCGCCCCGGCACCGCGCAGCGCCACGTCGGCGCGCTGACGCCGTTCCTGCACAGCAGCGACGCGCGCGTCGCACAGCAGGCCGAACTCGCGCTGCGTGTCGCGAGCAAGCGGTTGCCGATTCTCGTGCTCGGTGAAACCGGCGCGGGCAAGGAAGTGTTCGCCCGCGCGATCCACGACGCCGGTGCGCGACGCGCACGGCCGTTCGTCGCGGTCAACTGCGGCGCGCTGCCCGAGGCGCTGATCGAAAGCGAGCTGTTCGGCTATGCGGCCGGTGCGTTCACCGGTGCGCGCAAGCACGGCGCGCGCGGCAAGATCGCGCTCGCCGACGGCGGCACGCTGTTCCTCGACGAAATCGGCGACATGCCGCTCACGCTGCAGACACGCCTGCTGCGCGTGCTCGCCGACGGCGAGGTCGTGCCGCTCGGCAGCGATACGTCCGTGCGCGTCGATCTCGACGTGATCTGCGCGACGCACCGCGATCTCGCGCGGATGGTGGCCGACGGCACGTTCCGCGAGGATCTGTATTACCGGCTGAGCGGCGCGACGTTCGACCTGCCGCCGCTGCGCGAGCGCGCAGACGTGCGCGACGTGATCGCCGCGGTGTTCGCCGAGGAAGCGCAGGCGACCGGCCACGTGCTCACGCTCGACGCGACGCTCGCCGAGCAGCTCGCCGCGTATCCGTGGCCCGGCAACGTGCGGCAGCTGCGCAACGTGCTGCGCTATGCGTGCGCGGTGTGCGACGCCGCACGCGTGACACGGCGCGACCTGCCGGCCGATCTCGCCGCGCAGCTCGGCGCCGGTCCGGCCGGCGCGCTGCCGGACGACGAACGCGGCCGCATCGTCGCGGCGCTCACCGCGCATCGCTGGCGGCCGGACGCGGCCGCGCAGGCGCTCGGCATCTCGCGCGCGACGCTGTACCGGCGGATCGCGAAACACCGGATCGTCGCACCGCACCGCATCTGATGCATCTGATGCATCCGGTTCATCCGACGCACCGGCACGCGTCGCATCACGCGGCGTGCGCGACCGCTTCGGTCGTGCCGCCGTCCCGGCCGGCCGCTTCGTCGCGCCGCGTGAACACCTCGTGCGCGGCGAACAACGCATTGAGCGCGGCCGGAAAGCCCGCGTAGACGGCCATCTGCATGAACACCTCGACGATCTCGTCGCGGGTGCAGCCGACGTTCAGCGCAGCCTCGATATGCACCTTCAGCTGCGGCTGCGCGTTGCCGAGCGCGGCCAGCGCGGCGATCGTCGCGATCTCGCGCGCTTTCAGGTCGAGCTGCGGCCGGCTGTAGATGTCGCCGAACGGAAATTCGATCAACATCCGGCCGAAATCCGGCGCGATCGACGCGAGCGCGGCGATCACGCGCTCGCCCGCTTCGCCGTCGATTTCCTTCAGCTTGTCCCAGCCCCGCGCATAGCGGTCGTCAACGCGTTGTTCCATGGGGTCCGTCCTGTTCCGATAAAGAGTGAGAAGGGTTCGCCCGTCGTTCCGTCTCGCGTTCCTGCGTCTCGTAGTACGTGATCTTGTCGCCGATCGCGTCGAGGCTCGCCTGCAGTTCCGCGATATGCGCGCGCACCGCGTCGCGATGCGCGGCCAGCAAGCGCCGCCGCGCACCGAACGTCGATTCGCCCTGCGCACGCAGCGCCGCGAACTGCTGCATCTGCGCGATCGGCATGCCGGTCGCCTTCAGGCGCATCACGAAAGCAAGCCAGTCAAGGTCGGCCGGCGCGTAGAGCCGGTGCCCGGCCGCCGTGCGCGAAATCGCGCGCAGCAGGCCGGCCTGCTCGTAATACCGCAGCGTATGCGTCGACACGCCGGTCAGTTCGGCGACTTGCCCGATCGTGAGCGGACCGGCGGCGGAAGGTCTGGATACGGTTTTCGACATGGCAGGAACAAGGTTAGGAGTTAGAGTTCACTCTAAGTCAAGCGTTGTCGAACGGCCAAGTACGACAATTTGGAATCACCGCCGCGGACACCGTAAAGAATGGTCAAAACCGCCGCCCGGCGCGGCTTTCGGTCTTTACAGCGACGCAGGCCTTCAGCAAGATTCGGTCAGCCTGTCTCAAAAAGGGCACGCATTTGTCCTATGCTTAACGGCGACGCCCGGCCAGGCCTCGCCCCGCCGTCCGTTGCAACAGCCATTCATCCGTCAGAACCAGGGAGCCTTTGCCATGCTGAAAAAGCTGCTGATGCTGTTCGTCGCGCTATCGCTGTCGCTTGCCGCCGGCCTCGCCGCGGCCGTCGAAGTCAACACGGCCGACCAGGCCGCGCTCGAATCGGTGAAGGGCCTCGGCCCCGTGAAGTCGAAGGCGATCATCGACGAACGCACCAAGAACGGCCCGTTCAAGGACGCGGACGATCTCGCGAACCGCGTGAAGGGTCTCGGCACGAAGTCGGTCGGGCATCTCGAGGAAAACGGCCTGACGATCGGCGGCTCGTCGACGCCGCCGAAGGGCGTGAAGCTGTCGAAGCCGGCCGCGACGACGCCGGCGACGACCCCGTCGACCACGCCGGCCACGACGCCGGCAGGCACCGCTCCGACGTCGACGACCGCGACGGCCGGCACGACGGCGACGGCACCTGCACCGGCCGCGAGCGCGCCGGAAGCGGCGACCAAGCCGGCCAAGAGCAAGCGTGCATCGAAGAAGGAGAAGGCGGCCGCAGCCGCGGCGGCCTCCGCCGACGCGGGCGCGAGCGCGCCGGCCGCAGCGTCGTCCACGAAGGCGACGAAGGGTTCGAAGAAGAAGAGCAAGAAGGACAAGGCAGCCTCCGCCGCCGCGGCGTCGGGCGCCTGATGTGCGCCGCGTGCGCGATGGCGTGCGCGCGGCATTCGATCAACGGGCGCCGTCGTCACGGCGCCCTTTTCAGTAAAGGTAAAGAACCATGGGTCTCCTCGATATCGTTGGCGGTCTGCTCGGCGGCCAGGCCGGCGGCAACTCGCAAAGCGCGCTGATCGCGACCGCGCTCGAATTCATCAACAACCAGCCGGGCGGGCTGAACGGCCTGATCGAGAAGTTCCAGAAAGGCGGCGCCGGCGACGTGATCGGCTCGTGGGTCGGCACCGGCGAAAACCAGCCGATCTCGCCCGACACGCTGCAGAACGTGCTCGGCTCGGACGTCGTCGGTTCGCTCGCCAGCAAGATCGGCATCGATCCGGGCCAGGCCTCGTCGATCCTCGCGCAGGTGCTGCCGCACGTCGTCAACAGCGCGACGCCGAACGGCGAAGTGCCGGCCGGCGGCCAGATCGACACGTCGAACGTGCTCGGTACGCTCACGCAGCTCGCCGGCATGTTCGGCGGCAACAAGCAGGCTTGAGCCGCGCCGGCTGACGGCCTCGGCGGCGGTTTCGGCCGCCCATATGCAAACACCCCGCCTGAGCGGGGTGTTTGTTTTTGCGTGCCCGGCGCGAACCGGGCACGCGGCCGATGGCCGGCGATCAGTGCACGACGCGGTCGAACACGAACTGGCCGTCGTTGACGTCGACCGGGATCACGTCCTTCGGACCGAAGCGGCCCGCGAGGATCAGCTTCGCGACCGGGTTCTCGATCTCCTGCTGGATCGCGCGCTTCAGCGGCCGCGCGCCGAACACCGGATCGTAGCCGACCTTCGCGATCTGTTCGAGCGCCGCCGGCGACACGTCGAGCGCCATGTCGAGCTTCGCGAGCCGGTCGTGCAGGCGCGCGAGCTGGATCTTCGCGATCGACTCGATGTTGCTGCGATCGAGCGCGTGGAACACGACGACGTCGTCGATCCGGTTCACGAACTCCGGACGGAAGTGCTGCTTCACTTCGAGCCACACGGCGTCCTTGATCTCTTCCTGCGGCGAACCCGTCATCGCCTGGATCACCTGCGAGCCGAGGTTCGACGTCATCACGATCACCGTGTTCTTGAAGTCGACCGTGCGCCCCTGCCCGTCGGTCATGCGGCCGTCGTCGAGCACCTGCAGCAGCACGTTGAACACGTCCGGATGCGCCTTCTCGATCTCGTCGAGCAGGATCACGCTGTACGGCTTGCGGCGCACGGCTTCCGTCAGGTAGCCGCCTTCCTCGTAGCCGACGTAGCCCGGCGGCGCGCCGATCAGCCGCGCGACGCTGTGCTTCTCCATGAACTCGCTCATGTCGATGCGGATCAGGTGCTCTTCGGAATCGAACAGGAACGACGCCAGCGCCTTGCACAGCTCGGTCTTGCCGACCCCCGTCGGGCCGAGGAACAGGAACGAGCCGTACGGACGGTTCGGATCGGCGAGACCCGCGCGCGAACGACGGATCGCATCCGCGACCGCGCTGATCGCCTCGTCCTGGCCGACCACGCGCTCGTGCAGCTTCTCCTCGATGTGCAGCAGCTTCTCGCGTTCGCCCTGCATCATCCGCGACACCGGAATCCCGGTTGCGCGCGACACGACTTCCGCGATTTCTTCGGCGCCGACCTGCGTGCGCAGCAGCCGCGGACGCGTCGGGTTGTGCTGCTCCTGCTCTTCGGCCTGCGTGACCTGCTTCAGTCGCGACTCGAGTTGCGGCAGCCTGCCGTACTGCAGCTCGGCGACCTTCTCCAGCTTGCCTTCCCGCTGCAGACGCGCGATGTCGGCGCGCACCTTCTCGATCTCTTCCTTGAGCTGCGCGCTGCCTTGCACCGCGGCCTTCTCGGCGGTCCAGATCTCTTCCAGGTCAGCATATTCGCGACCAAGGCGCTCGATCTCTTCCTCGATCAGCTGCAGGCGCTTCTGCGACGCTTCGTCCTGCTCCTTCTTCACGGCCTCGCGCTCGATCTTCAGCTGGATCAGACGACGATCGAGCTTGTCCATCTCTTCGGGCTTCGAATCGATTTCCATCTTGATCTTCGATGCAGCCTCGTCGATCAGGTCGATTGCCTTGTCCGGCAGGAAACGATCGGTGATGTAGCGGTGCGACAGCTCGGCCGCGGCGACGATCGCCGGGTCGGTGATGTCGACGCCGTGGTGCAGCTCGTACTTCTCCTGCAGCCCGCGCAGGATCGCGATCGTCGCCTCGACGCTCGGCTCGTCGACGAGCACCTTCTGGAAGCGACGCTCGAGCGCGGCATCCTTCTCGATGTACTTGCGGTATTCGTCGAGCGTGGTCGCGCCGATGCAGTGCAGCTCGCCGCGCGACAGCGCCGGCTTCAGCATGTTGCCCGCGTCCATCGCACCCTCGGCCTTGCCGGCACCGACCATCGTGTGGATCTCGTCGATGAACACGATCGTCTGGCCTTCGTCCTTCGCGATGTCGTTGAGCACGGCCTTCAGGCGCTCCTCGAACTCGCCGCGATACTTCGCGCCGGCGAGCAGTGCGGCCATGTCGAGCGACAGCACGCGCTTGCCCTTCAGCGTCTCGGGCACTTCGCCGTTGACGATCCGCTGCGCGAGCCCTTCGACGATCGCGGTCTTGCCGACGCCCGGCTCGCCGATCAGCACCGGGTTGTTCTTGGTGCGGCGCTGCAGGATCTGGATCGAACGGCGGATTTCGTCGTCGCGGCCGATCACCGGGTCGAGCTTGCCCGCGCGGGCGCGCTCGGTCAGGTCGACCGTGTATTTCTTCAGCGCCTCGCGCTGGCTTTCCGCGTCCTGGCTGTGCACCTGCGAGCCGCCACGCACCGCGGCGATCGCGGCTTCGAGCGCCTTGCGCGTGAGGCCGTGCTGCCGGGCCAGCTTGCCGGCTTCGCCCTTGTCATCGGACACGGCGAGCAGGAACATCTCGCTCGCGATGAACGTGTCGTTGAGCTTCTGCGCTTCCTTGTCGGCCTGGTTCAGCAGCCCGGCCAGCTCCCGGCCGATCTGTATGTCGCCGCCCGTGCCCGTCACTTGCGGCAGGCGCGAAATGGCTTCGTTCAGCGCGCCTTGCAGCGCCTGCACGTGAACGCCCGCGCGCGACATCAGCGAGCGGGCGGAGCCGTCCTGCTGCGCGACCAGCGCCGCCAGCACGTGAACGGGTTCGATGTATTGATTGTCGCGGCCTGCCGCGAGGCTTTGCGCGTCAGAGAGTGCTTCCTGGAACTTGGTGGTGAGCTTGTCGATTCTCATTTGGTGAGACCTCCAATTTTCGATTAACACCAAGATGAGGATGGTTATACGGGTTTCAAGCGAAATTCGGGTTGATTCAACGCAAAAATCGTCGGGCGGCGACGCGGCGGCCTGCGGGCGGGCCGCAGCGCGGACGGCGGGGACGGCGCCGGCGTGTCAGTCGCCCCTCGACGACGATTCGGCGGCCGCCGGCGCGTCATCCCCGGACGGTTCGGCGCGCACCAGCGCGATCGGACGAATGCCCAGCAGCGCGGCGAGCGGCGACGCGGGCACGCTCAGCTCGCCGAGCGTGTGGCGGTCGAGCTCGGCGAAGAATGCGTCGCGCGCGGCCGCCAGCACACCCTTCAGGCGGCACTGCGGCTCGATCACGCAGCCGCGCGCCTCGTCGCCGTCGGGCACGAAGCAGCCGACCAGCGCGAAATCGTTCTCGGTCGCGCGCACCACCTGGCCGACCGTCAGCTTCAGCGATTCGGGGAACAGCCGCAGCCCGCCGTTGCGGCCGCGCACGGTATCGACCCAGCCGAGCTCGCCGAGCTGCTGCACGACTTTCATCAGATGGTTCTTCGAGATGCCGTAGGCGTCCGAGATCTCCTGGATCGTCGCGAGCCCCTCGCCGCGCACGGCGAGATACAGCATGACGCGCAGCGAGTAGTCGGTGTAGTCGGTGAGTCTCATGAGCAGGTACGGAAAATCGTCGATCGTGCCCCGCTCGGGCGAAGCGGGTCGATCGGAACGCGCGCCGGGGCGGCTGTCGAGGCCACTGACGACGCCGGGTTGCCGGGACGGCCTGCGCGCAATAAGATGCATGACATCTGCGCATTTTTCAGGCAGGGGTGGACGCTATTTTGCGTCAAAATTCCGTCGGCGTCCTGCGCGTTGCCCACGCCGCCGTTCCGCCGACACGTCACCGATGCCCTGAACTTCCCGGCCCTTTTTTGCCATGACCGCCCTGCCCGCCACGCCCGATACCGCTCCGGCCCGCCTGCGCGACGCCGAACCGACCGAAGACAACATCCGCGACCTCGTGTACGCGTTCTACGACCGCGTGCGCGCCGATCCGCTGCTCGGCCCCGTGTTCGACGCGAAGCTGGACGGCCGCTGGGACGACCATCTGCCGAAGATGGTGAGCTTCTGGTCGAGCCTCGTGCTCGGCACCAAGGGCTATCGCGGCAACGTGCAGCAGGCGCACCAGCCGCTCGACGGGATCGAGCCCGCGCATTTCAGCCGCTGGCTGTCGCTGTTCCTGAAGACCGTCGAGGGGCGCTACACGCCGCCCGCGGCCATCCGCTTCATGGAGCCCGCGCTGCGGATCGCGCAGAGCCTGCAGCTGAGCCGCTTCGGCTGGGATTACCCGATTCCGCCCGAGCAGCAGGCGCTGCTCGATGCGATCGCGCCGCGCCGCCGCGACACGGGCGACGATCCGCATGCGCTGCCGTCACGCGCCCGCGGCGAGCCGTTTCCGACGAGGATCATCGGACGCGGCACGGATCCGGACGCCTGACACGACGATTCGCAGCGCTCGAACCCTCGAGCGCCTGCGGCACATCGCCGCACGACGCGAACGCCGCGCTCAACGCGGCGTGTTGCCCGATTCGACGCCCCAGCGCGCGAGCGCCGCATCGTCGGTACTGCGGGCATCGACCCAGCGCTCGCCGTCCGGCGTCGTTTCCTTCTTCCAGAACGGCGCCTCGGTCTTCAGGTAGTCCATCACGAATTCGCACGACGCGAACGCGTCGCCGCGATGCGACGCGACCGTCGCGACCATCACGATCTGGTCGAGCGGCAGCAGCCGGCCGACGCGATGCACGATCGCGACGTCGATCCCGGGCCAGCGCCGGCCGGCCTCGGCGGCGATCTTCTCGAGCGCCTTCTCGGTCATCCCCGGATAGTGCTCGAGCTCCATCGCGGCGACCGAATCGCCTTCGTTCAGGTCGCGCACGGTGCCGACGAAGCACGCGACCGCGCCGATCTTCGGGTTGCGCGCGCGCAGTGCCGCGACTTCGGTGTTCAGGTCGAAGTCGTCGGTCTGGATTCGTATCGTTGCCATCATCTGCCTCTGTCGAGCAGAGTTAGCGCTTCAGCGCTTACTCTGCTCCCTTCCAAAGCTCAACCGCCCGTCACCGGCGGAAAGAACGCGACCTCGCAACCGTCGGTGAGCCGCGTATCGGGATCGGTCATCTCGTGATTGCATGCCATGCGCAACGCGCGCCCTTCGGCGAGCGTTTCGGCCCACGCGCCGCCGCGCAGGCGCAGCCACGCGCGCACGTCGCCGACAGTCGTCACGCCGTCCGGCACGTCGGCCTGCTCGTCGGACACGCCCAGCGCCTCGCGCACGCTGGCAAAGAATTTCAGCTGAATCTTCATAGGTCGGGAAGCCGTCGTATTACGACAGCAGTTCGGAAAACGGAATGAAACGCACGGTCTCGCCCGCGCTGATCGCGTGCTGCGGCGGATTGTCGATCAGTCCGTCGCCCCAGACCGTCGACGTCAGCACCGCCGAGCTCTGGTTCGGGAACAGGTCGAGGCCGCCGGCCGCGTTGACGCGCGCGCGCAGGAATTCGTTGCGCCGGTCGCCCTTGCCTTGCGAGAAGTCCGCGCGCAGCGACAGCGCGCGCGGCGTGACGTCGCGCACGCCGGACAGGCGCAGCAGGAACGGCCGCACGAACAGCAGGAACGTGACGAAGCTCGACACGGGGTTGCCCGGCAGCCCGATGAAATGCGCGTCGGGACGCGCGTCGCCGCGGCGCACCGCGCCGAACGCGAGCGGCTTGCCCGGCTTCATCGCGATCTGCCACAGCGCCAGCCGCCCTTCGGCCTCGACGGCCGGCTTCACGTGATCCTCGTCGCCGACCGATACGCCGCCGCTCGTCAGGATCACGTCGTGATCGCGCGCGGCCTCGCGCAGCGTGTCGCGGGTCGCGGCGAGCGAGTCGGGCACGATCCCGTAGTCGGTCACGTGGCAGCCGAGCCGCTCGAGCAGCCCGCGCAGCGTGAAGCGGTTCGAGTTGTAGATCGCGCCGGGCTTCAGCGGCTCGCCCGGCATCGTCAGTTCGTCGCCGGTGAAGAACACCGCGACGCGAATCCGCCGCGCGACCGACAGCTGTGCGCAGCCGACCGACGCGGCCAGCCCGAGCGCCTGTGGCGTGAGCCGCGTGCCGGCCGGCAGGATCACCGAACCCTGGCGGATGTCCGCGCCCTGCGCGGTGATCCATTCACCGGCTTTCGGCGTGTGCAGGATCTCGACCGCGTCGCCGTCGGCCGACGTCTGTTCCTGCATCACGACGGCGTCGGCGCCGGCCGGCACCGTCGCGCCGGTGAAGATCCGCGCGGCCGTGCCCGCCGCGAGCGGCGCGGCCGGATGGCCGGCCGGAATCCGCTGCGACACCGGCAGGCGCCGCTCGCCGTGCAGCAGGTCGGCGACGCGCACCGCGTAGCCGTCCATCGCGCTCGTATGCATCGGCGGCACGTCGAGCGGCGAACTCACGTCGGCCGCCAGCACGCGGCCGAGCGCGTCGAGCGTGGCGACGGTTTCGGCGCCGGGTAACGGCTTCGCGGCTTCGAGCAGCGCGGCGAGCGCTTCGGCGGTCGACAGCATCGGCGCGCGCGGCGCCGCGGGATTCGGGTTCGACATCGATGGAATCGGGGAAACGTTGGAGTCAATACGTCATTGTAGCGACGCCGTCGCGCCCACGCGCGATATGCCGGACATGCGGCAACTGTGATCGGCGCGAACACGCGGCACTGGCACTTGTTTCGATTTACTTGTTTCGATTCGCGCGCCGTCGGACGGCGCGCCCGTGCGCGGCCGCCGCCCAACCCAAAGAAAACGGCCGGAACCCCGATCCGTGCGACGAATCGGCATTCCGGCCGTGCTGCGCCGCCGGGCTTGCGACCCCGCGGCACGCTACCCCGGTGCTACGTCATGCGCCCGTATGCGCGACGATGAAGTCCTTCACCTGCTGCGCGTCGGCCTTCACGACCTCGAAACGCTGCGGCAGCGCCTCGAGCCCGTCGAATGCGGCCGGCCGCTCGGCCTCGCGATCGAGCGCTTCGCGGATCGTCTCGCCGAACTTGATCGGCTGGGCCGTCTCGAGCACGACCATCGGCACGCCCGCGTCGAGATGCTCGCGCGCGACCTTCACGCCGTCGGCCGTGTGCGTATCGATCATCGTGTCGTAGCGCGCGAACACGTCGCGGATCGTCGCGATCCGGTCCGTGTGGCTGCTGCGGCCCGACACGAAGCCGAACTCGGCGACGCGCGCGAAATCGCCGCTCGCCGCGAGATCGAAACCACCCTTCTCCTCGACGTCGCGGAACAGCTGCATCACGCGGGCCGGATCGCGGCCGAGCAGGTCGAACACGAAGCGCTCGAAGTTCGACGCCTTCGAGATGTCCATGCTCGGGCTGCTCGTGTGATAGGTGTTTTCCGCGCTGCGCACGCGGTATGCGCCGGTGCGGAAGAACTCGTCGAGCACGTCGTTCTCGTTGGTCGCGACCACGAGCTTCGCGATCGGCAGGCCCATCATCCGCGCGATGTGGCCCGCGCAGACGTTGCCGAAGTTGCCCGACGGCACCGTAAACGACACGCGCTCGTCGTTCGACGTCGTCGCCGCGAAATAGCCCTTGAAGTAGTACACGACCTGCGCGACGACGCGCGCCCAGTTGATCGAGTTGACCGTGCCGATCTTCTGCTGCGCCTTGAACGCGTGATCGTTCGAGACGGCCTTCACGATGTCCTGGCAGTCGTCGAACACGCCTTCGACCGCGAGGTTGAAGATGTTCGGATCCTGCAGGCTGAACATCTGGGCGGTCTGGAACGCGCTCATCTTCTTGTGCGGCGACAGCATGAACACGCGCACGCCGGCCTTGCCGCGCATCGCGTACTCGGCCGCGCTGCCGGTGTCGCCCGACGTCGCGCCGAGGATGTTCAGCGCTTCGCCGTGCTTCGCAAGCGTGTACTCGAACAGGTTGCCGAGCAGCTGCATCGCCATGTCCTTGAACGCGAGCGTCGGGCCGTTCGACAGTTCGAGCAGCGACAGCGCCGCGCCGTTCTCGGTGCCGAGCGTCTTCAGCGGCGTGATGTCGGACGCGTTCTCGCCGTGGCGCGTGTTGCTGTATACGGCGGCCGTATAGGTGCGGCGCGTGATCGCGCGCAGGTCGTCGGCCGGCACGTCGTCGCAGAACTTCGACAGGATCTCGAACGCGAGATCCGCGTACGGCAGCGTGCGCCAGCGCGCGAGTTCGTCGGCCGACACCTGCGGGTACTCGGCCGGCAGGTACAGCCCGCCGTCCTTCGCAAGGCCGCCGAGCAGGATGTCGGAGAACGTGTGGCGCTCGCCGATGCCGGCGCCGCGCGTGGAGATGTAGTTCATGTCGTTCCTGGTCCTCAGTTCAGCGCTTCCATACGCAGCTTCGTCACCTTCGAGACCACCGTCGCGAGGCTCTCGATCTGCGCGATCGCCGCGTTCACGTGCTTCTCGAGCGTCTCGTGCGTGATCAGGATGATGTCGGTTTCGCCGTTCGCGTCGTCGACCTGCTCCGATTCCTTCTGCAGCAGCGCGTCGATCGAGATGCCCGTGGCGGCGAGGATGCGCGTGATGTCCGCGAGCACGCCGGTCTGGTCGGCCACGCGCAGGCGCAGGTAGTAGCCGCTCGTCACTTCCTCGATCGGCAGGATCGGCGTGTTCGACAGGCTGTCCGGCTGGAACGCGAGATGCGGCACGCGATGCTCGGGGTCGGCCGTGTGCAGGCGCGTGACGTCGACGAGATCCGCGACAACCGCCGACGCGGTCGGTTCCGCGCCCGCGCCCTTGCCGTAGTACAGCGTCGTGCCGACCGCGTCGCCGTGCACGACGACCGCGTTCATCGCGCCCTCGACGTTCGCGAGCAGGCGCTTCTCCGGAATCAGCGTCGGGTGCACGCGCAGCTCGATGCCGTTTTCGGCGCGGCGCGCGATGCCGAGCAGCTTGATCCGGTAGCCGAGCTCTTCCGCGTAGCGGATGTCGGTCGCGTCGAGCTTGCTGATGCCTTCGACGTAGGCACGGTCGAACTGGACCGGCACGCCGAACGCGATCGCGCTCATGATGGTCGCCTTGTGCGCGGCGTCGACGCCTTCGATGTCGAAGGTCGGATCGGCTTCCGCATAGCCGAGCTCCTGCGCGGCCTTCAGCGCGGTCGCGAAGTCGAGGCCGCGGTCGCGCATTTCCGACAGGATGTAGTTCGTCGTGCCGTTGATGATGCCGGCGATGTACTGGATGCGGTTCGCGGTCAGGCCTTCGCGCAGCGCCTTGATGATCGGGATGCCGCCGGCGACGGCCGCCTCGAACGCGACCATCACGCCCTTCTCGCGCGCGGCCTCGAAGATCTCGGTGCCGTGCACCGCGAGCAGCGCCTTGTTCGCCGTCACGACGTGCTTGCCGTTCGCGATCGCGCGCAGCACGAGCTCGCGTGCGATGCCCGTGCCGCCGATCATCTCGGCGATGATCGAGATCGACGGATCGTCGACGACCGAGTTGAAATCGTCGGTGATCTGCGCGGCGCCGGCGTTACCGCCGAGTGCGGCCTGCGCCTTGGCCGGATTGCGCACCGCGATGCGCGCGATCTCGATGCCGCGCCCCGCGCGTCGCTTGATTTCTTCCTGGTTGCGGTGCAGCACCGTGAAGGTGCCGCTGCCGACGGTGCCGAAGCCCAACAGGCCAACTTTGATCGGTTCCATGCTGCGTGTGATCGATGAGTAAGAATTGAATGAATGCCCGGGGACGCTGTCCGCTCAGACCGAATGACGCTTGCGGTAGCCGTCGAGGAAGCGCGCGATCCGGTTGATCGAATCGGTCAGGTCGTCGAGGTTCGGCAGGAAGACCACGCGGAAGTGATCCGGCGCGCCCCAGTTGAAGCCCGTCCCCTGCACGAGCAGCACGCGTTCCTCGAGCAACAGGTCGAGGATGAACTGCTGGTCGTTCTGGATCGGATAAAGCTTCGGATCGAGGCGCGGGAACATGTACAGCGCGGCCTGCGGCTTCACGCAGGTCACGCCGGGAATCGACGTGAGCATGTCGTATGCGAGTTCGCGCTGCTTGAAGAGGCGGCCGCTCGGCACGATCAGCTCGTTGATGCTCTGGTAGCCGCCGAGCGCGGTCTGGATCGCGAACTGCCCGGGCACGTTCGCGCACAGGCGCATCGACGACAGGATCCCGAGGCCTTCCAGGTAATCCTTCGCGCGCCGGCGGTTGTCGCCGCCGAGGCCCGACACGGCCATCCAGCCCGCGCGGTAGCCGCACGAGCGATAGCTTTTCGACAGGCTGTTGAACGTGACGGTGATCACGTCTTCCGACAGCGAGCCCAGCGCCGTGTGCTCGAGCCCGTCGTAGACGATCTTGTCGTAGACCTCGTCGGCGAACACGATCAGCCCGTGCTGACGCGCGATCTCAAGCAGCTCGAGCAGCAATTCGTCGGAATAAAGCGCGCCGGTCGGGTTGTTCGGGTTGATCACGACGATCGCCTTGGTATTCGGCGTGATCTTGCGGCGGATGTCGTCGAGGTCGGGCATCCACGCGTTCTGCTCGTCGCACACGTAGTGCACGGGCGTGCCGCCCGACAGGCTCACGGCGGCCGTCCACAGCGGGTAGTCGGGCGCCGGCAGCAGCACTTCGTCGCCGTCGTTCAGCAGCGCCTGGGTCGCCATCACGATCAGTTCGGACGCGCCGTTGCCGATGTAGATGTCGTCGAGGCCGACGCCCACGACGCCCTTTTCCTGCGTGTAGTGCATCACGGCCTTGCGCGCCGAGAACACGCCCTTCGAATCCGAATAGCCGGACGACGCCGGCAGGTTGCGGATCATGTCCTGGATGATTTCGTCCGGCGCGTCGAAACCGAACGGCGCGAGGTTGCCGATGTTCAGCTTGATGATGCGGTGGCCTTCTTCCTCGAGGCGCTTCGCGTGCTCGAGCACCGGGCCACGGATGTCGTAGCAGACGTTGAGCAGCTTGTTCGACTTCTGAATCGGTTTCACGACGACACGGTTCCTGGGTTGGCCTTGCGGCCGGGGGACGGGATCAAAACTGGAGAGCGGCTGGTCTATGCGCGCTGTCTAGACTGGGGAAAATGCGGGCAGTCGGACGCGGCTTGTGGCGACGCACGATGCAAGTGGCGCCCGGGGGCGACCAAAAAGTTATAATTTAGCGGATTTTGGCCAACTTTCGCAATGCACCATGGCCGCTCCGGGCCCGCGCCGTCAGGCGTCCCGCGTGCGGCGGTCGCGAAACGGCCGCCCGGGCCCGTGCGGCCCTTGCCAGACCTTCCCTCCACGGAACCGCGGAATACCGATTTGAAACTGCACCAGGACACGAGCGGCGCGCTCAACACCGTCACCGGCTACGGCCCCGATTATGTCGACGTCAACCTCCAACGCCACGAAGGGAGCGTCATCGTGCTGCCCGGCGCACCGGTGCGGGACTGGCCCGTGTCGTCGTTCGACGCGCTCGCGCCCGAGCATTTCGCGATGCTGCTCGACCCGGCCCCCGAACTCGTGATCTTCGGCAGCGGCGCGCGGCTGCGCTTCCCGCACCCGCGCCTCGTGGCCGCGCTGACGGCCAAGCGGATCGGCGTCGAGACGATGGATTTCCAGGCCGCCTGCCGGACCTACAACATCCTGATGGCCGAGGGCCGCAAAGTGGCCGCCGCGCTCTTAATTGAACGTTAATCCCCGATGCGGTAAAACTCGGGCCGGCACACCGGGTCGATCCCCGGATCATCACGCGGATCGGCAACCGGCAAGCCGGCCGCCGCCGGCGCGACCCGCCGGCGGCGCTTACAACAACCAACAGGCTGAAAATTCATGAACGATACGCCGTCGAGGCTACCGCTCAATCGCATCACGCTCGTCCTCCTGCTCGTCGCGCTCGCGATCGTCTGGTTCGCGCCGCTCGGGCTGCGCCACCTGATCCCGAGCGACGAAGGCCGCTACGCGGAAATGGCGCGGGAAATGTTCGTCACCGGCGACTGGATCACGCCGCGCTACAACGGCTACAAGTATTTCGAGAAGCCGCCGCTGCAGACCTGGCTGAACGCGCTGACGTTCGCCTGGTTCGGCATCGGCGAATGGCAGGCGCGCCTGTACACGGGCCTCGCCAGCTTCGCCGGCGTGCTGCTGGTCGGCTTCACGGGCGCGCGCCTGTTCAACCCGCTGTCCGGCTTGCTCGCGGCCGTCGTGCTCGCGTGCTCGCCGTACTGGAACCTGATGGGCCACTTCAACGCGCTCGACATGGGGCTCGCGTTCTGGATGGCGCTGTCGCTCTGCTCGCTGCTGCTCGCGCAGCGGCCCGGGCTGCCGGCGGGCGCGGTGCGCGGCTGGATGTGGGCGTGCTGGGCCGCGATGGCGTTCGCCGTGCTGTCCAAGGGCCTCGTCGGCCTGATCCTGCCCGGCGCCGTACTGGTGCTCTATACGCTGATCGCCCGCGACTGGGCACTGTGGAAGCGGCTCTACCTGGTCAGCGGCCTCGTGATCTTCTTCGCGATCGTCACGCCGTGGTTCGTGCTCGTCCAGCAGCGCAACCCCGAGTTCTTCAACTTCTTCTTCATCGTCCAGCAGTTCCGCCGTTACCTGACCCCGGAACAGAACCGCCCGGGCCCGTTCTACTATTTCGTGCCGGTGCTGCTGGTCGGCTTCCTGCCGTGGCTGTCGGTCGCGTGGCAGAGCATCCGCCATGCGCTGCGGATGCCGCGCCAGCCGAACGGCTTCTCGCCGATGCTCGTGCTGCTGATCTGGAGCGCGTTCATCTTCCTGTTCTTCAGCACGTCGCACTCGAAGCTGATCTCGTACGTGCTGCCGGTCGCGCCGGCGCTCGCGCTGATCATCGGCGCGTACCTGCCGCTGATGAGCGCCGACCGGTTCCGCCGCCACCTGCTCGGCTACCTCGTGTTCTTCGTCGTCGCGGCGTTCGGGATCATCTTCCTCGCGTATCAGGGCGACGCCCGCACGCCGAACGCGCTGTATCGTGCATTCCAGGTGTGGCTGTACGCGGGCCTCGCGGTCGCGGGCGCGCTGACGCTCGCGGCCGCCTGGCTGAACCGCCGCGTGGGCGTCGCGGCCGCGATCACCGCGTTCGGCGCCGCGTGGCTCGCGTTCGGCACGATCGGCGGCACCGGTCACGACGAATTCGGCCGCTACAGCTCGGGCGCGCTGCTCGCGCCCGCCGTGCGCGCCGAACTGGCGAAGCTGCCGCCCGACACGCCGTTCTACTCGATCGAGATGCTCGATCACACGTTCCCGTTCTATATGGGCCACACGACGATCATGGTCCAGCGCCAGGACGAGCTCGCATTCGGCATCTCGGTCGAGCCGGACAAGTGGGTCCCGACCGTCGACCAATGGATCGAACGCTGGAAGCAGGACACCCGTGCGCTCGCGATCATGCCGCCCGGCCAGTACGACACGCTGGTCAGGCAAGGCGTGCCGATGCGCGTGATCGCGCGCGACAACCGCCGCGTGATCGTCGAGAAACCGCAATCGTAAGGACGCCCGCCGCATGAATCCCGTTTCATTCGTCTGCATCATCACCGGCGTGATGCTCAACGCCTGTGCGCAACTTCTGCTGAAAGCCGGCGTCAACGCCGTTGGACACTTCGAATTCAGCCGTGCGAACATCCTGCCGGTCGGCCTGAAGATCGCGACCCAGCTGCCGATCATCGGCGGCCTCGGCTGCTACGTGCTGAGCGTCGTCGTCTGGATTGTCGGGCTGTCGCGGGTCGACGTTTCGATCGCCTACCCGATGCTGTCGCTCGGCTACGTGGTCAACGCGTTCGCCGCCTGGTACCTGTTCGGCGAGGTGCTGTCGGTCCAGCGGCTGGTCGGCATCGGCATCATCCTGATCGGCGTGCTCGTGCTCGCGCGCAGTTGAGCGCGCCCGGCCGGCCCGGCGGGCATTAAGCGTCCGCCTACAAAAAATCACGGTACGAATCCGGCAACCGGTGTTTAATGCCGGTTTCGGGCCGGATCGCCCGACCCCTTTATTACACGCCATTACAGGCAAAGTGTTCATGAGCCAGACTACCGCTCCGTTCCTGCCGTTCACCCGCCCCGAGATCGACGAGGAAACCATCCAGGGCGTCGTCGACGTGCTGCGCTCGGGCTGGATCACCACCGGCCCGCAGAGCCAGAAGTTCGAAGCCGCGCTGTCCGAGTACTGCGGCGGCCGTCCGGTCCGCGCGTTCAATTCGGGCACCTGCACGCTCGAGATCGGCCTGCGCATCGCGGGCGTCGGCCCCGGCGACGAGGTGATCACGACGCCGGCGTCGTGGGTGTCGACCAGCAACGTGATCCTCGAGACGGGCGCGACGCCCGTGTTCGCCGACATCGACCCCGTCACGCGCAACATCGACCTCGACAAGCTCGAGCAGGCGATCACGCCGCGCACGAAGGCGCTCATCCCGGTCTACCTGGCCGGCCTGCCGGTCGACATGGACCGCCTGTACGCGATTGCGCGCGCACACAACCTGCGCGTGATCGAGGACGCCGCGCAGGCGCTCGGCTCGACGTGGCAAGGCAAGCGCATCGGCGCGATCGGCGACATCGTGTCGTTCAGCTTCCATGCGAACAAGAACCTGACGACGATCGAAGGCGGCGCGCTCGTGCTGAACAACGAGGACGAGGCGACGCTCGCGCAGAAGTACCGGCTGCAGGGCATCACGCGCACCGGCTTCGACGGGATGGACTGCGACGTGCTCGGCGGCAAGTACAACCTGACCGATGTCGCCGCGCGCGTCGGCCTCGGCCAGCTGCCGCACCTCGAGCGCTTCACCGCGCAGCGCCGCGCACTCGCGCGCGCGTATTTCGCCGCGCTCGACGGCGGTGCGGCCGTGCAGCTCGGGCTCGGCCTGCCCGTCGCCGATTTCGAGAACAGCAACTGGCACATGTTCCAGGTCACGCTGCCGCTCGACCGGCTGTCGATCTCGCGCGCCGATTTCATGGCGCAGATGAAGGAGCGCGGGATCGGCACGGGCGTCCACTATCCGGCCATCCATCTTTTCACGCTGTATCGTGCGCGCGGCTTCAAGGAGGGCATGTTCCCCCACGCCGAACGATACGGTGCATCGACCGTCACGCTGCCGCTCTTCACGCAGATGACGGAAGACGACGTGCGTCGCGTGGCCGACGCCATCAACCAGATTTGCGAACAATACGGAAAATAAGCGTACATGAATCACCTTGAAGCACGCGCCGGGCATCCGGGGACCGGCCATCCGGGCGCCGCGAACCCGGAGGTATCGGTCATCATCCCCGTGTACAACGAGGAAGACGGCCTGGCCGCGCTGTTCGCGCGGCTCTACCCGGCACTCGACGCACTCGGCACGTCGTACGAAGTGATCCTGATCAACGACGGCAGCCGCGACCGCTCGGCCGCGATGCTGGCGGACCAGTTCCACGTGCGCCCCGACACGACGCGTGTCGTGCTGCTCAACGGCAACTACGGCCAGCACATGGCGATCCTCGCCGGCTTCGCGCAGTCGCGCGGCGAGATCGTCATCACGCTCGACGCCGACCTGCAGAACCCGCCCGAGGAAATCGGCAAGCTGATCGCGAAGATGCGCGAAGGCTACGACTACGTCGGCTCGATCCGCAAGCAGCGTCAGGACAGCCTGTGGCGCCGCAAGGCGTCGCAGATGATGAACCGGCTGCGCGAGCGCATCACCCGGATCAAGATGACCGACCAGGGCTGCATGCTGCGCGCGTACAGCCGCCGCATCATCGACACGATCAACGTGTGCGGCGAAGTCAACACGTTCATCCCCGCGCTGGCCTACACGTTCGCGCAGAAACCGACCGAAATCGAGGTCGCGCACGAGGAACGCTTCGCGGGCGAGTCGAAGTACTCGCTGTACAGCCTGATCCGGCTGAACTTCGACCTCGTGACGGGCTTCTCGGTCGTGCCGCTGCAGTGGCTGTCGTTCATCGGCGTGATCCTGTCGCTCGGCTCCGCCGCGCTGTTCGTGCTGCTGCTCGTGCGCCGCTTCATCGTCGGCGCGGAAGTGCAAGGCGTGTTCACGCTGTTCGCGATCACGTTCTTCCTGCTCGGCGTGATCATCTTCGCGCTCGGCCTGCTCGGCGAATACGTCGGCCGCATCTACCAGCAAGTGCGTGCACGGCCGCGCTACCTGATCCAGGCCGTGCTCGAACAGCACGACGGCATGCCGGCGGTGCCGGCCCCCGCGAGCCGCACGGGGACGTCGCAATGAAGCCGCGCGCCGTCGTCTTCGCGTATCACAACGTCGGCGTGCGCTGCCTGCAGGTGCTGCTGGCACGCGGCGTCGACGTCGCGCTCGTCGTCACCCACGAGGACAACCCGAACGAGAACATCTGGTTCGGCAGCGTCGCATCGGTGGCCGCCGAGCACGGGATCCCGGTCGTCACGCCGGCCGATCCCGCCGATCCGGCACTGCGCCGCGCGGTATCCGACGCGCGGCCCGAGTTCATCTTCTCGTTCTACTACCGCCACATGCTGCCGGTGGACCTGCTCGCGATCGCGCCGCGCGGCGCGTACAACATGCATGGTTCGCTGCTGCCGAAATACCGGGGTCGGGTTCCGACCAACTGGGCCGTGCTGAACGGCGAAACGGAAACCGGCGCAACGCTGCACGAGATGGCCGCGAAGCCCGATGCGGGTGCGATCATCGGCCAGACCGCGGTGCCGATCCTGCCGGACGACACGGCCGCGCAGGTGTTCGACAAGGTGACGGTCGCCGCCGAGCAGACGCTCTGGCGCGTGCTGCCCGCGCTGCTCGCGGGCGAGGCGCCGCACCTGCCGAACGATCTCGCGAACGGCAGCTACTACGGCGGGCGCAAGCCGGAGGACGGCCGCGTCGACTGGTCGAAGCCGGCCGCGCAGGTCTACAACCTGGTACGCGCGGTCGCGCCCCCGTATCCGGGCGCGTTCACCGACGTCGCCGGCATGCGTTTCGTGATCGCCCGCGCGCGCCTCGCGGCGCCCGGCAGCGCCGCCGCCGCGGCCGCAGCGGATTTGCCGCCCGGCCTGCACGTAAGCGATAATGCGCTATTCGGCATCTGCGGCGACAGCCGCGCCCTATCCATTCTCGAGCTGTGGCAGCAGCGCGACGGCAGCGAAACCGTCGTGACGCCCGCGGAATTCGCGCAGTTCATTCATTCTTCCCGTCATTCATGAAAGCAAAAAAAGTCCTGATCCTGGGTGTGAACGGCTTCATCGGCCATCACCTGTCGAAGCGCATTCTTGAAACCACCGATTGGGAAGTGTTCGGCATGGACATGCAGACCGATCGGCTGGGCGACCTCGTCAACCACGAGCGGATGCACTTCTTCGAAGGCGACATCACGATCAACAAGGAGTGGGTCGAGTATCACGTGAAGAAGTGCGACGTGATCCTGCCGCTCGTCGCGATCGCGACGCCCGCGACCTACGTCCAGCAGCCGCTGCGCGTGTTCGAGCTCGACTTCGAGGCGAACCTGCCGATCGTGCGTTCGGCCGTCAAGTACGGCAAGCACCTCGTGTTCCCGTCGACCTCCGAGGTCTACGGCATGTGCTCGGACGAGCAGTTCGACCCGGATGCATCGGCGCTCACCTACGGCCCGATCAACAAGCCGCGCTGGATCTACGCCTGCTCGAAGCAGCTGATGGACCGCGTGATCTGGGGCTACGGGATGGAAGGCCTGAACTTCACGCTGTTCCGTCCGTTCAACTGGATCGGCCCGGGCCTCGACTCGATCTACACGCCGAAGGAAGGCAGCTCGCGCGTCGTCACGCAGTTCCTCGGCCACATCGTGCGCGGCGAGAACATCAGCCTCGTCGACGGCGGCTCGCAGAAGCGCGCGTTCACCGACATCGACGACGGCATCAGCGCACTGATGAAGATCATCGACAACAAGAACGGCGTCGCGTCGGGCAAGATCTACAACATCGGGAATCCGAAGAATAATTTCTCGGTTCGCGAACTCGCGCACAAGATGCTCGAACTGGCCGCCGAATACCCGGAATACGCCAGCTCCGCGAAGCAGGTGCAACTCGTCGAAACGACGTCGGGCGCCTACTACGGCAATGGCTACCAGGACGTGCAGAACCGCGTGCCGAAGATCGACAACACGATGCAGGAGCTCGCCTGGGCGCCGCAATCGACGTTCGACGACGCACTGCGCAAGATCTTCGAAGCGTATCGCGGCCATGTCGCCGATGCGCGCGCGCTGGTCGAGCAGCAGAACTGACGGGACGCTCGCTTGGCTCGTATCGTCCTCAAGATCGACGTCGACACGCTGCGCGGCACGCGCGAAGGCGTGCCGAACCTCGCGCGCATCTTCGACCGCTTCAGCGCACGCGCGACCTTCCTCTTCAGCCTCGGGCCCGATCACACGGGCTGGGCGCTGCGGCGCGTGTTCCGCCCCGGCTTCCTGAAGAAGGTGTCGCGCACGTCGGTGGTCGAGCACTACGGCGTGAAGCAGCTGATGTACGGCGTGCTGCTGCCGGGCCCCGACATCGGCCGCCGCGCGATCGCCGACATGCGCGCGATCCACGAGGCCGGCTTCGAATGCGGGATCCATACGTGGGATCACGTGTACTGGCAGGACAACGTGCGCGTGCGCGATCGCGACTGGACCGCGCGTGAAATGCAGAAGAGCCACGCGCGCTTCGTCGACGTCTTCGGCGCGCCGCCCGCAACGCACGGCGCGGCCGGCTGGCAGATGAACGACGCGGCGTTCGAGCAGATCGACGCGTGGGGGATGCGCTACGCATCCGACGGCCGCGGCCATTCGCCGTATCTGCCCGTGGTCGGCGGCCGCACGCTGTCGCACGTGCAGATGCCGACCACGCTGCCGACCCTCGACGAAGTGCTCGGCATCGACGGCATCGACACGCACAACGTCGCCGCGCACATCCTGAAGTTCACGGAAACCAATCCGCACGACCAGGTGTTCACGCTGCATGCGGAACTGGAAGGCCAGAAGCTCGCGCCGGTATTCGAGCAGCTGCTCGCCGGCTGGCGCGCACAGGGCCATACGTTTGCGACGATGGGCGACTACCACGCGACGCTGGACCGCGACTCGCTGCCATCGTACCCTGTCACGTGGGGCGAGATTCCCGGCCGCTCCGGCGAGTTGATCGTCCAGCCCGACTGAGTTCGCGCGCGCCCGCGCCGCCTGCCCTGCCCTTGCGGCGTGCCGCCGCGACGCCCCGCCGAACCGCGCCGCCCGAGCGGCGCCTTTCCATAACAACAGGAGAAACACGTGTCCGTCGAAGTTGACCGTCAAGTTCCCGATTTCACCGCACCGGCGACGGGCGGCGACATTTCGCTGTCCGACCTCAAGGGCAAGAAGCTCGTCCTGTATTTCTATCCGAAGGACAACACGCCGGGCTGCACGACCGAAGGCCTGCAGTTCCGCGATCTCTATCCGAAGTTCAAGAAGGCCGGTGCCGAAATCATCGGCGTGTCGCGCGACAGCTTGCGCTCGCATGACAATTTCAAGGCGAAGCTCGAACTGCCGTTCCCGCTGATTTCCGATGCCGACGAGGCGCTGTGCGCGCTGTTCGATGTCATCAAGATGAAGAAAATGTATGGCAAGGAAGTGCGCGGAATCGAGCGTTCGACGTTCCTGATCGACGCCGACGGTGTGCTTCGCCAGGCATGGCGCGGCATCAAGGTACCCGGTCACGTGGACGACGTGCTAAGTGCTGTACAAGCGCTTTGAGGCGCGTTATATTGGGCCGCAATGAATGCCAGTTCGCTCCATATTTCTCGTAGCTGCGCCGGTGCCCGTTGCGATGCTTTCCGGCACCTGACGCGCATCACGACGGTATCAGCCAGCCGCATGTCCCGGTCCACGGGGCAGCGGCTTTTTTTATGGACTGCGCGCCGGCTCTCGGTCCGGCCCCTCACCCCGTCAAGGAGCTGATCGACACTTAGGCGAACCGGCTAGACGAAATTCCTGTGCGCCACCGCGCGCAAACTGCATGCACCTTCCACGTCACGCAGGATGCGATCAGCGGCGCACGCCATGCGACACGATTCCTCCCGAGGGACACCATGCCTTTGCCTACTGCCCCCAGCAAGCTCGGCAGCCTGCTGCCGCCCGATGAATACAAGGCGAAAGCGCGGCCCGCGAAAGCCGCGAAGAAATCCGCCGAAGGGGACGCCTCCACAGCCGGAGAATATGGCCCGGCCAGCGTGGCCCAACCGATGACCGAAGCCGCGAACACGGCCGCGCCGCTGCGCGCCGTCGCGGCGTCGACGCAAGAAGCCGCGGGCACGCCCGCCCGCGGTCGCAAGACCAGACAGACGGCCGCGCTGCTGCAGCCGATGCCGGCACCGGTCGAACCGGCGGCCCCCGCCGCGCCGGTCGTCGCACGCAACGACAAGCCCGCGGCCGGCAAGCCGACCACCGCGAGCGCACGCGATGCCGGCGCCGCGACGAAGTCGCGCAGCCGCAAGCCGGCCGAAGCCGAATTGCAGAAGCTGTTCGTGCTCGACACCAACGTGCTGATGCACGACCCGAGCAGCCTCTTCCGCTTCGAGGAACACGACGTCTATCTGCCGATGATGACGCTCGAGGAACTCGACAACCACAAGAAGGGGATGTCCGAAGTCGCGCGCAACGCGCGCCAGGTGAGCCGCACGCTCGACGCGCTGGTCGCCGACGGCGGCCCGATCTCCGACGGCATTCCGCTGTCGCGTCTCGGCAGCCGCGAGGCGCTCGGCCGCCTCTACTTCCAGACCAGGCTCGCGGACATCGCGCCGGTCGAAGGCCTGCCCGCAGGCAAGGCCGACAACCAGATCCTCGGCGTCGTGCGCGCGCTGCAGCGCGACCGGCCGGACCGCCAGGTCGTGCTGGTGTCGAAAGACATCAACATGCGGATCAAGGCGCATGCGCTCGGCCTGCCCGCGGAAGACTACTTCAACGACCAGGTCCTCGAGGACAAGGATCTCCTCTATAGCGGCGTGCGCGAATTGCCGCAGGACTTCTGGACGAAACACGCGAAGGGGATGGAGAGCTGGCAGGACACGAAGACGGGCACCACGTACTACCGCGTGACGGGCCCGCTCTGCGGGTCGATGCTCGTCAACGAGTTCGTCTATCTCGAGCCGCAGAACGGCGAGCCGACGTTCCACGCGATCGTGCGCGAGCTGAACGGCAAGACGGCGCTGCTGCAGACGCTGCGCGACTACAGCCATCACAAGAACAACGTGTGGGGCATCACCGCGCGCAACCGCGAGCAGAACTTCGCGCTGAACCTGCTGATGAACCCCGAGATCGACTTCGTCACGCTGCTCGGCCAGGCCGGCACCGGCAAGACGCTCGTCGCGCTCGCGGCCGGCCTCGCGCAGGTGCTCGACGACAAGCGCTACAACGAGATCATCGTGACGCGCGCGACCGTGCCCGTCGGCGAGGACATCGGTTTCCTGCCCGGCACCGAGGAAGAGAAGATGCAGCCGTGGATGGGTGCATTCGACGACAACCTCGAAGTGCTGCAGAAAACCGACGACGCAGCCGGCGAATGGGGCCGTGCGGCGACGCAGGAGCTGATCCGTTCGCGCCTGAAGGTGAAGAGCATGAACTTCATGCGCGGCCGCACGTTCGTCGACAAGTACCTGATCATCGACGAAGCGCAGAACCTGACGCCGAAACAGATGAAGACGCTCGTGACGCGCGCGGGCCCGGGCACGAAGATCGTGTGCCTCGGCAACATCGCGCAGATCGACACGCCTTACCTGACCGAAGGCAGCTCGGGCCTGACCTACGTCGTCGACCGCTTCAAGGGCTGGGGCCACAGCGGCCACGTGACGCTCGCGCGCGGCGAACGCTCGCGGCTCGCCGACTACGCGTCGGACATCCTGTAACGCGATACGCCGGCTGCCGCCGGCCTCCGACGCCACGCGGCGCTCCGGTTTCCGGAGCGCCGTTTTCATTTTTGGGGTCTGAAACGTTGGTCATGCTTCGTTACGCAACAACCTCACTTACACGCGAAACTTCAAGTAAATTCTCAGGAATGGTTGCCTAAGCCCCGCCGGAACGTCTACCATCGGGTCTGTCTGTTGTCATACGATTCGCGAGCGCGCCGCGCTCGTCCGCCTTGTCATGCTTCGAATCTGGGTTCCCGTCGCCGTCGTTTCACTGCTCGCGGCCTGCTCCAGCGTGCCGCCGCAGTCGGCCTCGCGCACCTCCGGCATGAAGATCACGACGCCGCGCGCCTTCCCGGCACCCGCCAATTTCCCGAAATTCGTCGACCACAGCGTCGGCCAGGAAGAGATCTCGATCCAGGCGATGAGCCTGGTCGGCGTGCCGTACCGCTGGGGTGGCAACACGCCGACGAGCGGCTTCGACTGCAGCGGCCTGGTGCGCTACGTGATCGGCCGCGCGGCCGACGTGGACCTGCCGCGCACGACCGCCGACATGAGCAGCCGCGGCGTGTCGATCGACCCCGACCAGGTCGCGCCGGGCGACCTGATCTTCTTCAATACGACCGGACGCCCGCATTCGCACGTCGGCATCTATGTCGGCAAGCTGCGTTTCGTCAACGCGCCGTCGACCGGCGGCACCGTGCGGCTCGACTACCTGACGAACCCGTACTGGGCCAAGCGCTTCGACGGCATTCGCCGCGTCGCGCCGCCGCGCGGTGCGCCCGGGCCGTTCGATGCGCCGACCTACGAGGCTCGGCGCGATGCGCCGGCGGCGGCACCGGTCGTCGCGGCAGCCGCGTCGCGGCGGCCAGCCTCTGCGTATGCCGCGTCTCAGGCGGGCGTCGCGCCTTCGCCCGCGCCGGTCGTCTCGACCGCGGCAGTTGCTCCGACGGCCGCGGCAACCGCCCCCGCCGCCGATCCGTACGAACCGCCGCCGCGCGTGCTGACCGCGCAGCAGCAGGCAACCTCCGTGAATGGCGACATGACCGCCACGACGGCGAATCCGCGGCCGACTGGCCCCACCGAGACCGGCACGCAGATTCCGACCACCGCGCTGACGGCCGCCCAGGCTGCCGCGTTCGACGCGGAACCGCCGCCCGCGGCCGCCGCGCCGTCGCTGCGCGACACCGAGCCCGTGCAAGTGTTGCGCGCTTCGACGCAATCCGCGCCGGTCAGCCCGCGCACCGGCACCGCGGACGATCCGATCGCCCGCTTCGCGAACGGCAGTTACTGATCCGGCGCATCCCCGGCGGCGGCCCCGCCGTGCGCCGCCCCTTTCCCGACCGCGCAAAGAAAATGCGCCGCAACCTTTCGGTGTGCGGCGCATTGCGCGTGTCGACCCGACAGCGTCGATATCAGAAGATCTGGTGCCCGAGCCACCATCCGCCGGCCGCGAACAGCGCGGCCGCCGGCAGCGTCAGCACCCACGCCCAGACGATGTTGCCGGCGACGCCCCAGCGGACGGCCGACAGCTTCTGCGTGGCGCCGACGCCGACGATCGCACCGGTGATCGTGTGCGTGGTCGACACCGGAATGCCGAGGAACGACGCGATGAACAGCGTGATCGCCCCGCCGCTTTCGGCACAGAAACCGCCGACCGGCTTGAGCTTCGTGATCTTCTGGCCCATCGTGCGCACGATGCGCCAGCCGCCGAACAGCGTGCCGAGCCCCATCGACAGGTAGCACGCGCCGATCACCCACGCGGGCGGCGCATCGGACGTCGCCGACGCATAGCCCGACGCGATCAGCAGCATCCAGATGATGCCGATCGTCTTCTGTGCGTCGTTGCCGCCGTGGCCCAGGCTGTACAGGCCGGCCGACAGCAGCTGGAGCCGCCGGAAGCGCCGGTCGACCTTGCTGGGTGCGGTGCGGAAGTACAGCCACGACACGCCGAGCATGAACAGCGAGCCGAGGATGAAGCCGAGCAGCGGCGAAATGAAGATGAACGCAATCGTCTTCAGCAGACCGTCGATGTTCAGCGAGCTCCAGCCCGACTTCGCGAGCGCCGCGCCGACGAGGCCGCCGATCAGCGCGTGCGACGAGCTCGACGGAATCCCGTAGTACCACGTGATCACGTTCCAGCCGATCGCGCCGACCAGCGCGCCGAACACGACATAGTGGTCGACGATCTCGGGATCGATCGTGCCTTTACCGACCGTCTGCGCGACTTTCAGGTGGAAGATGAAATACGCGATCACGTTGAACGCGGCCGCGAACACCACGGCTTGCTGGGGCTTCAGCACCCCGGTCGACACGACGGTGGCGATCGAGTTCGCCGCGTCGTGGAAGCCGTTCATGAAGTCGAATACGAGCGCGACGAGCACCAGCGTCGCGACCATCCATAGGGCGAGTTGTATCGAATGCATCGTGGTCCGCTCAGGCGTTTTCCAGCACGATGCCTTCGATGATGTTCGCGACGTCCTCGCACTTGTCGGTGATCTCTTCGAGCAGTTCGTAGATCGCCTTCAGCTTGATGAGCGTCTTCACGTCGTCTTCCTCGCGGAACAGCTTCGACATCGCCGCGCGCAGCACGCGATCGGCCTCCGACTCCCAGCGGTCGATCTCCTCGCACTGCTTGAGGATCTGTGCCGACTGCTTCATGTCGGACAGCAATCCGACGGCCTGCTGCACGTGCTGCGCCGACTGCGTGACGATGTGCGCGAGCTGGCTCGCCTCGGACGTGACGGACTGCACGTCATACAGCGACACGGCCGTCGCGACGTCTTCCATCAGGTCGAGGATGTCGTCCATCGTCGTGATCAGCTTGTGGATCTCGTCGCGATCGAGCGGCGTGATGAAGGTCTTGTGCAGCAGATCGATCGCTTCATGCGTCAGCTTGTCAGCGGCCTTCTCGGCGGTCTGCACGTTTTGCTTGTGAATCTCGGCGTCGGCGAGATTGTCGATCAGCAGTTCGAGCTCGCGGCCACCGGAAACGATGTGCTTCGCGTGCGCGTTGAAGAGTTCAAAGAACTTGCCCTCGGTGGGCATGAATCGACCGAACATGGGATTCCTGAGAGATTGTCAAACGACTGTCACGAAAACGGGCGATATTGTACCGTTTTCGGTTGCGCCGCGACGCGCGCATATGCGCGCGCCGGGATTGGATACAACGCTTGGCGAAATAAGGGTTTACAACCGGCGTAGAAGTGTTACTCGCCGTAGAAGTTCTGCGCCCCCGCAAAATTGTCGAACTTCGTGTATTGACCCAGAAACGTGAGCCGAACGGGCCCGATCGGGCCGTTACGCTGCTTGCCGATGATGATTTCGGCCGTGCCCTTGTCCGGGCTGTCCGGGTTGTAGACCTCGTCACGGTAGATGAACAGGATCACGTCCGCGTCCTGTTCGATTGCGCCCGATTCACGCAAGTCCGACATCACCGGACGCTTGTTCGGACGCTGCTCCAGCCCGCGGTTCAGCTGCGACAGCGCGATCACCGGCACGTCCAGCTCCTTTGCCAGGCTCTTCAGCGATCGCGAGATTTCGGAAATTTCGGTCGCACGGTTCTCGCCCTGCGACGAACCCGACATCAGCTGCAGGTAGTCGACGATGATCAGGCCGAGCTTGCCGCACTGACGTGCGAGACGCCGCGCGCGCGAGCGCAATTCCATCGGGTTCAGGCCGCCCGTCTCGTCGATGAAGAGCTGCGCCTCGCTCATCTTCTGCACCGCGTGCGTCAGCTTCGGCCAGTCCTCGTCGGTCAGCCGGCCGGTACGCATCCGGTGCTGGTCGAGCCGACCGATCGAGCCGAGCATACGCATCACGAGCTGGGTGCCCGGCATTTCCATCGAGAACACCGCGACCGGCAGCCCGTACTCGACAGCGACGTATTCGCCGATGTTCATGGAAAAGGCCGTTTTTCCCATTGACGGTCTTCCGGCAACGATGATCAGTTCGCCGCCGTGCATCCCGGACGTCATCCGGTCGAGATCGACGAAGCCCGTCGGCGTGCCCGTGACGTCACTCGGGTTCGCGGTGTGATACAGCGTGTCGATGCGCTCGACGACCTGCGTGAGCAGCGGCCCGATCTCGAGGAAGCCCTGGTTGCCGCGCGCGCCCTCTTCGGCGATCGAGAACACCTTCGACTCGGCCTCGTCGAGCAGCTGGCGAACTTCCTTGCCCTGCGGATTGAACGCGTCGGCCGAGATTTCGTCGGCGACCGACACGAGCCGGCGCAGCACCGCACGGTCGCGCACGATTTCCGCGTAGCGGCGGATGTTCGCGGCGCTCGGCGTGTTCTGCGCGAGGGCGTTCAGGTACGCGAGGCCGCCGACGTCGTCGGCCTTGCCGGACGTGGTCAGCGCTTCGTACACGGTCACGACGTCGGCCGGGCGCGTCGACGCGATCAGCCGGCCGATGTGCTCGTAGATGATCCGGTGGTCGTAGCGATAGAAGTCGCCCTGCGACAGGAAGTCGGCAATCCGGTCCCATGCCGCGTTGTCGAGCAACAGGCCGCCGAGCACCGACTGCTCGGCTTCGACCGAATGCGGCGGGACTTTCAGCGATTCGATTTGAGGATCTTGCGGCGCGTTCATGGGTTGGGATTATCGCGAATAGATCGCAGCAGCGCTACCGCTCCGGCGATCGGGCAATAAAAAAGGCAGGCCCCGGTTGCCCGGGCGCCTGCCCTTGTCCGGACGACGGAAGCCGCCCGGAATGCTTGCATACGCTTACGCGTGGTCGCCGATCACGTTGATCGTGACGTCGACGACGACGTCCGTGTGCAGCGCGATCTGAACGACGTGCTCGCCGATCATCTTCAGCGGGCCTTCCGGCATGCGAACTTGCAGCTTCTCGACTTCGAAACCTGCCTTCTTCAGCAGTTCCGCGACGTCGCCGTTCGTGACCGAGCCGAACAGACGGCCGTCGACGCCCGACTTCTGCGTGATTTCGAACGACTGGCCGTTCAGCTTCTCGCCGACTGCCTGCGATGCCGCCAGCTTTTCAGCAGCGATCTTTTCGAGTTCAGCGCGGCGAACTTCGAATTCGGCGATCGCTTCCTTCGTTGCACGGCGAGCCTTGCGGTTCGGGATCAGGAAGTTGCGAGCGTAACCGTCCTTGACCTTGACGATATCGCCGAGGTTGCCCAGATTGGCGACTTTTTCCAACAGAATGATTTGCATTCGAATTCTCCTTATGGCGTCGCCGAGTTACGCCTTGTGCTGATCGGTGTACGGCAGCAGCGCGAGGAAACGCGCACGCTTGATTGCCGTGTCGAGCTGACGCTGATAGTGCGCCTTCGTACCCGTCAGACGAGCCGGCGTGATCTTGCCGTTTTCGCCGATGAAGTCCTTCAGCGTTTCCGTGTCCTTGTAGTCGATCTGCTCGACGCCGGCAGCCGTGAAACGGCAGAACTTCTTGCGCTTGAAGAGCGGGTTTTGTTGCTGACGACGCTTGTCGAATTTCTTACCAGTCGGGCGGGCCATGATTTCAGTCCTTTCCTATGTCCTGCAATGCAGTGATGTGAAACACCAAGGTTCTCGCGTTGCGGCTCTTCTTTGCCAGGAAGCCCGTGAACAGCGTTTCGACGCCCATTTCACGACTTTCCAGCTTGCCGCTCGCCTCACCGGCCGCCACCGCCTCGATCGTCATTTCGACCTGACGGGGAATGCCTGCTTCGACGACTTCCGTGCGGTGATGCAACGTGGCGCTTGCGATCGGAACACCCGCCGGCGTATATCGCACCGGTGCGCGTTCGACGACGCTCGCCGTCAATTGCAACCTGTTCACGTGAGTGACGCGCTCCTTGATGGCTTAATGAGTGACGAACTTAAGCCTGCGCTTCGGTCGGCTGAGCTGCAGCCGCCTTCTTGGCTTCTTCGCGCTGAACTTCCTTCATCATCGGCGACGGGCCGGTCTCGGCCTTCTTCATCTTGACGATGAGGTGGCGCAGCACGGCGTCGTTGAACTTGAACGCGTGTTCGAGTTCGTCGAGCGTCGTCTGGTCGCACTCGATGTTCATGCAGACGTAGTGAGCCTTCGCGAGTTTCTCGATCATGTAGGCCAGCTGGCGACGGCCCCAGTCTTCGACACGGTGGATCTGGCCGCCGTGCGTCGTGATCGTGGTCTTGTAACGCTCGATCATCGCGGGCACTTGCTCGCTCTGATCGGGGTGCACGATGAATACGATTTCGTAATGACGCATTACACACTCCTTGTGGATTAAAGCCACCCGGGCGTCTGAACCGGTGTGGCAAGTGAGAAGCCGAAGATTCTAACCCGGATACGGGGCGCATGCAACACCGATCGACGATTCCCGACCGGATTCGGCCATGTTTTCAACGACTTGAATGGCGCGGGCAGCTGAAGCAGCCGTCGGCGCGACCGTTCGGAAATGGGGGCGGAGTGTCGGGCGCGCGCTTGCGGGCCGGCGACGCGGGCCGCCGTCACTCGCCGCGCGCCCCGCCCAGCCGCGCGTCGAGCGCCGTCCTGAACGCGACCAGCGCCGACGGCTCGGCGTCGGTCACGGCCCACCACGTCATCCCGACCGCCTGCCAGCGGTCGAGCGCGTAGCCCTGCGACACGGTCGCGTACGGCGCGGCCTCCCGCCCGACGCCTGCCGGCTGCACGTACACGTCGATCACGTGCTGACGATAGCGGTACACGAGCACCGCGACGCGGCGCCGCCCGACGTAGTCGAGCCGGCCGCCCGCGAGCGGGAAGCCGCTCGCCGACAGGTCCTCGACCGGCGGCGCATAGTCGAGCCGGCCGTTGAACCACGGCTTGACCGTATGCCGGTCGGTCGAGATCACGTCGATGTCGCGCGCCGACAGGCCGGCGCGCACGTGGCTCGCGACCAGTTCGTCGACCGTCTGGTCGGTTGCGGCGTGGCGGGCGGACAGCGCCATCCCGGCCGCCGCCGCGAGCGCGACCAGCAGCGCGACGCCCCAGCCGAGCCCGGGCAGCGCGGCGACGCCCGCCCCCGGTCCGGTCGACGCCGGGCGAACCGCCGCGCCGCGCCCGCCCAGCCACGCGAACCAGCGGCGACCGGTCGGCCGAGGCCGGGCCCGCGGCTGCGCCGCCGCGTCGTCCGGCGCCGGTTCCGCGCGGGCCTGGCCGCGCGCGTTCGTGCCGGCCGCCGTCGGCAGCCTCGTGAGGATGCTCATGCGCAGCGCCTCCGGCGCGCGGTGATAATCGGCCTGCCGCACGGCGCGCCCGAGCGCGACGATCCGCTCGCGTTCGCGGCGGCACGCGTCGCAGCCTTCGACATGCCGCTGGACGCGCAACGCATCGGGCGCCGACAGCTCGCGGTCGACGTCCGCGTCCAGCAATGCGCGCGCTTCGTTACAGTCCATCGATCGCCTCCGATGCGGTTCCGCTTGCCGACGCACGTCCCGGCGCGGGTTCGGGTGCCGGCGCCTGCGTGCCGGCCAGCAGCGCGGCGAGCCGACGCCGGCCGCGCGCGAGTCGCGACATCACGGTGCCGACCGGTACGTCGGCGATCGCCGCGATCTCGCGATAGCTCAGGTCCTCCATCTCGCGCAGCACCAGCACCTCGCGGTACTCGGGCGGCAGCTTCGCGAGCGCCGCGTTCACCAGCCGCACGTTCTCGCCGCGCAACAGGTGCGTGAGCGGATCCTCCGTCGCCGGCTGCCAGTCGTCGGGCACTTCCGTGTCGTCGAGCGTGTCGGGCAGCGCGACCTCGTGCGCGTGGGCGCGGCGGCGCCACTCGGTGTACCAGGTGTGGCGCACGATCGTCAGCAGCCACGGCCGCGCGTTGTCGCCGCGGCACGAGTCGACGAAACGCAGCGCGCGCATGCACGCGTCCTGGACGACATCGTCCGCGTCGCCCGCATTGCCGCTCAGCCAGCGCGCGAGGTTGTACGCGGCGTCGAGATGCGGCAGCACGAGCACGCGAAACCGTTCGCCGCGCGCGACCGCGTCGTCCTCCGCCCGTTCGTCGACCGCCTGTCCGGCTTGCCCCACATGACCTCCCTGGTCCCGGCGGCCGAAGCCGCGCCCGTTCCGCGTCCGGTGCCCGGACAGACCGGCAGCGGGCGCTCTCGATGACCTTACCGCCGCTGCGTCGAGTTTATTCCCGCACGAAGCCGATGATGCGCAAAAAATGCCGGAAACCGCCGCGCCCGTTACGGCGTGCTGTTCCAGTAGCCGGGGCGCGCATACGCTTCGCGCAGGTAGTCGATGAAGTAGCGCACGCGCGCGGGCACGTAGCGCTGCTGCGGATAGACCGCGAGGATGTCGTAGTCCGGCAGCGCGTATTCGTCGAGCACGGTTTCGAGTTCGCCCGTTTCGAGCTGCGCGGCGATTTCCCAGGTCGAGCGCCAGCCGAGCCCGAGGCTTTCCGCGACCCAGCGATGCAGCAGCTCGCCGTCGTTGCAGTCGAGATTGCCGGCCACCCGCATCGTCACGATCTTGCCGTGGCGCTGGAAATACCAGCCGCGGTTCTGGCCGCCCTGCAGGTTGAACGCGAGACAGTTGTGCTTCAGCAGGTCGTCGAGCGACTTCGGCCGGCCGTGCTTGCGGAAATACGCGGGCGTGCCGCACACGACGCGCCGGTTCGACGCGAGCTTCACCGCGACGAAATTCGGATCGACCGAGCCGCCGATCCGGATCGACAGGTCGTAGCCTTCGCGCACGAGATCCACGACGCGGTCGGTCAGGTTGAACGACAGCTGCATTTCCGGCTTGTCGACGAGGAAACCGGGCGCGTGCGGCGCGACGTGCTTGCGGCCGAACGCGGCCGGCGCGGACACGATCAGGTGCCCGCTGACCGCGCGCCGGCCGGCGGCCAGCTCGTTCTCGGCCTGGTCCCATTCGGACAGCAGCCCGCGGCAGCGCTCGAGGAACGCGGCGCCCTCCTCGCTGACCACCAGCCGGCGCGTCGAGCGGTACATCAGCTTCACGCCGAGGCGCTTCTCGAGCGCGTCGATGCGCCGCCCGAGCACCACCGGCGACACGCCCTCCTCGAGCGCCGCCGCCGCGAGGCTGCCCGCGTCCGCGACCCGCACGAACGTCTCGATCTGCTTGAAACGATCCATTTCCCGTCTCCGTCCCGGCTCCGACACCGGCGGGAAGCCCCGTCCGGCCGTCATTCCATACTTTTAGTTTCGAAATAAGCGACTTCGGCTGATCTTATCAAACCTTTCTTGCGTCCCTAAAGTGTTCCCAACAGACCGATTCGCAAGATCCGCACATTCAAGGAGACATTCATGGCCAAGATGAGAGCCGTCGACGCAGCCGTACTCGTGCTCGAGAAGGAAGGCATCCAGACCGCGTTCGGCGTGCCGGGCGCAGCAATCAACCCGTTCTATTCCGCGATGCGCAAGTCGGGCGGCATCAGCCACGTGCTGGCGCGCCACGTCGAAGGCGCATCGCACATGGCCGAAGGCTTCACGCGTGCCGCGCCGGGCAACATCGGCGTGTGCATCGGCACGTCGGGCCCCGCCGGCACCGACATGATCACCGGCCTCTACTCCGCGTCGGCCGACTCGATTCCGATCCTCGCGATCACGGGCCAGGCACCGCGTGCGCGCCTGTACAAGGAAGACTTCCAGGCCGTCGACATCGAGTCGATCGCGAAGCCCGTCACCAAGTGGGCCGTCACCGTGCGCGAGCCGGCGCTCGTGCCGCGCGTGTTCCAGCAGGCGTTCCACCTGATGCGCTCGGGCCGTCCGGGCCCGGTGCTGGTCGACCTGCCGATCGACGTGCAGCTCGCCGAAATCGAGTTCGACATCGACACGTACGAACCGCTGCCGGTCTACAAGCCCGCAGCGACCCGCGCGCAGATCGAGAAGGCGCTCGCGATGCTCAACGACGCGGACAAGCCGCTGATCGTGTCGGGCGGCGGCGTGCTCAACGCAGCGGCCGAAGACCTGCTCGTGCAATTCGCCGAAACGATCGGCGTGCCGGTGATCCCGACGCTGATGTCGTGGGGCGCGATTCCGGACGACCACCCGCTGATGGCCGGCATGGTCGGCCTGCAGACGTCGCATCGCTACGGCAACGCGACGATGCTCGCGTCCGACTTCGTGCTCGGCATCGGCAACCGCTGGGCGAACCGCCACACGGGCAGCGTCGAGGTCTATACGAAGGGCCGCAAGTTCGTGCACGTCGACATCGAACCGACGCAGATCGGCCGCGTGTTCGGCCCGGATCTCGGCATCGTGTCCGACGCGAAGGCCGCACTCGAGCTGTTCGTCGCGGTCGCGCAGGAATGGAAGGCCGCCGGCAAGCTGAAGGACCGCAGCGCGTGGGTGTCCGAGTGCCAGGAACGCAAGCGGACGCTGCAGCGCAAGACCCATTTCGACAACGTGCCGGTCAAGCCGCAGCGCGTGTACGAAGAGATGAACAAGGTGTTCGGCCGCGATACCTGCTACGTCAGCACGATCGGCCTGTCGCAGATCGCCGCCGCGCAGTTCCTGCACGTGTTCAAGGCACGCAACTGGATCAACTGCGGCCAGGCCGGCCCGCTCGGCTGGACGATCCCCGCCGCGCTCGGCGTGCGTGCGGCCGACCCGCGCCGTCCGATCGTCGCGCTGTCGGGCGACTACGACTTCCAGTTCATGATCGAGGAACTGGCCGCCGGCGCGCAATTCAAGCTGCCGTACGTGCACGTCGTCGTGAACAACTCGTACCTCGGCCTGATCCGCCAGGCCCAGCGCGCGTTCGACATGGACTACTGCGTACAGCTCGCGTTCGACAACGTCAACGCACCGGAACTGAACGGCTATGGCGTCGATCACGTGGCGGTGGCCGAAGGCCTCGGCTGCAAGGCGCTGCGCGTATTCAAGCCGGAAGAGATCGAGCCGGCGCTGCGCCAGGCGCAAACGCTCGCGGAAGAATTCAGCGTGCCGGTCGTCGTCGAAGTGATCCTCGAGCGCGTGACGAACATCTCGATGGGCACCGAAATCGACGCGATCAACGAGTTCGAGGAACTCGCCGAGAAGGCCGAGCATGCGCCGACCGCGATCTCGATGCTCGACTGATCCGCACGCCATTTTTTGACTGACCGACCGAAGAGGCTTAGCTCATGCCGAAGTTTGCTGCAAACCTGACCATGCTGTTCAACGAAGTGCCGTTCCTCGACCGCTTCAAGGCGGCCGCGGACGCGGGCTTCGACGCCGTCGAGTTCCTGTTCCCGTACCCGTACGCGAAAGAGGAACTCGCCGAGCGGCTCGAGACGCACCGCCTGCGCCTCGTGCTGCACAACCTGCCGGCCGGCAACTGGGACCAGGGCGAGCGCGGCATCGCGTGCCTGCCCGATCTTGTCGGCGAATTCCAGGAAGGTGTCGGCCGTGCGATCGAGTACGCGAAGGCGCTCAAGGTGCCGCAACTGAACTGCCTCGTCGGCATCCCGTCGGCGAGCACCGCGCGTGACAAGACCTTCGTCACGATCGTCGACAACCTGCGCTTCGCCGCCGATGCGCTGAAGCGCGAAGGCATCCGCCTGCTGGTCGAGCCGTGCAACAGCTTCGACATCCCGGGCTTCGCGCTGAACCGCTCGTCGGAAGGACTCGACGTGATCCGCGCGGTCGGCTCGGACAACCTGTTCCTGCAGTACGACATTTATCACATGCAGCGCATGGAAGGCGAACTGGCCGCGACGATCGAACGCAACCTCGCCTCGATCGGCCACGTCCAGCTCGCGGACAACCCGGGCCGCAACGAGCCGGGTACGGGCGAGATCAACTACGCGTTCCTGTTCGCGCTGCTCGACCGGCTCGGCTATGCCGGCTACGTCGGCTGCGAATACAAGCCACGCACCACCACGACGGAAGGGCTCGGCTGGCTGCAAAGCGTCGCCGGCTGCGCACCGGGCTCGGCGCGTCGCGCCGCCTGAGATCCGCTCTTCCCTTTCGCCCCTATAGGAGACTTTCACATGGCAACCATCGGTTTCATCGGCCTCGGCATCATGGGCGCGCACATGGCGCGCAACCTGCTCAAGGGCGATCATCAGCTCGTCGTGAACGGTGCGTTCCCGATTCCCGACGACCTGCGCGCGAGCGCGAAGGTCGTCGCGAACTCGACCGAAGTCGCGCAGCACGCCGACATCATCATCTCGATGGTGCCGGACACGCCCGACGTGCGTAACGTGCTGTTCGCCGACGACGGCGTCGCGAAGGGCCTGAGCGCCGGCAAGCTCGTGATCGATATGAGCTCGATCTCGCCGCTCGACACGCAGGAATTCGCGAAGCAGATCAACGCGCTCGGCTGCGACTACCTCGACGCGCCGGTGTCCGGCGGCGAAGTCGGCGCGCGCGAAGCGACGCTGACGATCATGGTCGGCGGCCCGGAGAAGGCGTTCGAGCGTGCGAAGCCGCTGTTCGAGAAGATGGGCAAGAACATCACGCTCGTCGGCGAGAACGGCGCGGGCCAGACCTGCAAGGTCGCGAACCAGATCATCGTCGCGCTGAACATCGAGGCGGTCGGCGAAGCGCTGCTGTTCGCCGCACGCTCGGGCGCCGATCCGGAGCGCGTGCGCCAAGCGCTGATGGGCGGCTTCGCCGCGTCGCGCATTCTTGAAGTACACGGCGCGCGCATGACCAAGCGCACGTTCGATCCGGGCTTTCGCATCGAGCTGCACCAGAAGGACCTGAACCTCGCGCTCGACGGCGCACGCAAGCTCGGCCTCGCGCTGCCGCATACGGCGAGCGCGCAGCAGCTGTTCAGCGTGTGCGCATCGCACGGCGGCAAGGCATGGGATCACTCGGCACTCGTGCGTGCGCTCGAGATCATGTCGAACTTCGAGATCGGCCAGACGCCGGCCGCGTAACGCGGACGCAACGACGCGCGTTTCGCTGCAACGGCGGAACGCGCGCGACGAATACAAGCGATCCGGTCACGGCCGGTCGCATTGATGCGCGACGATGCGCGCATCACGGTGGGGCGCCCCGCCGCGTATCGCCGAAACGCGTGCGCGACGGGGCGAAAAACGCCGCTCTGGGCTGAGAGCGGCGTGGTGGGGTCCGCAGCGGCACCCGGCGGCGCCGGGGAAGCCTTGGTCGGTCAGACGTCGTCGTCGGGTGTCCGCCTGTCGGATTTCGCGTATTACATTTCTTTACGTTCAAGCGTGCGATTTTTCATGCAATCGTCGCGCTGAACGCCTACACTTTCGCCACGCCTTTCGAGAAAACCGCCGCGCTTGCGTTCACCTCCGGTGAGCGCGCCCAGCGCGGTGTTTTTTTCGCCACTTCACGGCGCGTTTTCTTTTCAACCACCTAGGGAGTGCAGCGATGGGTCTTCTTTCGTTTATCAAAGAGGCGGGTGAAAAACTGCTGGGTCACGCCGATGCGCAAGCAGCGGAAGATCCGAATGCCGCGAACCAGACCGCGGCCGACGCGATCAAGAACTACATCAGCACGCAAGGTCTCGACACGTCGAACCTGAGCGTCGCGTTCGACGGCGCGTCGCGCACCGTCACGCTGTCGGGCAGCGTCGCCGATCTCGACACGAAGGCGAAGGTCAAGGTCGCGGCCGGCAACGTGCAAGGCGTCGCGGGCGTCAACGACGACGACCTGCAGCCGGACGATCAGGAAGTTCAGTACCACGACGTGAAGCCGGGCGACACGCTGTCGGCGATCGCCAAGGAAGTGTACGGCGACGCGAACAAGTACCCGGCGATCTTCGAGGCGAACAAGCCGATGCTGTCGAGCCCGGACCGGATCTATCCGGGCCAGAAGCTCGTGATTCCTCCGCAGTCCTGAGCATTCGCGCGGCACTGACGCAAAAAGGCAGGCCAACGGCCTGCCCGGATTGCTGACGAACCCCACGTTTTTCGGAGCGTGGGGTTTCGTCTTTCTGGAATCGATCGGCGGCCAGCGGTCACAGCGTGTCGAATGCGCGTTGCAGCGCGTCGCGCCCGTGAATCCCGTTCGCGAGCGCGAGCATCAGCAGCACGCGTGCCTTGAACGGGCTCAGCGACCCGGCGCTCACGAACCCGAGCGCGTCGTCGTTCGCGGCACCGTTGCGCATCACGTGCCCCGAGCCGACGCGCGACGCACGCACCACGGCGACGCCCGCCTTCACCGCATCGGCGAGCGCCGCCTGCAGCGTCGCATGGATCGAACCGTTGCCGGTGCCCGCAACGACGAGGCCGCGCACGCCGGCCGCGACGAGCGCATCGACGGCCGTGCGCGTCACGCCCGCATAGCTCGCGACGACTTCGACCGGCGGCCACGCCGCGGCGATCGCCAGTCGCGCATCGCGCGAGCGCGTCACGCGGCGCGCGAATTCGACGCGGCCGTCCTGCACCCAGCCGAGCGCACCCAGTTCCGGCGACTGGAACGCGTCGACCGCGTAGGTGCTCGTCTTCACGACGTCGCGCGCGCCGTGGATCCGGTTGTTGAACGCGACGAGCACGCCCTGCCCGCGCGCGGCCGGGTGAGCGGCGACGGTCACCGCGTTCAGCAGGTTCAGCGGGCCGTCGGACGACAGCGCGGTGGCCGGCCGCATCGCGGCCGTCAGCACGACCGGCTTGTCGCCGGTCACGACCAGATGCAGCGCGTAGGCGGTTTCCTCGAGCGTGTCGGTGCCGTGGGTGATCACGATGCCGTCGATCGCCGGATCGGCCATCAGCGCGTCGATGCGCGCGGCGAGCGTATTCCACAGCGGCAGCGCGAGATCCTTGCTGTCGATGCTGGCGACCTGCTCGGCATCGATGCGCGCGACCGACGCGAGCGCCGGCACCGCGTCGAGCAGGAAATTGACGCCGAGCGCGCCGGCCTGATAGCCGGCCGTGCTGGCGGCGTCGGGCGCGGCGCCGGCGATCGTGCCGCCGGTGGCGAGTACGGCGATGCGCGGCAGGGCCGGCGCGGACGAAGGGGATGCGGGGTTCGGAGTATTCATGGCCGCGATTGTAATGGCTCGCGGCCGGCATCCGGTAGATACGGCCGGCGCCGGACGCTGCGCATCATGGTTAGTCCCGATCGCCGCGGGACGCACGCCGTCAACGGCCACGTCGCCCGCCGCGTTATAGGAATGCCGTTTTGGTGTTTTCACATTGATTTGCCATAATCGGAGCGCGCGGCGTGATGTGGCCCTGTTCCCGTTGCGCCGGGCTTCGTGACGGCGTCGATATAAAACGCAATTCACCCCATGGGAGTGTCGAAATGAAAATCCAATCGCTCGTAGCCGCAGTGCTTCTCGGCGGCATGCTGGCTTCCCCCGCTTTCGCGGCGAACAGCCAGCAGGACAAGATGAAGGCCTGTAACACCCAGGCCGCCGGCAAGACGGGCGATGAACGCAAGGCGTTCATGAAGGACTGCCTGTCGGCCAAGCCCGCGAAGAAGATGTCGCAGCAGGAAAAGATGAAGGCGTGCAACACGCAGGCCGCCGACAAGAAGGGCGACGACCGCAAGGCGTTCATGAAGAGCTGCCTGAGCAGCCAGCCGGCCGCCTGAGTTCCGGCGCTCCCGCGCGAATGCCGCGCACCGCTTCGGCGGGCGCGGCATTTTTGTTTTCGTTGCACGCGCATCGACGCGCCCGGTGACGCCGGAGGCGTCGCTGCACCGGCCGGCGGCACCGTCGCTGCCGTCGTCGCGACCTGCTCCGCCGTCCTGCCCGCCCCGCTTCCCCGGCACGCCGTACAAATGCCGCCACATGGTGCGGCAATTCGCCGCGATTTCTTCTATGATGGCTGCAACGCGGCCCACCCAAGTACAAGAAGCGCCATCGGGCCGCCCTCGAGACGGACGCGCACACCGCGTCAAACGGAGGCATGGATGGCATGGAGACAACACCGCTGGTTCCGCCGCTGGCTGATCGTGATCGTGTTCTGGGCCGTGCCCGTCGCGATCGTCGCCGTGCGCGAGATCCGCGAGGAAATGGCGTACAACAAGGCCGACCTGCAACTCGCGCTGACCACCTGGCAGCTCACCGATGCGCAGCAGGCGGCCGGCGCCGCCGCGAAGTGCCACGGCGATCCTGACGCGGCGCGCGCGGCCGGCTGCCCGGCCGACGTGCTGGCCGCCAACGCGCCACGCCAGCAGGCAGCCCGCGACGAATACGTCGTGCGCCGCAACACGCTCGCCGGCTCTCTGTGGCACGCGTTCGTCGGCTACTGGGTCGTGCCGGCCGCATTCCTGTTCGCGTGCGGGGTCGTGATCGCGCTGATCCGCCGCGCGTTGCGGCGCCCGCCGATCAAGCCGCCGGCGCCGCCAGCGCCGCCCGTCACGCACTGACGCGCAGCACCTGCCCGCCCCGCCGTTCCCGCCTGCCCCGGCCGTCGCGCGACGTAGCGACGTAGCGCCGTCCGCGCGCCGGTCCGTCCGTTGGCGCGCCGCGACACCGCAAAACGATTTGGCGCCTTTTCATGCGCGCACGAAATGGGGTTGTAATCCGTTGTGATATAACTGCCGACGTGATCCGCTCCGTGAGCGAGACTCACTCCGAACGTCATCCGATGGAGAAGAACGATGCAAAAACGGAACCTTGTGCTGAAAGTCGCCGCTGCGCTCGTCGTCGGCAGCCTTGCGCTCACCGGTTGCACCACTACCCCCGACAAGCCCGACAATGCCGCGACCAACGCGTCGAAGCGTCAGGCGATCGATTCGAGCGTCGACGCCACGCTGTCGCGCATGTATTCCACGGTCAAGGGCTCGCGTGAACTCGTCGCGAAGTCGCGCGGCGTGCTCGTGTTCCCGGACGTGCTGCAGGCCGGCTTCATCGTCGGCGGCCAGTCGGGCAACGGCGCGCTGCGCGTCGGCGGCAGCACGGTCGGCTACTACAACACGTCGTCGCTGTCGGTCGGCCTGCAGGCCGGTGCGCAGTCGAAGGCGATCGTGTTCCTGTTCATGACGCAGGAAGCGCTCGACGAATTCCGCGGCTCGGACGGCTGGGCAGCCGGCGCCGGCGCATCGGTCGCGCTCGTGAAGATGGGCGCGAACGGCGCGGTCGACTCCAACACGGCCACCGCGCCGGTCCAGGTCATCGTGCTGACCAACGCCGGCCTGATGGGCGACGTGTCGATCAACGGCACGAAGGTCACGAAGCTGAAGATCTGACGCTGCGGCATCCTCGTCCGTGCGCGCCGCGCGCGGGCGATGTGCAAACGGCGATGTCCTTGCGGACATCGCCGTTCTTTTATCCGCACACGCGCCGCGCGTCAGGTCGTCGAATCGATCACCTTGAAGCGCGAGCGCTTTTGCGCACGAATCAGCGACTGGTACACGTCGACGTACTGCTGCGCCATCCGCCGCGACGTGAAGCGCTCCTCGAAGCGCCGCCGCACGCGTGCGCGCGGCAGCAGGTGCAGCCGGTTCACGGCGGCCACCGCGCTGATCTCGTCCTCGACGATGAAGCCCGACACGCCCTCGTCCACTACCTCCGGCACCGCGCCGCGATTGAACGCGATCACCGGCGTGCCGCACGACATCGCCTCGATCATCACCAGCCCGAACGGCTCCGGCCAGTCGATCGGAAACAGCAGCGCATGCGCGCCCGACAGGAATTCTGCCTTCTCGTGGTCGGCGATCTCGCCGATGTATTCGACGTGCGGCAGCGCGAACAGCGGCTTGATCTCCCGCTCGAAGTACTCCTGGTCCGCCGCGTCGATCTTCGCGGCGATCCTGATCGGCAGCCCGCACTGGCGCGCGATGCGGATCGCGGTGTCGACCCGCTTCTCCGGCGAGATGCGGCCGAGGAACGCGAGATAGCGCGGCTCGACGGGTTGCGGCAGGTACAGCGTGTCGGGCAGCCCGTGGTACACGGTCGTCTGCCATTTCGCCTGCGGCAGCGGCTGGCGCTGCGAATTCGAGATCGAGATCACCGGCGCGGTGTTGAACGTGTCGAACACCGGCTGCTGCTCGGGCAGGTCGAGCCGGCCGTGCAGCGTCGTCACGAACGGCGTGTCCTGCCGGTTGAAGACCGAAAACGAGTAGTAGTCCATGTGGAAATGGAGCACGTCGAAGTCCTTCGCGCGGCGCGCGACCGTCTCCATCAGCAGCATGTGCGGTGCGACGCGGTCGCGGATCGACGCATCGAGCCGCAGCGCGCGCGGCCATACCGGTTCGAGCCTGGCCCGGGTCGTCGAATCGCCGCTGGCGAACAGCGTCACGTCATGACCGAGGTCGACGAGCGCCTCGGTGATGTAGGACACGACGCGCTCCGTGCCGCCGTACAGCTTCGGCGGCACGGATTCGGTCAGCGGGGCGATCTGGGCAATTCTCATGGTCCACGTCTCCTGTGTCCTCGGTCGGCCGGCACGGGGGCTGGCACATACTCCCCTCCGTGCAGCGCACGGCCGGCATCGCGCCGGCCGGATATCTCATTATTATTCGCGATCCCGATGCCCGGAAAGCACCGGGCTTTCATTTTATGGGTGTTGTTACAGACAGGATACATTCGCGCCCACGGCCGCCGGTCCGGCATCGGCGCGGCCGGACCGGCGCCGCGGGCCCGACGGTGGGCTGCCGGTGGCATGCCGCCGACGCGGCCGCGCGCGCACCGCTTTGCCCGTCAGCGCGACGGCCACTTCCATGGCGGCAGGTCGCGCGTGTCCGCATCGACGAGCACGGTCGCGCCGAGCTGCTTGTCGAGCACCAGGGACTCGCAGCCGGCCTCGCGTTCGAGCGTCGCGATGAGCCGCGCCGCGTGCGACACGACCAGCACCTGCGAACGCTGCGCGGCCTGCGCGATCAGGCGGCCGAGCGCCGGCAGCAGATCGGGGTGCAGGCTCGTCTCCGGTTCGTTCAGCACCATCAGCGCGGGCGGGCGCGGCGTCAGCAGCGCGGCCGCGAGCAGCAGGTAGCGCAGCGTGCCGTCCGACAGCTCGGCGGCCGACAGCGGCCGCAGCAGCCCCGGCTGGCGCATCAGCACGTCGAAGCGGCCGCGCCCGCCCGGATTGTCGATATCGATCGATGCGCCGGGGAACGCGTCGTCGATCGCCGCATCGAGCGCGGCGGCATCCCCGATTTCGCGGATCGTCTGCAGCGCGGCGGCCAGGTCGGCGCCGTCGTCCGCCAGCACCGGCGTGTGGGTGCCGATCTGCGACTGCCGGGCCGGCGCCTGCGCATCGGTCCGGAAATGATCGTAGAAGCGCCACGACCGGATCCGCTCGCGCACCGCGATCATCTCCGGCGCGCCGACCGGATCGGCGAACTCGGTCATCATGCTGTCGAAGCTCGCGACCGGCTGCGGCACCGTGTGCCAGTCGCCCGACTCGCTGCGCGCACGAATCTGCGCGCCCTGGCGGTCGACCAGCAGCGTCGACGGCCGCAGCAGCGCGCCGCCCCAGATGCATTCGCGCTTCACGACCGGATCGAGACGAAACATCGACGCATCGTTCTTCACCGGCAGGCCGAGATCGATCGCGTACCCGAAATCGTCGCCGGCGAAACCGAGCTTGAGGCTCACCGGTCCGTTGCGCACCGTGCCGGTCACCGGCGTGTCGCCGCTCAGCATCGCGCGCGAAAAGCGCTCGGGGCCGGCCCACAGCGTCGACGGCAGCCCGCCTTCGCGCGCGAGCGACGGAATCACGCGGCCCTGCGCGGTGTCGGCAAGCAGCCGCAGCGCGCGGTACACGCTCGACTTGCCGCTGCCGTTCGGCCCGGTCACGACGGTCAGCGCCGCGAGCGGCACGATCAGCTCGCGCAGCGAGCGGTAGTTGGCGATGGCAAGCGTCTTCAGCGCGGTCATGGAGGTGATGGCAGCAGGTACCGGCGCGCGTTCAGCGGCCTTCGGTGGCCTTCGGATCGGCCGCGGTGTTGGCCGCCGTGCTGGCGGCGGGCGGCCGCGCGTGCGGCCGTTCGGGGCTCGGCTCGCCCGGCGCCGAATCGTGCGGATACAGTTCCATCCGGCTGCGCGGCAGGCATTGCGGGAAACGCGCCTGCAGGTACGCGATCAAGCCCTCGCGCACGCGGCAACGCAGATCCCAGCACGCCGACGAGTCGGCCGCACTGACGAGCGCGCGCAACTGCATCGTGCGCTCGGTGGCATCGGTCACCTGCAGCACCTGCACGCGGCCGTCCCACTCGGGCGCCGCATGGACGAGCCGCGCGAGTTCCTCGCGCAGCGGCGCGAGCGGCGTGCGGTAGTCGACCGACAGGTAGACCGTGCCGATGATCTCCGAGCTGTGGCGCGTCCAGTTCGTGAACGGGTTTTCGATGATCCACTGCAACGGGACGACCAGCCTGCGCTGGTCCCACAGCCGCACCGACACGAACGAGCCGGTGATTTCCTCGATGCGGCCCCACTCGCCCTGGATCACGACGACGTCGTCGAGCCGGATCGGCTGCGTGAGCGCGATCTGCAGCCCGGCGATCAGGTTGCCGAGCACCGGCCGCGCGGCGATACCGGCGACGAGGCCGGCGACGCCGGCCGACGCCAGCAGGCTCGCGCCGACCTGGCGCACGTTCGGGAACGTCATCAGCGCGGCGCCCGTGCCGATGACCACGATCAGCACCATGACGGTCCGCACGAGCACCTTGGCCTGCGTGTGGACGCGCCGCGCGTGGAGGTTGTCGGCCGCATCCATCGGATGGGCCTGGATGATCGCGTCGCCGACGCCGGCCGCGAGCCGCACCAGCAGCCAGGTCAGCGATACGATGGAGCCGACTGCGGCCGCGGCGCGCATCCCGCCCACGAACGACATGCCTTCGTCCGTCTGGATCCACAGGAATTCGAGCGCAAGCAGCGCGAGCGTGACGAGCGAAGGTTTGTCGATGTAGCGCAGGATCACGCTCATCAGCGGATACGGCTGCGCGATGCGCTTGACGATGCGTGCGCCGAGACGGTGCACGATCACGACGACCAGCACGACCATGACCGACACGATCAGCGTGCCGGACCACGAATGCAACGGCGCATCGGCGATGCGCTGCAATTCCTCGATTGAATTCATCGGCGCCCGGGATGCTTCGGTTATGAGGCGCGGCGGCCTCGTCCTGGATGCGTCGGCGACGTCCGGGCAGCGCGCGCCCGGACCCGGTGTCAGATCAACTGCCGCCCTTGCAGGGGAATGCCTTGCCGAGACCGAGCGACACCGCGGTGCTCGCGTTGTAGTCGGCCAGCTTCGGGTTCTCCGCGATGTACTTGCGCACCGCGTCGGTCATCTGCTGCGCCCGGATGTCGGGCGGCAGGCAGAAATACTGCCCGACGCGCGGCCCGGTGGTGCCGCCGATCGCGTCGATCGTGTTGTAGACGCCATCGGCAGCGCCTTCGATGTAGGCCGCGCACGACGCCCGCGACTTGACGTCCGTCTTCGCGCACAGCCGGTCGAGATCCGCGCCCGTGAAAGCCGCCGCCGACAACGGCACGGCAAACGCCGCGGCACAAAACATAGCCCGCAACATGGTGTTCCTTATGTCAATGCGGCCTCGGGCCGCTTGCTGCGCTGACCGGCGCGGCGGCCGGACGCCCGCTGCCGGCCGGGTTGCGGCCGGCCGGGCGCTGCGCCACCGCGCCGAAACCGTCATTTTGCACTCTTTTGCGCATCTGCCGGCGCCGATGCACCGACACGCACCGTCCGCTTGCTCAGGATGTCGATCGCATCCGGCGCCTTGTAGTGCTGCGCGAACTCGAGCGCGGTGATGCCGAGCTGGTTCTTCACCTGCGGATCGGCGCCCTGGTCGAGCAGCAGGTTGACCGTCGACGCGTGGTTGCCGCGCGCGGCCATCATCAGCGGCGTCGTGCCGTTCGGCGACGCGGTGTCGATATACGCGTCGTGGTCGAGCAGGACCTTGACGACCTCGTCCTGGCCGTTGGTGGCCGCGTAGTGCAGCGGCGCCCAGCCCTTCTTGCTGACTTCCGCGCCCTTGTCGATCAGCAGCTTGACGAGCCCGACGTCGCCGTTCAGCGACGCGAGCATCAGCGCGTTCTCGCCAGCCTTGTCTTCCTTCTCGAGGTCGATGTTCGGTGTCGTGGCGAGCGCCGCGGCGACCTTGTCGGACTTCTCGCGCGCGGCGATCACGATCAGCGGGTCGCCGTTCGGCGCGATCGTGTTCGGATCGAGCTTGCCGCTCTTGAGCTGCTTGCCGATGTCGGCGATGTCGTCGAACTTGACCGCCTTGACGACCGCGTCGAGCGACTCGGCATGCGCGCCGGCGGCGGCAAACAGGCCGCTCGCGACGAGCGCGGCGGCGACGAGGGCGCGCTTGGGCTGGTATGTGGTCGGCTTCGTCATTGTTGTGGGCTCCTTCCCTGGGTTGTCGGCTGGGCGCGCGTCGTTAGCGGGCGATCTTGAACAGCCGGAAAAAGTTCTGGGTCGTCGCATCGGCCAGCGCCTCGACGGGGATGCCGCGCTCGGATGCGATAAAGCGTCCGACATGGCTGACGTACGCAGGTTCATTCGGCTTGCCGCGATACGGCACCGGCGCGAGGTACGGCGAGTCGGTCTCGATCAGCAGCCGCTCGAGCGGCACCCGCCGCGCGACGTCCTGCACGTCGGTCGCGTTCTTGAACGTAACGATTCCCGACAGCGAGATGTGGAAGTTCTGCGCGAGCGCCTGCTCGGCGACGGGCCACGGCTCGGTGAAGCAGTGCATCACGCCGCCCGGCACGTCCGCGCGTTCCTCGGCCATGATCCGCAGCGTGTCTTCCGACGACGAGCGCGTATGGATGATCAGCGGCTTCATCGTCGCGGTCGCCGCGCGGATATGCGTGCGAAAGCGTTCGCGCTGCCATTCCATGTCGGCGATCGAGCGGCCTTCGAGGCGGTAGTAGTCGAGGCCCGTCTCGCCGATCGCGACGACTTTCGGGTGCGCGGCCAGCTCGACCAGCTCCGCGAGCGTCGGCTCGCGTGCGTCCTCGTGATCCGGATGCACGCCGACCGACGCGTACACGTTGTCGTGCGCCTGCGCGATCGCGAGTACGTCGGGCAGCGTCTCGAAGTCGACCGACACGCACAGCGCATGCGTGACGTCGTGCTCGCGCATGTTCTCCAGCACGGCCGGCAGGCGGTCGGCGAGACCCTTGAAATTGATGTGGCAGTGAGAATCGACGAACATCGTGTTTCCTGAATACGTAAGGCGGGCGCTCATGCGCTCGCCGGCAGCCGTTTCCCCTCTTCAAGGAAACAATACGCGCTCACGCGAACATTTCCCGATAACCGAGAAACAGTTCCTCGAAGACGAGCCGGGCGTTGAGCGGATGGTTCTCGACCGTCCGCTGGCGCGTCACGGCCTTCATGAAGCGCGCGAACGCATTCGCGTCGACGGCTTCCGCGCAACGCGCGAGCGCGGCCGCCTGCATCGGGAAGTAGCGCGGCGCGCCCGCCATCCGCTGCGCGAGCAGATCGTACAGCCAGCGCTGCAGCCAGCCGAGCACCAGCGGCACCGGCAGCTTCTGCAGCGTCTCGCCGCACGCGAACGGATCGCACGCGGCGCCGGCGGCGAGCTGGCCGAGCGTGAAATCGCGCAGCGGGCGGTTCTCGTCGCTCGCGAGCGCCAGCGCGGCGAGCGGCGCGCCGCCGGCTTCGGCGAGCAGCGCGCGCGCATCGTCGACGCCCTGCGCCGCCAGCCACGCCGCGGCCGCGTCGGGCGCCGGCACGGTCATCGGCCACTGGCGGCAGCGGCTGATGATGGTCGGCAGCAGCCGGTCGATGCGCGCCGACACCAGCAGGAACACGACGCCCGACGGCGGCTCCTCCAGCGTCTTCAGCAGCGCGTTCGACGCGGCGACGTTCAGCGCCTCGGCCGGGTACAGCACGACGACGCGCGCGCCGCCGCGGTGCGAACCGACCCCGCAGAAGTCGAGCAGCGCACGCACCTGCTCGATCTTGATTTCCTTGCTCGGCGCGCGCGTCTTCTTGCCGCCGTCGTCCGCGTCGGCCGGCTTCGCGTCGTCGGCGGCGCCCGGCGCTTCGCCCGCGAGCGCCTCGGGCAGCACGATCCGGTAGTCCGGATGGTTGCCCTGCGCGAACCACGTGCAGGCCGCGCAGGTGCCGCACGGCTCGCCGTTCGGCTGCGGCGCCTCGCACAGGAAGCCCTGCGCGAGATGCTGCGCGAACTGCAGCTTGCCGATCCCGGCCTGGCCGTGCAGCAGCAGCGCATGCGGCCACTGCGCGCGCAGTTGCTGCAAGCGGTTCCAGTCGTCGGTCTGCCACGGATAGATCATGTGGTGCGTTCCTTGCGGGTTACAGCGCGGCGAGCACGCGTTCGAGCTGCTGGCGGATCTCGGGAATCGTCTGCGTCGCGTCGACGATCGCGAAGCGGTGCGGCGCCTCTTCCGCGCGCCGCAGGTATTCGCCGCGGGTACGCGAGAAAAACGCGTCCGATTCGCTTTCGAACTTGTCGGGCATGCGCGCGGCGCCGCGGCGCTCGCTCGCCACCTGCGGCGCGACGTCGAACAGCACCGTCAGGTCGGGCTGGAAACCGCCCTGCACCCAGCGCTCGAGCGTCTCGAGCTTGTCGCGCGGCAGCCCGCGGCCGCCGCCCTGGTAGGCGAAGGTCGCGTCGGTGAAGCGGTCGGACACGACCCAGTCGCCGCGCGCGAGCGCCGGCTCGATCACGAGCGCGAGATGCTCGCGACGCGCGGCGAACATCAGCAGCGCCTCCGTCTCGAGATCCATCGGCTGGTTCAGCAGGATCTCGCGCAGCTTCTCGCCGAGCTGCGTGCCGCCCGGCTCGCGGGTGACGACGACCTGCCGGCCGCTCGCGGCCAGCCTCGCCTGGAGGCGTTCGCAGAACCATTGCAGGTGGGTGGTCTTCCCCGCCCCGTCGATGCCTTCGAAGGTGATGAATTTACCGCTCGGCATTATTGACCTCGTATGTACTTGTCCACGGCCTTGTTGTGATCGCCGAGCGTGTCCGAGAACACGCTCGTGCCATCGCCCTTCGCGACGAAATAGAGCGCGCTCGTCGGCGCCGGATTGATCGCCGCCTGCAGCGAGGCGACGCCCGGCAGCGCGATCGGTGTCGGCGGCAGGCCGCGGCGCGTATAGGTATTGTAAGGAGTGTCGGCCTGCAGGTCGCGCTTGCGCAGGCGGCCGTCGTACGCGTCGCCGAGGCCGTAGATCACCGATGGATCGGTCTGCAGCGGCATCCCGATGCGCAGCCGGTTCGCGAACACCGCCGCGACGAACGCGCGATCGGCCGCATGGCCCGTTTCCTTTTCGACGATCGACGCGATCGTCAGCGCTTCGTAAGGCGTCTTGTACGGCAGCCCCGGCGCGCGCGCGGCCCATGCTTCGTCGAGGCGCGTCTGCATCAGGTGGTAGGCACGCCGGTAGATGTTCAGGTCGCTCGCGCCCTTGTCGAACAGGTAGGTGTCGGGGAAGAACAGCCCTTCGCCGCTGCCGCGCTGGATCGCGTTGTCGGGGGCGCCGATCGCGCGCAGCAGCTCGGCGTCGCTCATGCCGGCCGTCGCGTGCGCGAGATCGGGATTGCCGTCGAGTTCCGCGCGCATCCGTTTGAAGGTCCAGCCCTCGATCACCGTCGCGACGTACTCGTTCACGTCGCCGCGCGCGATCTTCTGCAGCACGTCGTACGGCGTGATGCCGGTCTTGAATTCGTAGTTGCCGGACTTCAGCCGGCTCGACAGCCCGAGCAGGCGCGTCATCGCGACGAAGCCGAACGGCTCGACCGGCACGCCGCCGTGCTTGAGCTGCAGCGCGACGCTCTTCACACTGCTGCGCGGCTTGATCGTGACGTCGAGCGTTGCGGCGCCCAGCAGCAGCGGCCGGGTCGCCCAGTAATACCCGCCGCCCGCGCCGGCAGCGGCCACAACGACGGCCAGCGCCACGACCGTCGCGGCGCATTTCTTCAGTAGGGACATGGAAACGAGACTCAGGTAAGACCCATATAATACTTGCTCGCCTCCGTCAAAGTCAGGGTTGACTGTTCCCTCATTCCATGAGCACACCATTCGCTTCACCGGCTGCCCAGCCCGCACCCGTCTCGCTCCCCGTTTTCCCCCGCCCGTCCGCCGCCGATTTCGACGCGCCGGGCGCCTGCATGCCGCTTGCGCAGTTCGGCGTGATCGACGTGGCCGGCGACGACGCCGCGACGTTCCTGCATACCCAGCTCACCAACGACATCGAGCATCTCGATGCCGCGAGCGCGCGCCTGTCCGGCTATTGCTCGCCGAAGGGCCGCCTGCTCGCGTCGTTCCTCGCCTGGCGCGCGGGTCACGGCGTGCGCCTGCTCGTCTCGAAGGACGTTCAGGCCGCCGTGCAGAAACGGCTGTCGATGTTCGTGCTGCGCGCGAAGGCGAAACTGACGGACGCGAGCGACACGCTCGCGGTGGTCGGCTTCGCGGGCGACGTGCGCGAAGCGCTGTCGGGCATCTTCGACGCGCTGCCGGACGGCGTGCACGTGAAGGTCGACGGCCCGGCCGGGGCGCTGATCCGCGTCCCGGACGCGGCCGGCCGCAAGCGCTACCTGTGGATCGGGCCGCGCGCGGAAGTCGACGCGCGTCTCGCCGCGCTCGCCGGCACGCTGCCGGTCGTGTCGCCGGCCGTATGGGACTGGCTCGACGTGCGCGCGGGCGAGCCGCGCATCACGCAGCCGGCCGTCGAACAGTTCGTGCCGCAAATGGTCAACTTCGACGTGATCGGCGCCGTTAACTTCAGGAAGGGGTGCTACCCGGGCCAGGAAATCGTCGCGCGCAGCCAGTACCGCGGCACGATCAAGCGCCGTACCGCGCTCGCGCACGTCGCCGGCGAGACCGACACCGTGCATGCCGGCGTCGAGCTGTTCCACAGCGACGACCCGGGCCAGCCGTGCGGGATGATCGTCAACGCGGCGGCCGCGCCCGCGGGCGGCGTCGACGCGCTGGTCGAGATCAAGCTGGCCGCGCTCGACAGCGGCACCGTGCACCTCGGTTCGGCCGACGGTCCGGCACTCGCGTTCGACGCGCTGCCGTACCCGTGGCCGACGGAAGCGTGACGCACTGACAACCCGGTCGCACGCCGGCTCGCACGATGCAGCCGGCGCCCGATGTTTCCTGCGAGAGATTCGCCCGATGTGTCTGATTGCCTTCGACTGGCAGCCCGATGCCGCCGCCGGTCCCGTCTTTACCCTGACCGCCAACCGCGATGAGTTCTTTCGCCGTACGAGTGCGCCGCTTTCGTGGTGGGAGGATGTGCCGGGCGTGCTGGCCGGCCGCGATCTCGAAGCGGGCGGCACGTGGCTCGGCGTATCGCGCGACGGCCGCTTCGCGGCGCTGACCAATTACCGCGCGCCGTTCGACATTCGCGCGGGCGCGCCGACCCGCGGCAAGCTCGTGTCCGATTTCCTCCGCGGCCCGTCCGTCGCGCCGCTCGACTATCTCGGCGAGCTGGCCGAGCACGCGGCCGTGTACAACGGCTTCAACCTGCTGGTCGGCGACTGGAAGCGGCGCGAGCTCGCGTGGTTCTGCAACCGCGCGGCCGAAGGCGAAACCCGCGTCGCCGCGCCGGTCGCGATCGCCGCCGGCGTGCATGCGCTGTCGAATGCCCGGCTCGATACGCCCTGGCCCAAAGTCGTGCGCAAGCGCGCGGAACTCGGCACGCTGCTGACCGACAACCCGGCCCCGTCGCTCGACGAGCTGATCGAGCTGATGCGCGATCCGCATGTCGCGGACGACGACGCGCTGCCGCACACCGGCATTCCGATCGAGCGTGAGCGTGCGCTGTCGGCCGCGTTCATCGAGACACCCGAATACGGCACGCGCGGCACGACCGCGCTGCGCGTGACGATGAAGGAAGGCGTGCGCCTGACGGTCGACATCAAGGAACGCTGCGACGACGACGGCTCGCACCGCACCGTTCGCCCGGGCAGTTTCGAGCGTGCGTTCACGTTCGACATCGACGCGACGCCGCCGCGCTGAGCCTGCGGCGGGAGCGGCGCGGGCGGCGCTACGGCGCGCGCGCCATCTCGACGTGCGGCACGCCGATTTCGACGAACGGCTCGCCGATTGCCGCGAAGCCGTGCCGCACGTAGAACGACACCGCGGCATCCTGCGCGTAAAGCCGCACGACCGGCTCGCCGCGATGCCGCGCCGCATCCAGCAGCGCATGCAGCACGGCCGATCCGGCGCCCTGCCCGCGCGCGTCGGCCAGCACCGCGACGCGGCCGATCGTGCCGGTGCGCAGCAGCCGTCCCGTCGCGACCGCGCGGCGTGCGCCGGTCGCCGCATCGACCCGGTAGGCAACCGCGTGCAACGACAGCGGATCCTCGTCGTCCAGTTCCCATTCCGGCGGGATCCGCTGCTCGCGCACGAACACCGCATCGCGAATCCGTGCGGCATCGCCGCCCAGCACGGCCCAGTCGCCCGTTTCCACCCAGCCGTCGGTCATCGCTTCCTCCGCGCGGCGCCGGGCGCCGCCCCCGTCAAACGTCGTCGAATGCGGCCCTGAGCGCCGCCACCGCGTCGGCATGCGCGGCCCGCACCTCCGGCACGTAGCCGCCCATCTTGAAGAACTCGTGGATCATCCCCGGATAGCAGACCAGCGTAACCGTATTGCCTGCCGCGCGCAGCTTGTCCGCGTACGCGGCGCCCTCGTCGCTCAGCGGATCGTATTCGGCCGTCGCGATCCAGGCCGGCGCGACACCGGCGAACGACGGCGCGTCGCGCGTGCCGTCGAGCGGCGCGAAGCGCCAGTCGTCGCGGTCGGACCGATCGCGCAAGTATTGCGTGAAGAACCACTGGATCGTGTCCTGCGTCAGCAGGTAGCCGTTCGCGAGCCGTCCGTGGGATTCGGTGTCCTGGTGACCCGTCACGCCCGGATAGATCAGCAGTTGCAGCGCAAGCCCGATGCCCGCGTCGCGCGCGAGCACCGCGCAGACCGTCGCGAGCGTGCCGCCCGCGCTGTCGCCGCCGACCGCGAGCCGCGTCGCATCGATGCCGAATGCGGCGGCCTCGCGATGCAGCCAGCGCAATGCATCGTCGGCGTCGTTCACCGCGGTCGGGAACCGGTGTTCGGGCGCAAGCCGGTAGCCGACCGACAGCACCGCGCATTGCGCGTCGCGTGCAAACATCCGGCACAGCGCGTCGTGCGTATCGACGCTGCCGACCGTGAAGCCACCGCCGTGGTAATAGACGAGCGCCGGCAGCGGTTCGGCGAGGCTCGGCTCGACCGGAAGGTACAGCCGCGCGCCGATCGAGCGGCCGTCGCGTGTCGGCACGACGCAGGCCTCGACCGAATGCATCGGCGCCGGCGCGACGTCGAGGATCGGCGCGCTCTTCTCGTACGCGGCGCGCGCCTGCTGCGCCGTCTGGTGGTGATAGGACGGACGTTTCGCGCGCTCGACCATGTCGAGCACCTGGGCAATCTTCGGATTCAGCGGCATCGGTGAGGACGGCGCGAACGGCGCCGTGAACGGACAAGCGTCACATGATGCCACGCCGCGCGGTGCCGGGCCGCCGCGCAAAACGGCCCTGCCGGTGAAAAGGCAGGGCCGTTCGTCGAGGGCGCTTACGCGTCGCTCGGGCCGGGCTGCGCATCCGGCGCGGTGCGGGTGCGTTGCCGCTTGATGTCGCGGCCCACCGCGAGCCGCCGCATGTACTTGAACGTGCCGAGCGCCTTCGCGACGAAGTTGCCGTCGCTGTCGCGCACTTCGCCTTCGCAATACGCCATCGTCGTCGAACGATGCATCACGCGTCCGTATGCGCGCAACTCGCCGCGCCCGGGCTGCATGAAGTTCACCTTCATCTCGACCGTGACGACGCCGACGCCGTCGTCGGTCAGGCTGCGCGCGGCCATCGCGAGCGCGATGTCCGACAGCGTCATCGTCACGCCGCCGTGCGCGATGCTCCACGTGTTCATGTGCCGCTCGTCGAGCGGCAGCACGATCTCGCTCGCACCGTCCTTCGCGGACACGAGCCGCACGCCGAGCAGGTCGACGAACGGGCTTTCGATCGACGGGCCGGCCGCCGGGGATGTCGCGTCGCTCATCGTGCGCTGTCGGACAGGTAGTCGACGCACTGGCGCGATTCGGCCACCGCCACGATGAACTTCTTCACTTCCTGGTGAACCGGGTGCACCTGATACGCATCGAGCGCGGCCTGGTCCGTGAAATCGGACACGAGCACGACGTCGGACGTCGCTTCGAGGCCCGGCGTCGCGATGCCGACGTCGAGTTGCAGGATGCCCGGCACGAGGTCACGGCAGCCTTCGAGCTTTTCCTTCAGCTTCAGCGCGTTCTGCGCGCGCGTGCCGCCTTCGGCCGATTCCTTCAGCTTCCACATGACGATGTGTCTAATCACTTCCGTTGCTCCTGTTCGTGTTGGTTCGGCGGTTCGCCCAGAACCTTGTCAGCCGGGTATCACACAGCCTGTTCATCGTTCGCTCACGTTCGTCGAAATCGCGCCCTGCCGGGAAAAAGCGGGTATCCAAGCCGGTACAAGTTCAAGACTCCAACCACGATACCCGCTTTTTCACCGTGCCACTTGCGGACGTCACGATTCGGCTGGCGAAAGCAGCCGACAAGCGTACCAAACTTGCCGGCGCGAATGGACGGCATCTTGAGATGCGCCCATCTGGCTAGAAGCGCTGACGGTATCGATACGGGATTGCCGGAAAGGAAATCGTATTCGCGATCGGCGAATCGCCCTCCGCATTCCGGTTGTAAGCCCCGCATGGCTGGCCGCCATCGCGAACCACGGCTCACGCGCCTCTCGGCAGGCGCACCTCGAATACTGTTTCCGTCGGATCGGACCGCGCGTCAATACGGCCGTGATGTGCCTTTGCGATTTCGCTGGCGATGTACAAGCCGAGCCCCAACCCGACATCGTCACTCGCACTTGCCGATTGGTCGGCTCCGCGCTGAAGGGGGTCGAAAATGCGCTCCAGCGTGAGTCGGTCCATCGCCGGCCCTCTATTCCCAACCTCGATGAGCACTTCCTTGTCAGCCGATACCGCCGTCACCCGCACCGGCGTTTTGGACGCGCCATACTTGATCGCGTTGCTCACCAAATTACTCAGCAATTGCTGCATGCGCTGATCGTCCCAGTCCCCCCGGAGGTCGCCGCTTACGTCGACCTCAATTTCCCGATCCGGATGAGCCGCCCGCAGTTCGTCGACCACATTGGCGAGCACACGTGCGAGATCGACATTGCGCGGAACAACGTTGATGCCCAGCCCGAGCTGGGTTCGATTGAAATCGCAGAGATCGTCAAGGAGGCCTTGCATGCGCCCCCCGCTTCTGATCAGCCGGGCGGCGGCCTCCGATACCTCTTCTCCCGCATTGAGCGCCGCCAGATAAGTCGCCGTGATCTGAATGGTCTGGAGCGGCGTGCGCATGTCGTGACCCAGCATGCCCAACAACAAGTTGCGAGCCTGCTCGACCTGCTCGGTAAAGAAAGCGACTGATTCCGCGAGCGCCTGATCGATCGCCTCGTTGAAACGAATCATGTCGTCCATGTGAGGCAACCCCGGCTGGCACTCGTCGATCCACAGGCGCAACACGCTGGCACGCAGCGCCCGATACTCGGCCGCCAGTTGATTGATGTTGAAACCTCGTCGGGCGCGCAGCACGGCATGCGTCTGCGCGGCGGTTTCCGTGGCGTTCACCGGCTCGGGCGCGCGCCCGAGCGATTTTTCGTGTTGCTCGTCCCGCGTTTGCGGGGTGCCGATGTCCTTGGCCACGGCCTCCAGGATCCCACGCGCATGGTCGCGTAGCGCGAACGAGTCCATGCTCCTCGCGGCCGGTAACAGCGTGGCGGCAAACGCTTCCCACTGCACCAGGATCGACTCCATGTTCCGCACGATGAAATCAGCTAGTCGCATGTCGCCCCACATAACGAAATGAACGGTGGATGCTCCTGTGATACCGCACGAGATCACGCGAATACCAACGATCGAAGACGCTTACATGGCAAGCCGCGCGTAAAGCCGTCGTCAGGTGCCCTCTATCGTATGGTGATTTGCTCGGCCCCAAGACGGGCCACCGCGCGAAGCCGCAACTGCAAATATGCAACAACTCGTGGTATTGCGAACTTCGTGGTTACCCGTCGAAGGCGCGGCTACGCCTGGCTATCAAAGCAACTTTCACGACCTGCGCTTCGCGTTTTTCGAATCGGCCACTGCCGCGCCCGTCACCGATCCCTCCGCGCAACGGTCATGGCGGACGACACTGCCTGCCAAATTTGACGGCTCTCATTGGGGCAATCGCCGGTGCGCGCGCGGCGAATCGCGCGTCCAGCGGCCGCGATGGTCTCCGTTTCCCGGTGAATTCACAGGAATGCCCATTGCTCGGCCGAATCGTATCGCGTCATACACGCGATCGCTATGCGTTTCATGCATTACCGATTAATCTCCGATTTGAAGCGCGATTTCGGATCAATCGACCTCTCGTTATCCGGATTGGTTATTAATTTCGATGGAATCGCATCTTTTACCGGCTCGCCGGGTAATAATTACGAAAATCAAATAAAACACATCGAAATCGATCGAACACGATTGACTTTGGCTTTCATGAAAATCTAGAATCCCCTACAACATCTTTCATCTGATTTTTCCAGCACCGGCAGCGTCTCGTCCTTCGCCCACCGAACGTGGTCTCCATCGACCTCACCCGTTTCGTGACGGGTGGTGTGGGCTATCGTTTTCCATACTCAGCCTTTATCGCTCCCCCGATTAAAAAAGCGGTTCAATCCGCCCCGCAAGCATCACACCACGATTAATCCGGGCATTTTCCGAATGCCTGCGACACAGAACGAAGCGGATCGAGCCGCCCGCTCATCCGGCATTTCGATAAAAAAATCGCGGTCGTCAGGAGGGTCGTCATGAACGTGCATCGCTTCACGAAATCGCTGTGTCTGGGATTCGTCTGCGCCGGCCTGCTGGCCGCCTGCAACGACGACGACGTCCGTTCAAACGACCCGCCACCCTCTTCCAGCGCCGCGCTGTCGTTCCGCATGGACGCCGGCGGGCAGATCAACGCGTTCTACCGGCAGGACAAGGTCGCGGCCCATCTGCTGGTGCGCTCGTCGACGAAGCCGCGCCTGCTTGTCGTGTTTCCGGCCGGCAACAGCGGCACCGGGCTGTGGTTCGACGACACCGCGCAGCCGGTGAACTGGAGCCTCGACACGCCGCCGTCCGCACTGTCGGCACCCGACCCGCACGGCCGCCCGCTGTACGGCATCGGCGCCGACGTGTCGGTCGACACAGACACGCTGACGATCCGCCAGGGCGTGCTCAGCAACGTGCGCTTCCTGCGCGACTTCAACGGCGGCGCGACGATTCCGCCGGAGATCGTCACCGCCCCCGACGATCCAGGGCAGCGCCGCGCAATGGCAGCGCGACCGGCTCGACGGCGCCCCCGGCTACGCACTGCGCATCACGCTGCGGGACGGCGGCAGCATCGCGACGGCCGCGGACGGCAAGCTGGTGCTGCGCGCGGCGGCCGGTACGCGCACGCTGAAGCTGCATGTCGACGCGCTGTCGGGCGAGACGCCGATGTCGCCGATCACGCGCGCCGACCTGCTCGCGCCGTCCGCGAACCCGGACCCGGTCAGCCAGAACGTGCTCGAATTCCTGAGCTTCCACGACAAGCTGCTGGCCGGCTCGTGGCAGTACGACACCTATTTCGGCCGCGACACGCTGATTTCGGTGCGCATGCTGATGCCGGTGCTCGAACCGGCGGCGATCGAGGCCGGCCTGACGTCGGTACTGAGCCGCCTGTCGAACGACGGCAAGGTCGCGCACGAGGAAGGCATCGGCGAATTCGCACTGGTCGACAACGCGAAGCACGGCCGGCCGAACGATGCGACGCCGACCTACGACTACAAGATGATCGACAGCGACTACCTGCTCGCGCCGATCGCGGCGGCGTGGCTGATCGACGACACGCGCGGCCAGGCGCGCGCGACCGCCTATCTCGCGCAACGCGGCGGCGACGGTCAGACCAATGGCAGCCGGCTCGTCGTCAACCTGCTGCACGTCGCGGCGACCGCGCAGCCGTTCGCGCAGCAGCCGTCGGTTGCGAACCTGATCCACCTGCGGCCCGGCGAGATCGTCGGCAACTGGCGCGACAGCACCGACGGGCTCGGCGGCGGCGTCTATCCGTACGACGTGAACGCGGTGCTCGTGCCGGCCGCGCTGCGCGCGGCGAACGCGTTCCTCACGCGCGGCCTGCTCGATCCGTACCTGGACGCCGGGCAACGCGCGGCACTCGCGAACACGGCGGCCGAAGCGGCCACGTGGGAACGGCAGGCGCCGCCGCTGTTCCAGGTGAGCGTGCCGGCCGCACAGGCGACGACCGACGTGTCGGCGTATGCGCCGTCGGCCGGCGTACCGGCCGGCACCGCGCCGGGCGCGCCGCTCACGTTCTACGCGTTGTCGCTCGACCAGCAGGGCACGCCGGTTCCGATAATGAATTCCGACGGCGGCTTCGCGCTGCTGTTCGGCGCGCCGCCGGACGACGAACTCCAGCGCATCGTCGCCGACGTCACGCGGCCCTTCCCGACCGGGCTCGTCACCGAGGTCGGGATGGTGATCGCGAACCCCGCGTATGCGAGCCAGGCACTGTGGCCGAAGTTCACGAGTTCCGCGTATCACGGCACCGTGATCTGGTCGTGGCAGCAGGCGATGTGGGTCGCCGGGCTCGATCGGCAACTCGCGCGCCAGGATCTGTCGGACACGACGCGCGCGCTGCTGGCGCAGGCACGGCAGACGATCTGGCAAGCGATCTCGAACGGGCGCGACATGCGCACGTCGGAGATGTGGACGTGGTCGTACGCGAACGGCCGGTATCAGACCGACGCGTTCGGCACGCGCAGCGCTGACGCAACCGAGGCCAATGCGGCGCAGCTGTGGAGTACGACGTATCTCGCGATTCGCGATCCGCAACTGCGGACCGGCAAGTACTGGTGGCAGGCGGCGGAGCGGATGCGGGATGCGCAGCCACAGCAGGCGGCGGCCATTGCGGCGCGCCAGACGATGCACCAATGAAACGAAAGCCCCGCACGCATAATCGCGTACGGGGCTTCATTCAGGCCGGACTCGAACCGCGCGGACATCGCATCGCGCCGCCGTTGCGCTGCATCCGCGCACACCACGTCGCCGGATGCGCGACGCTCGTCCGTCAGTGCGCGACCACGCGATTGCGCCCGTCCCGCTTCGCCTGATACAAGCGTTCATCGACCGCCCGCAGCAACGCATCGACCGTGCTCCCGTCGACCCCATACTGCGCGACGCCGACACTGACCGTCACCTGCACGCGCTTGAAATCCAGCCCGAACGGCGAACTCGCGATCGACGAACGCACGCGCTCGGCCGTCATGCGCGCGCCCTCGAGCGGCATCTCGGGCAACAGCGCCATGAACTCCTCGCCGCCGACTCGCGCGAGCGCACCGGCCGGGCGTATCGCCTCGAGACACTGGCGCACGACGCCGCGCAGCACCTCGTCGCCGATCTGGTGCCCGTATGCATCGTTGATGTTCTTGAAGTTGTCGAGATCGAGCGCAAGCAGGCAAAACGGCGTGCCGTCGCGTTCCGCGCGCACGATCTCGCGCTCGACCTGCGCGATGAACTGGCGGCGGTTGGACGCGCCCGTCATCGGATCGGTCGCGGCCATGTATTCGAGCTTCTGGTTCGTGCGGCGCAGTTCCTGCAACGCACTCTCGGTGCGCGCCATCGATTCCGACAGCCGGCTCATCAGGTCTTCCTGGCTGTAGATCGCCGAGAACGAGCGCGTCGTCTGCAGCGCCTGCACGACGCCGTAGCTGAGCAGGAAGAACCCGCCCGCGAAGATCGCATGCGCGAGCCACCACATGTGATTCCACGGCTTGCCGAGGATGAACGCGAGCGACGACAGCGCGAACGCCATGATCGACACGCCGTAGATCACCATCAGCGGCGAGCGGATGCGCCGCGCGAGCAGCACGCCGACGTTCAGCAGCGAAAACACCAGCGCGCCGCCTTCCATCGACAGCCGCGTACCCGGCGCGCCGGCGACCGGCGAATAGGCGATGTACGCAACCGCCACGTTGACGGTCACGAACAACATGACCCACGGCAGCCACGTGCGTGCGCGCGCACGCTTCTCCACCCGATCGGGCGGCTGCGAATACGACAGCAGGCCCGTGAGCAGTAGGATCGACATCACGAGGCGCGAGGCGGGCCCGTACAGCAGGAACAGCCAGATGTTGTGGTGCGCCATCCCGGTGAACACACCGTGCAGCGCATAGATCATCGCGAAGCCGAGAAAGCCGAGCGTCAGCCAGCGCAGCAGCGGCTCGCCGGACGATCGGTAGCACACCCACGTCACGTAGGTGACGAACGCGCCTTCGAGGGTCGCGGCCGCGATCGCGATTTCATGGAACGCGTGGTTCTCGAACACGACGTGCGGATCGCTGAAGAACCACAGATAGGCAATCAGATAGGCCGGCAGCAATGCAAAACCGACCAACAGGCATTTTGCGTAGAGCTTCGCGGCCGCGCTGACGACGCGCGGCGGTTCCCCGGCTGCATAGGTCGTGCTCAATTTGGTCCCCGTTTCGGTCTGCTGCGTGGTTCGAACGCCCACGGTGCCGGAAACGCGCGATGCATCGTCTTCGCCGGCTACCGGAAACGCGTCACGTGCACCGGTACGACGCACGCGCTGGCCCATCCCGCCGAAAGGCAAATGTCAGAGCAAGTATAGGTGCGGCAAATCGTTTGACAAGTAAGGGGAAACGGCAGCATCGAATGCACGGCGTTTGCTTCCTGTCCCTTACGAATCGCCCACGGTTTTCGCCGATTCGCATTGCGGCCGCGGCTTTGGTCCCCCAAAAGCCGCGGCCGCCCCTCCTGCGCACAAATATCAGACGATTTCGAACAGGCCGGCAGCCCCCTGCCCGCCGCCGATGCACATCGTGACGACCGCGTATTTCACGCCGCGCCGCTTGCCTTCGATCAGCGCATGGCCGGTCAGGCGCGCACCCGACACGCCGTACGGATGGCCGACCGCGATCGCGCCGCCGTTCACGTTCAGGCGGTCGTCAGGAATCCCGAGCGTGTCGCGGCAGTACAGCACCTGCACCGCGAACGCTTCGTTGAGTTCCCACAGGCCGATGTCGTCGACCTTCAGCCCCGCCTGCTTCAGCAGCTTCGGCACCGCGAACACCGGGCCGATGCCCATCTCGTCCGGCTCGCAACCGGCGACCGCGAAACCGCGGAACACGCCGAGCGGCTGCAGCCCTTCGCGCTGCGCGACATCCGCGTTCATCACCACGCACGCCGACGCGCCGTCCGAGAACTGGCTCGCGTTGCCCGCGGTGATCACGCCGCCCGGCACGGCCGAACGGATCTTCGCGACGCCCTCGAGCGTCGTGTCGGGCCGGATGCCCTCGTCGGCCGACACCGTCACGTCCTGCGTGAACAGCCGGCCCGTCGCCTTGTCGGCGATGCCTGCCCGCACGGTGATCGGCACGATCTCGTCGTTGAAGCGCCCGGCTTCCTGCGCGGCCGCGGCGCGCAGTTGCGAGCGCACGCCGTACTCGTCCTGCCGCTCCTTCGCGATCCCGTAGCGCTTTGCGACGTTCTCGGCCGTCTGGAGCATGTTCCAGTAGATCTCCGGCTTGTGCTCGACGAGCCAGCCCTCCTGGATCATGTGCCGGTTCATCTCGTTCTGCACGCACGAGATCGATTCGACGCCGCCCGCGACATACACGTCGCCCTCGCCCGCGATGATCCGCTGCGCGGCGAGCGCGATGGTCTGCAGCCCGGACGAGCAGAAACGGTTCACCGTCATCCCCGGCACGCTCACCGGCAGCCCGGCGCGCAGCGCGATCTGTCGCGCGATGTTCGCGCCGGTCGCGCCTTCGGGGTTCGCGCAGCCCATGATCACGTCCTCGATGCGCGCGGGGTCCAGCTTCGCGCGTTCGAGCGCGGCCGCGACCACGTGGCCGCCGAGCGTCGCGCCGTGCGTCATGTTGAATGCGCCACGCCACGATTTCGCGAGCGGCGTGCGTGCGGTCGATACGATTACGGCTTCGGTCATGCGAGTCTCCTTCGGTCCTGCTTCATGTCCTGAATCGGATGGGGGGAATGCGCTACGCCGTCGGGCGCGCGCCCGCGGACGTCACGTGTGCGACGCCCGCCGCCTGCATCTGTTGCCATGCGTGCGCGAGCGACCCGTTCAGGTCGATCGCACGGCACGCATCGTTGATCACGGCCGCCTCGAAGCCGGCCGCGCGCGCATCGAGCGCGGACCACGCGACGCAATAGTCGGTCGCGAGCCCGCAGCACCACACGCGCTTCGCGCCGAGCTCGCGCAGGTAGCCGGCGAGCCCCGTGCGCGTCGTGCGATCGGCTTCGACGAACGCGGAATAGCTGTCGACCTGCGCGTCGCCGCCCTTGCGGATCACGAGCCGCGCGTGCGGAATGTCGAGGTCGCGATGCAGCGCCGCGCCCTCGGTGTCCTGCACGCAGTGCACGGGCCACAGCACCTGCTCGCCGTACGGCAGCGCGAGCGTCGAGAACGGCTCGCGCCCCGGGTGGTTCGCCGCGAACGACACGTGATCGCGCGGATGCCAGTCCTGCGTCAGCACGACCTGGTCGAAACGTTGCGCGAGCGCGTTGATCACCGGCACGACCGCGTCGCCGTCCGGCACCGCGAGTGCGCCGCCCGGCATGAAGTCGTACTGCACGTCGATCACGAGCAACACGTCGTCAGTGCGTTTCATTGCGTTTCTCCTTGCAAGCCTGGCCGCGCGGTCACGCGGGCCGTCAGCCGTTGAACCCGCGCCCGGCCCTGGCGAGCTCGACGATCGACGGCGCGAGCTGCCACGCGTCGCCGTTCGGCGCGGCCGCATAGCGGCGGATCGCGCGCTCGACGTTGTAGAGGCCGACCATGTCCGCATACAGCATCGGGCCGCCCCGCCACAGCGGGAACCCGTAACCGGTCAGATAGACCATGTCGATGTCGGACGCTTTCGACGCGATCCTCTCCTCGAGGATCTTCGCGCCTTCGTTGACGAGCGCGAACACGAGCCGCTCGACGATCTCGTCGTCGCCGATCTTGCGCCGCTCGACGCCGCGCTCCTTCGAATACGCGACGACCATCTCGTCGACGAGCGCCGATGGCTTCGCCTTGCGCTCGCCCGGCACGTAGTCGTACCAGCCGCCGCCCGTCTTCTGGCCGAAGCGGCCCTGCTCGCACAGGCGGTCGGCGATCTTCGAGTAGTGCAGATCGGGCTGCTCGACATAGCGGCGCTTGCGGATCGCCCAGCCGATGTCGTTGCCGGCGAGGTCGCTCATCCGGAACGGGCCCATCGCGAAACCGAACTTCTCGATCGCGCGATCGACCTGCGCGGGCAGCGCGCCTTCCTCGAGCATGAAGAGCGCCTGGCGGATGTACTGCTCGATCATCCGGTTGCCGATGAAGCCGTCGCACACGCCCGACACGACGGCCGTCTTGCGGATCTTCTTGGCGACCGCCATCACGGTCGCGAGCACGTCCTTCGCGGTCTGCGCGCCGCGCACGACCTCGAGCAGCTTCATCACGTTCGCCGGGCTGAAGAAGTGCATGCCGACCACGTCCTGCGGGCGCTTCGTGAACGCGGCGATCTTGTCGACATCGAGCGTCGACGTGTTCGACGCAAGGATCGCGCCTGGCTTCGCCACCGCATCGAGCCGGCCGAACACCTGCTCCTTCACGCCGAGCTCCTCGAATACGGCCTCGACGATCAGGTCCGCGTCCTTCAGGTCGTCGTAGGACAGCGTCGGCGTGATCAGCGCCATGCGCGCGTCGAGCTTCTGCTGCGTGAGCTTGCCCTTCTTCACCTGCGCGTCATAGTTCTTGCGGATCGTGGCGAGGCCGCGGTCGAGCGCGTCCTGCTTCGTCTCGAGCAGCGTGACGGGCAGGCCCGCGTTGATGAAGTTCATCGCGATCCCGCCGCCCATCGTGCCCGCGCCGATCACGCCGACACTGCGGATTTCGCGCACCGGCGTATCGGCCGGCACGTCGGGAATCTTGCTCGCCGCGCGCTCGCCGAAGAACGCGTGCCGCAGCGCGCGGCTTTCGGGCGTCATCATCAGCGCGACGAAACCGTCGCGTTCGGCGACGCTGCCCGTGTCGAAGCCGTTCAGCACGCCGGCCTCGATCGCGTCGATGCACTTGTGCGGCGCGGGGAAATTCGGCGCGGCGGCCCGCGCGGAATTGCGCGCGAACTGGATGAAGCCCGCGGCATTGTCGTGGACGATCCTGCGATCGCGCACGCGCGGATGCGGCCCCTGCTGCGCGCCGACCTTGCGCGCGAACGCGACGGCCGCATCGAGCAGGTCGCCGTCGGCCATCTCGTCGAACAGCCCGCTGTTCGCGAGTTGCTCCGACGGCACCGGCGCGCCCGACACGATCATGTTCAGCGCGGTTTCGAGGCCCACCGCACGCGGCAGGCGCTGCGTGCCGCCCGCACCCGGCAACAGGCCGAGCTTCACTTCGGGCAGCGCGACCTGCGCACCGGGCGCCGCGACGCGATAGTGCGCGCCGAGCGCGAGCTCCAGGCCGCCGCCCATCACGACGCTGTGCAGCGCCGCGACGACCGGCTTCGCGCTCGCCTCCACCGCGCGGATCACGGTGTGCAGCGTCGGCTCCTGCAGGGCCTTCGGGGTATTGAATTCGGTGATGTCGGCGCCGCCCGAGAACGCGCGGCCCGCGCCGGTCAGCACGATCGCCGTGACCGACGGATCCTGCGCGGCACGATCGAGCGCGTCCATGACGCCCTGGCGCGTCGACAGGCCGAGCCCGTTGACGGGCGGATTGTTGAGCGTGATGACGGCCATGCCGTCGCGAGTCGAGTAATCCACTGCCATCTGCCTGCCTCCATGCATCGCGCGCCGGGGTGGCTGCGCTTCATTGTGCGCGGTCGAACGGCCGCATGTCCGGATCGAACGGAGGCAGCATACAACGAAAAAGCACGGTCGTTCAATTTGAATTTGTTCCCGATCCGGGGGCCGGATCGGGCGACCGCGCGGTGGGCCGTCGGCGGCCGCGGCTTACGGTGCGCAGCGCGCCGTCGGCAGCACGTAGTCGCGGAACGTCTCGCGCAGCTTCAGCTTCTGCAGCTTGCCGGTCGCGGTGTGCGGCAGCGATTCGACGAACACGACGTCGTCGGGCACCCACCACTTCGCGACCTTGCCTTCGTAGAACGCGAGCAGCGCGTCGCGGGTCAGGTTCGCCCCCTCCCGTGGCACCACGACGAGCAGCGGACGCTCGGTCCATTTCGGGTGCGCGCACGCGATGCACGCGGCTTCGGCGACGCCCGGGTGCGCGATCGCGACGTTCTCGATGTCGATCGAGCTGATCCACTCGCCGCCGGACTTGATCACGTCCTTGCTGCGGTCGGTGATCTGCAGGAAGCCGTCGGGGTCGATCGTCGCGACGTCGCCGGTCGGGAACCAGCCGTCCGACAGCGGCGACGTATCGCCCTTGAAGTAGTGATCGATCACCCAGGGCCCGCGCACCTGCAGCTCGCCGAACGCGACGCCGTCCCACGGCAGTTCGCGGCCGTCGTCGCCGACGATCCGCATGTCGACACCGCAGATCACGCGCCCCTGCTTCTCCAGCAACCGGCGCTGCGCGTCGAGCGGCCGCTGCGACTGTGCCCAGTTGAGCTTCGCGAGCGTGCCGAGCGGCGACAGCTCGGTCATTCCCCACGCGTGGATCACGCGCACGCCGTATTCGTCCTCGAACGTGCGCAGCATCGCGGGCGGGCACGCCGAACCGCCGATCACCGTGCGGTTCAGCGTCGAGAAGCGCACGCCGGCCTCGCGCATGTAGTTCAGCAGCCCGAGCCACACGGTCGGCACGCCCGCGGAGAACGTCACGCGTTCGGCCTCCATCAGTTCGTACAGCGACTTGCCGTCGAGGTCCTTGCCGGGCAGCACGAGCTTGCCGCCGGTGAGCGGCACCGCGTACGGCAGCCCCCACGCGTTCACATGGAACATCGGCACGACGGGCAACACCGCGTCCAGCGCGGACAGGTTCATCGCGTCGGGCAGCGCGGCGCCGTAGGCGTGCAGCACCGTCGAGCGATGTGAATACAGCACGCCCTTCGGATTGCCGGTCGTGCCCGACGTGTAGCACAGGCCCGACGCCTGCAGTTCGTCGAGGCGCGGCCAGTCGTAGCGGCCGTCCTCGGCGTCGACGAGCGTTTCGTAGCACAGGTACGGCGTCGCGCCGGACGGCAGGTGCGCGGCATCCGTCATCGCGATCCAGCCCTTCACGTGCGGGCACTGCGGCGCGAGTGCGTCGACGAGCGGCGCGAAATTGATGTCGAAGAAGACGTAGCGGTCTTCCGCGTGATTGACGATGTAGGCGATCTGCTCGGGAAAGAGCCGCGGGTTGATCGTGTGGCACACGGCGCCCATCCCGCCGATTCCGTAGTACGCCTCCAGATGCCGGTAGCCGTTCCAGGCCAGCGTGCCGACGCGCTCGCCCGCATCGACGCCAAGCCGTGCGAGCGCCTGCGCGAGGCGCTTCGCGCGCTGCTCGCAGTCGCGATACGTGTAGCGATGCAGGTCGCCTTCCACGCGCCGCGACACGATCTCCGTGTCGCCCGCATAACGCGCGGCATGCGCGATCAGCGACGACACCAGCAACGGCATGTCCATCATCTGGCCCAGCAACGGCTTACCCATCGTCTTGTTCTCCCGGAAGGACGCGAATCGGTGACCAGCCTCGAAGCGATGCGCCAGCCTGCAACCCGTCCACGGCCCGGACCGGCCTGGCGCAAGGCGCGCGGGCCGCCATGCGGGCGGCGCGGCGCCGCCTTACAATATCGGCTTACCCAGAGGCGCTCAACATGTCGTTTTCCCGAAGCGCAGCCGCTACGGCTGACACTCTCCCCGACCTCGCCGCCACGCTCGGCGCGCCCGCCGTCGGCGCGTTCGTCGCACTCGGCGACGCGTTTCATACGCGGCTGCCGGCAGCACCGCTGCCCGCGCCGTACGTCGTCGGCTTTTCCGACGAAGTCGCGCGCCTGCTCGGCCTGCCGGCGTCGCTCGCCGCCCAACCCGGATTCGCCGAGCTGTTCGCCGGCAACCCGACGCGCGACTGGCCCGCGAGCGCGATGCCGTACGCGTCGGTGTATTCCGGCCACCAGTTCGGCGTGTGGGCCGGCCAGCTCGGCGACGGCCGCGCGCTGACGATCGGCGAACTCGCCGGCACCGACGGCCAGCGCTACGAACTGCAGATCAAGGGCGGCGGCCGCACGCCGTATTCGCGGATGGGCGACGGCCGCGCGGTGCTGCGTTCGTCGATCCGCGAATTCCTGTGTTCGGAAGCGATGCATCACCTCGGCATTCCGACCACCCGCGCGCTCACGGTGATCGGCTCCGACCAGCCGGTGGTGCGCGAGGAGATCGAGACGTCGGCCGTCGTCACGCGCGTGTCGGAGAGCTTCGTGCGCTTCGGCCACTTCGAGCACTTCTTCTCGAACGATCGCCCGGACCTGCTGCGCCAGCTCGCCGATCACGTGATCGAGCGCTTCTATCCCGCATGCCGCGACGCCGACGATCCGTACCTCGCGCTGCTCGAAGCCGCGACGCTGCGCACGGCCGACCTCGTCGCGCAGTGGCAGGCGGTCGGCTTCTGCCACGGCGTGATGAACACCGACAACATGTCGATCCTCGGCGTGACGATCGACTACGGCCCGTTCGGCTTCGTCGACGCGTTCGACGCGAACCACATCTGCAACCACTCCGACACGAGCGGCCGCTACGCGTACCGGATGCAGCCGCGCATCGCGCACTGGAACTGCTACTGCCTCGCGCAGGCGCTGCTGCCGCTGATCGGGCTGCAGCACGGCATCGCCGACGACGATGCGCGCGCCGAGCGCGCGGTCGACGACGCGCAGGCCGTGCTCGCGAAGTTTCCGGAACGCTTCGGCCCCGCGCTCGAGCGCGCGATGCGCGCGAAGCTCGGCCTCGAGCTCGAACGCGAGAACGACGCCGAGCTCGCGAACAAGCTGCTCGAAACGATGCACGCGAGCCATGCGGACTTCACGCTGACGTTCCGCCGCCTCGCGCAGATCTCGAAGCACGACGCGAGCCGCGACGCGCCGGTGCGCGACCTGTTCATCGATCGCGACGCGTTCGACGCGTGGGCGAACCTCTACCGCGCGCGGCTGTCCGAGGAAACGCGCGACGACGCGGCCCGCGCGGCCGCGATGAATCGCGTGAACCCGAAATACGTGCTGCGCAACCATCTGGCCGAAGTCGCGATCCGGCGCGCGAAGGAAAAGGATTTTTCCGAAGTCGAACGACTCGCGCAGGTGCTGCGCCGCCCGTTCGACGAACAACCGGAACATGAAACGTATGCGGCATTGCCGCCCGACTGGGCCGGGTCGCTCGAAGTGAGCTGCTCGTCGTGACCCGACCGACCCGACCGACCGATCAGGAGAACTCCCCCATGTCACACGATTCCGACGACAAGACCTTCCCGTACCAGAAGGACGACGCCGAATTGCGCCGCCGGCTCACGCCGATGCAGTACGAGGTCACGCAGCATGCGGCAACCGAGCGCGCCTTCACCGGCGAATACACCGACACCGAGGACGCGGGCATCTACAAGTGCGTCGTCTGCAGCACGCCGCTGTTCGAATCCGGCGCCAAGTTCCATTCGGGCTGCGGCTGGCCCAGCTACTTCAAGCCGCTCAACGGCGAGGTGATCGACGAGAAGATCGACCGCTCGCACGGAATGGTGCGCGTCGAGGTTCGCTGCAACCATTGCGGCGCGCATCTCGGCCACGTGTTCGAGGACGGCCCGCGCGACAAGACCGGTTTGCGGTACTGCATCAATTCGGCTGCGTTAAACTTCGAGTCCCGACCCGAAAACGAATGAGCGGCACCGGACGGATCGGTCGGACAGCCTGCCCGGCTGCCCCGATCCCGGACGGTGGCGCCCGGCGGGTCCCCACAACGGTGAAAGGCCGCGCGATGCGGCCTTTCACGCAGCTGCGAGCGCCATGAAATTCCTGTTCGATCTGTTTCCGATCATCCTGTTTTTCGCCGCCTTCAAGGTCTGGGGCATCTTCACCGCCACCGCCGTCGCGATCGTCGCGACGCTGGCCCAGGTCGCGTGGGTCGCCTTCCGGCACCGGAAGGTCGACACGATGCTGTGGGTCAGCCTCGGCGTGATCGTCGTGTTCGGCGGCGCTACCCTCGTCCTGCATGACGAGAAATTCATTCAATGGAAACCGACTGTGCTGTATTGGCTGTTTGCGGTCGGGCTGTTCGCCGCGCGCTATGCGTTCGGCAACAACCTGATCGAGAAGATGATGGGCAAGCAGCTCACGCTGCCGCACCCCGTGTGGGACAAGCTGAACGTCGCATGGGCGCTGTTCTTCGCGGTGCTCGGCGTCGCGAACCTGTACGTGGTGCACAACTACACCGAATCGCAGTGGGTGAACTTCAAGCTGTTCGGCACGACGGGCGCAATGGTCGTGTTCATCATCCTGCAGAGCCTGTGGCTCACGAAGTACCTGAAGGACGAATGACATGACCGACGCTTTCCTCGACGCCTCGCCCGACGAACGCATCGCGCTGATCGAAGCGCGCCTCACCGCCGCGCTCGCGCCGCTGTCGCTCGCGGTGCGCGACGACAGCGCGCAGCACGCGGGCCACGCCGGCGCCGCTGCCGGCGGCCACTACACGGTCACGATCGTGTCGGCCGCGTTCGCGGGCAAGCCGCGCGTCGCGCGGCACCGGCTGGTGTATGATGCGCTCGCTGATGCGATGCAGCGCGGCATTCACGCGCTCGCGATCGTGGCTTACACGCCCGAAGAATTCAACGAATCTTCAATCTAGTCTCAACAGGAATTCCCGATGATCCTGAAATCCCCCCGCCTGTGGGTCGCGGCGGCTGCTTTTGCAGCGGCACCGGCATTCGCCCAGAACATCGCCGTCGTCAACGGCACGCCGATTCCGAAGTCGCGCGCCGATGCGATGGTCGCGCAGCTCGTCCAGCAAGGCCAGACCGACAGCCCGCAACTGCAGCAGGCCGTGCGCCAGGAACTCGTGAACCGCGAAATCCTGATGCAGGAAGCGATCCGCGAAGGCATCCCGAACCGCCCGGACGTGAAGGCGCAGGTTGCCGTCGCGCAGCAGACGGTCGTGCTGCGCTCGATGATCGAGAGCTTCCTGAAGAAGAACCAGCCGACTGACGCGGAAGTGAAGGCGCGCTATGACGACCTCGTGAAGGGTGCCGGCGGCAACCGCGAGTATCACCTGCACCACATCCTCGTCGACAGCGAGCAGCAGGCGAAGGACCTGATCGCGAAGATCAAGGGCGGCGCGAAGTTCGAGGACCTGGCGAAGCAATACTCGAAGGATCCGGGCTCGGGCAAGAACGGCGGCGACCTCGACTGGTCCGACCCGAAGGCGTACGTGCCGGAATTCGCGGCCGCGGCGCAGAAGCTGCAGAAAGGCCAGATGACCGACGCGCCGGTGAAGACGCAGTTCGGCTGGCACATCATCCGTGTCGACGACGTCCGCGACATCGCCCCGCCGCCGTTCGACCAGGTGAAGGCGCAGATCGCGCAGCAGCTCGTGCAGCAGAAGCTGCAGGCGTTCGAGGAAGGCCTGCGCCAGCAGGCGAAAATCCAGTAACGTCGGCGACGATCGCCCACGCGAAGGCCGCTCCCTGGAGCGGCCTTTTTCATGTGCGCTTGCGGTGCGCGCGCCGACCTGCTGCCCCCGCGCCGTGCTTGAGCGCCGCCGCAACGGCGCCACGACGAGCAGGACGGGTCACACCAAACAAAAAAGCCGCGTCGAAGCGGCTTTTCAGTTCATTCGATGGAACCCGGCGGGATCGCGCACGGCCGGCGCACCGAACCGTTACACCGGATGGAACACGTCGTGATAGCGGACGTCGCCCGATGGCCGCGGCGCGGTGTCGTCGAATGCCAAGGCGAGGAAATACCCGGGCGGCGCATCCGCGAACACGAGATCGCCGGACGGCACGAAACCGAAACGCGCGTAGTACCCGGGATCACCGAGCACGACGCAGCCGCGCGCGCCGAGCCGGCGCAACGCGTCGAGCCCCGCACGCACGAGCCCCGCGCCGATGCTCTGGCGCCGGCATTCGGGCAGTACCGCGAGCGGCGCGAGCCCGTACCACTGCTGGCTGCCTGGCGGCTCGCCGCCGATCGAGACCGGCGAGAACGCGACATGGCCGATCACGCGCTCGTCGCGCTCCGCGACGAGCGACACGCCGAGCGCGCCATCCGCGCGCAACGCGTCGACGATCCGCCGCTCGAACGCGCCGTGCTGCGGCGCGTCCGCGAACGCGGCCACGATCACGCGACCGATCGCCTCGACGTCGCTTGCGCGCTCATCGCGCAGCGTGACGATCTCGACCGACGCGTGCGGATCGAACATCAGCCGATCCAGCGGCGTGCGTTACGGAACACGCGCATCCACGGGCTCGCTTCGCCCCAGCCTTCCGGATGCCAGCTCATCGTGACCGTGCGGTGCACGCGCTCCATGTGCGGCATCAGCACCGAGAAGCGGCCGTCGGCCGTCGTGACCGACGTGATGCCGGCCGGCGACCCGTTCGGGTTGAACGGATAGCGCTCGGTCGCTTCGCCGCGGTGGTCGACGTAGCGCATCGCGACCGCGACGCGGTCGATGTCGCCCTGCTGCGAGAAATCCGCATAGCCTTCGCCGTGCGCGACCGCCACCGGAATCCGCGAGCCTTCCATCCCCGCGAAGAAGATCGACGGCGACTTCTCCACTTCGACGAACGAGAAGCGCGCCTCGAACTGCTCGGACTTGTTGCGCGTGAACTTCGGCCATGCTTCGGCGCCCGGGATCATCGATGCGAGGCTCGACAGCATCTGGCAGCCATTGCAGATGCCGAGCGCGAACGTGTCGGGGCGCGCGAAGAAGGCCGAGAACATGTCGGCGAGATTCGCGTTGAAGCGGATCGTCTTCGCCCAGCCTTCGCCCGCACCCAGCACGTCGCCGTACGAGAAGCCGCCGCAGGCGACCGCGCCCGCGAAATCGGCGAGCGTCGCGCGGCCCGCCAGCAGGTCGCTCATGTGCACGTCGTGCGCATCGAAGCCCGCGCGGTCGAACGCGTATGCCGTTTCGAGGTGCGAGTTCACGCCCTGCTCGCGCAGGATCGCGACGCGCGGGCGTGCGCCCGTCGCGATGAAGGGTGCTGCGATGTCGTCGGCCGGATCGAACGTGAGCACCGGCGAGATGCCCGGGTCCGCCGCATCGAGCAGCGCGTCGTATTCGGCGTCCGCGCAGGCGGGGTTGTCGCGCAGGCGCGCGATGCGCCAGCTCACTTCGCCCCATGCGCGATGGAGTTCCGCGCGCGGCGCGTCGAACACCTTCTTCGCGTCGCGGTACACCTCGATCACGTCACGATCGTTGACCGTGCCGATCACGTGCGAGCACGCCGACAGGCCGAACTCGCGCAGCGCGCCGAGCACCGCGTCGCGATCGGCCGCGCGCACCTGCACGACGGCGCCGAGTTCTTCCGAGAACAGCGCGCGCAGCGTGCGATCCTCGCGACGGCCGCTCGTCTGCTTCGCCCAGTCCTTCGCGTCGCCGTAGTCGGATTCGTGATTCGGGTCGAGCGTCAGCATGTCGACGTTCAGCGACACGCCCGCGTGACCCGCGAACGCCATTTCGCACACGCTCGCCCACAGGCCGCCGTCCGAGCGGTCGTGGTACGCGAGCAGCTTGCCTTGTGCGTTGAGCGACTGGATCGCGTTGAAGAAGCGCTTCAGGTCTTCCGGATCGTCGACGTCCGGCGTCGCATCACCGACCTGCTGCGTGACCTGCGCGAAGATGCTGCCGCCCATGCGGTTCTTGCCGCGGCCGAGATCGATCGCGATCAGCACGCTGTCGCCTGCGTCGGCGATGCGGCGCAGTTGCGGCGTCAGGTGACGGCGCACGTCTTCGACCGGCGCGAACGCGGAGATGATCAGCGATACCGGCGACACGACTTCCTTCGCGACGCCCTGCTCGTCCCACTTGGTCTTCATCGACAGCGAGTCCTTGCCGACCGGGATGCCGATCCCGAGCGCCGGGCACAGCTCCATGCCGATCGCCTTGACCGTGTCGAACAGCGCGGCGTCCTCGCCGGCCGTGCCGCACGCGGCCATCCAGTTCGCCGACAACTTCAGCTTGTCGAGCGACGCGATCGGCGCGCTCGCGATGTTCGTGATCGCCTCGCCGACGGCCATGCGGCCCGACGCCGGCGCGTCGATCACCGCGAGCGGCGTGCGCTCGGCCATCGTCATCGCCTCGCCCTTGAAGCCCGCGTAGTCGAGCGCGGTCACCGCGCAGTCGGCCACCGGCACCTGCCACGGGCCGACCATCTGGTCGCGCACCGACGTGCCGCCGACCGAACGGTCGCCGATCGTGATCAGGAACGACTTGCTGCCGACCGTCGGGTGCTTCAGCACGTCGACCGCGATTTCCGACAGCGCGACGCCCGTCACGTCGACCGGCGCGCGCTCGGTCGCGACACGCGTGACGTCGCGGTGCATGCGCGGCGGCTTGCCGAGCAGCACTTCCATCGGCATGTCGACCGGGTATTCCTCGACGCCCTTCGCTTCGTCGTCGACGAGCTTCAGCTGGCGCTCGTCGGTCGCGACACCGACCACCGCGAACGGGCAGCGCTCGCGTGCGCAGATCGCCTCGAAGCGCGGCAGGTCGGCCGGCGCGATCGCCAGCACGTAGCGCTCCTGCGCCTCGTTCGACCAGATCTCGCGCGGCGACAGGCCCGATTCCTCGAGCGCGACCTTGCGCAGCTCGAAGCGTGCGCCCTTGCCCGCGCCGTCGACGATTTCCGGGAACGCGTTCGACAGGCCGCCCGCGCCGACGTCGTGGATGCTCAGGATCGGGTTTTCCGCGCCGAGCTGCCAGCAGCCGTTGATCACTTCCTGCGCGCGCCGCTCGATTTCCGGGTTGCCGCGCTGCACCGAGTCGAAGTCGAGTTCGGCCGTGTTCGCGCCGGTCGCCATCGAGCTCGCCGCGCCGCCGCCCATGCCGATCCGCATGCCGGGGCCGCCGATCTGGATCAGCAGCGAGCCGGCCGGCACGTCGTGCTTGTGCGTGTGCTGATCCGCGATGTTGCCGAGGCCGCCCGCGATCATGATCGGCTTGTGATAGCCGTGCACCTTCCCGCCGACGTTCTGCTCGTATACGCGGAAATAGCCGCCGAGGTTCGGCCGGCCGAATTCGTTGTTGAACGCGGCGCCGCCGAGCGGGCCGTCGATCATGATCTGCAGCGGCGACGCGATGCGGTCCGGACGGCCATACGGGCCGTGCTGCTCGTTCGGGTTGCGCTCGGCGACCGGCTGCGCCGCGTCGCGTGCGTTCTCCCACGACTGGCGTGCGTCCGGCAGGTCGAGGTTCGACACCGTGAAGCCGGTCAGGCCGGCCTTCGGACGCGCACCGCGGCCCGTCGCGCCTTCGTCGCGGATCTCGCCGCCCGCGCCGGTCGCCGCGCCCGGGAACGGCGAGATCGCCGTCGGGTGGTTGTGCGTCTCGACCTTCATCAGCGTGTGCGTGAGCTCGGTGTGGCGCCCGTAGCGCTCGCCCGGCTCGCCGGCCGCGCCCGCGTTGCGCGGGAACCAGCGCTCGGCTTCGGCGCCGACCATGATCGACGAGTTGTCCGAATACGCGACGATCGTGCCTTGCGGGCTCAGCTTCTCGGTGTTGCGGATCATCGCGAACAGCGACATGTCCTGCGCTTCGCCGTCGATCGTCCAGTTCGCGTTGAAGATCTTGTGGCGGCAATGCTCGCTGTTCGCCTGCGCGAACATCATCAGCTCGACGTCGGTCGGGTTGCGTTCGAGCTTGCGGAACGCATCGACCAGGTAGTCGATCTCGTCGTCGGCGAGCGCGAGGCCCAGCTCGACGTTCGCGCGCTCGAGCGCGGCGCGGCCGACGCCCAGCACGTCGACGGTCGCGAGCGGCTTGGCCGGCAGCTCGTCGAACAGGTGCTTCGCGTCGTCGCGCGCGGCGACCACGCTTTCGGTCATCCGGTCATGCAGCGCGGCTGCCACCGCGGCGCGCGCGTCGTCGGACAGCGCCTTCTTGCCGCCGAGCAGGCCCGACTTCAGCGTGACCGTGAATTCGACGCCGCGCTCGATGCGGCGCACCTGCGTGAGGCCGCAGTGCTGCGCGATGTCGGTCGCCTTGCTCGCCCACGGCGAAACGGTGCCGAAGCGCGGCAGCACGACGAAGGTCTCGGTCGTGCCCTTCTCGGCCGCCGGCTCGAACGGCGCGCCGTAGTGCATCAGCGCGTCGATGCGGGCGCTGTCGTCGGCCGACAGCGGCTCGGCCGCATTGACGAAGTGCAGGAACTGGCCGCGTACCGCGACGATGTTGGCGTCGATTTGCCTGAGCGTGTCGAGCAGACGGGTTTGACGGAAATCGGAGAGGGCCGAAGCGCCGGGAAAACACGAGAAGTGAGCCATGGGCTGGACTGACGTCGATGAGTCGCGCGAGGTGGCGACGTGGGGCGAAAGGAAGGCCGTAATTATACCCGGAAGTCGGTCATCCCAGACCGGCTGATCGGCACCCTGATCGGCACCCGTCACGCACCGCAACGGTGCACCGGCATCCGCCGCGCCCGGCCGCCTGCCGGGCCGGCGTGCGCGGCCGCGGTGGCCGGTGAGCGCAAGACGGCGGAATCGGATGGGGTTGCGTGGCACCGGTTCGCGTGATTTTGGCGCTATCATTCCCGGTTCACCGGGCCGGGGGCCCGTCAGCGAATTCTCACCGGGCGGTGTGCGCGCCGCCCGTCATCGAAGCAATCCATGGATGTCATCGTCATCGGCGGCGGAATCAGCGGCGTCGCCACCGCCTACCAGCTGCGCGCGGCCGGCCATCGCGTGTGCGTGGTCGAACGCCACGCGACCGTCGCGCAGGGCGCGACCTACGGCGACGGCGGCACGCTGCTGCCGAGCCCGCTCGACGTCTGGTTCGGCCCGACCTTCATGCGCCAGCGCCAGCCGCGCGACACCGGCATCGTCTACAAGCCGGGCTTCAACGGCGGCGTGCGCCGCTTCGTCAAGCAGCTCGCCGCGCTGCGCGAACCCGATGCATTCACCGCGCAGTATGCACGGCTGCGCCCGCTGATCGACGCGTCGCGCGAGTCGCTCGCCGACATCGAGGCGCGCTTCCAGCTCGAATTCGAGCAGAAACCCGGGATCCTGCACGTCGTGCGCGACCCGCGCGACTGGGAAGCGCTGCAGCCGGCGCTCGACCTGCTGCGCGCGCTCGACCAACCGTACCGCGTGCTCACCGCCGACGAATGCGCGGCGCTCGAACCGTCGGTGCCGGCCGAGCCCGGCTTCGCCGGCGGCGTGCTGCTCGAGAGCGAGCGCACCGGAAACTGCCCGCTGTTCGCGAAACTGGTCAAGCAGACGCTCGACGAGCACGGCGTGCAGTTCCGCTTCGGCGCGGACGTCGCGGCGATCCGCGTCGACTCCGGCCGCGCCGCGATCGAGCTCGCACCGGCCGGCGGCCGGCACGCGAGGAAGACGCACGAGGTCGACGTGATGGCGGCCGACGCGATCGTGGTCGCCGCCGGCGCCGGCAGCCTGCCGCTGCTGGAGCGGCTCGGCTGGCGGCTGCCGCTGCATCCGGTCCGCGCGCATACGCTGACCGCGCCGGTCGCGTACGAAGAACATGCGCCGCACCTGAGCGTCGTCGATTCGATCAAGCGGATCTCGATCACGCGCACCCACCAGCGGCTGCGCATCGGCGGCGGCGCCGTGCTGCAAAGCCTCGCCGACACCGCGAAGCCGCTCCCCGAGCCGCTGTCCGAAGCCGCGCTCGCGCTGCTCGGCCAGGCCGTCCACGACTGGGTGCCGGGCGCCGCGAAGATTTCCGCCGCGCTGTCGTGGCAAGGCACGCAACTGCTGTCACCGGACGGCCTGCCGGTCGTCGGTCCGACCCCGCATCCGCGCGTGTTCGTCAATTTCGGTCACGGCCCGGCCGGTTGGGGCCTCGCGTGCGGGTCTGCTAAAGTGGTGACAGACTGTCTGGCCGGCGACACGCAGCAGTGGCCGGCCGACACGCTCGCCGCGCTGAGCGCCGCGCGCTTCACGACCTGACCGCCGCGGGCCCGTCCCGGGGCGCTTCCTCCCGCCGCCATGACCCCGCGATGACGAATACCCGCCCGCTTCCCGACTCCGTCCCGCTCGCGCTGCTGCGCGTCGCCGACCTGCGCGCGGCCGAGGCCGCCGCGACCGCCGAACTGCCGCCGCACACGCTGATGGGCCGCGCGGGCGCCGCCGCCGCGCGCTGGCTGTCCGAACGGGTCGCCGGCGACGACCGCCCGGTCTGGTTCGCGGTCGGCCCCGGCAACAACGGCGGCGACGCACTGGTGGCCGCCGCGCAGCTGCAGCAGCTCGGGGTCGCGACGCAGGCCTGGATGCCCGTGCCGGTCAAGCCGGACGATGCGCAATGGGCACTCGGCCTCGCGCGCGCGGCCGGCGTGCCGCTGTCGACCGAACCGCCCGCCTCGCTCGACGCTTACGCATGGGTCGTCGACGGACTGTTCGGCATCGGCCTCGGTCGCGCGCTCGACGGTCCGTTCGCCACCCAGGCCGCGCGCATCGCCGCGCATGCCCGAAGTGGCGGCCGCGTGCTCGCGCTCGACGTGCCGAGCGGACTGGACAGCGACACGGGCCGGATCGTCGGCGCGGGCGTCGCCGTCGCCGCGACCCACACGCTCACCTTCATCGGCGCGAAGCCGGGCCTTTATACGGGAGACGGCCGCGACCTCGCCGGCCAGATCGACATCGCGTCGCTCGACGTCGCCCCACCCGCCGCGCCGGCCATCGTGCTGAATGCGCCGGCACGATTCGCCGCCGCATTGCCCGCCCGCGCGTTCGCGTCGCACAAGGGCACGTTCGGCAGCCTCGCGGTGCTCGGCGGCGACACGGGCATGTGCGGCGCGCCGATCCTCGCCGCGCGCGCCGCGCTGTTCGCGGGCGCCGGCAAGGTGCATGTCGGTTTTCTCGGCGCCGGCGCGCCGCCGTACGACCCGCCGTTTCCCGAACTGATGCTGCATCCCGCGGACGGCCTCGACCTCGACGCGATGTCCGCGATCGCGGCAGGCTGCGGCCTCGGCACGCGCAAGGCCGCAGCCACGCTCGTGCGCGACGTGCTCGCGCACGATGCGGTGACGCTGCTCGACGCCGACGCGCTGAACCTCGTCGCGACGCATGCGGACCTCGCGGCGGCGGTTGCCGCCCGCTGCGCACGCGGCAACGCGTGCGTGCTGACGCCGCATCCGCTCGAGGCAGCGCGGCTGCTCGGCAGCGACACGGCGTCGGTGCAGCACGACCGACTGGCCGCGGCCCAGGCGCTCGCCACGCGCTACGCGAGCGTCGTCGTCCTGAAGGGTTCGGGCACGGTGATCGCCGCGCCCGACGGCCGCCTGACGATCAACCCGACCGGCAATGCGGCGCTCGCCACCGGCGGCACCGGCGACGTGCTCGGCGGCCTGATCGGCGCGTTGCTCGCGCAACGCGTCGCGCCGTATGAAGCCGCGCTCGCGGGCGTCTACCTGCACGGCCTCGCGGCCGATACGCTGACCGCGCACGGCACCGGGCCGGCCGGCCTCACCGCGGGTGAACTCGCGCCGATGGTGCGCACGCTGATCAATCGCCTTTTTTACCCGTCGCCGCGCGCCGACATGTAACGCCGCTATACTGAGTGCCCCCGCCGCACGGCGGGCCCGCTCGTCCGCCGGCCTTCCGATCCCGAGGCGCCGGCGCGGCATTCCTCCCGATTCACGCTTCACTCGAACCGCCATGACGCTGAATTCGCTCCCCGCCTGGACTGCCCTTCAATCCCACTTCGAACAAATCCGCCATGCACGGCTGCGCGACTGGTTCGCGCCGGAAAACGACCGCGCGCCGACCCGCGCCGAACGCTTCACGGTCCCGGGCGGCGGCCTTGCGGCCGACTTCTCGAAGAACCGCATCAACGACGACACGCTGCGCCTGCTCGTGCAGCTGGCCCGCGAAGCGGGCGTCGAAGCGCGCCGCGACGCGATGTTCGCCGGCGAGATCGTCAACCCGACCGAAGGCCGCGCCGCATTGCACACCGCACTGCGCGCGACGGACCCGCACGCGCCGTTCCATGCGCAGGTCAGCGCCGAGCGCGCGAAGATGGCGACCTTCGCGCGCGCCGTGCGCAGCGGCGCGTGGACCGGCTATACCGGCAAGCGCATCCGCCACGTGATCAACATCGGCATCGGCGGCTCGGATCTCGGGCCGAAGATGGTCGTGCACGCGCTGCACCATGTCGCGACGCCCGACATCTCGACGCACTTCGTGTCGAACGTCGACGGCGCCGATCTCGCGCGCGTGCTCGAACAGGTCGACCCGGAAGAAACGCTCGCGATCATCGTGTCGAAGACCTTCACGACGCTCGAGACGATGACGAACGCTCGCTCGCTGCGCGACTGGTTCGTCGCACGCGGCTGCCCCGAGGACGCGCTCGCGAAGCACTTCGTCGGCGTGTCGGCGAACCCGGCCGAAGTCGTGAAGTTCGGCATCGCCGCGGACAACGTGTTCGAAATGTGGGACTGGGTCGGCGGCCGCTATTCGCTGTGGTCGGCGGTCGGCCTGTCGATCATGATCGCGGTCGGGCCCGAGCAGTTCGACGAACTGCTCGCCGGCGCGAACGACATGGATCGCCATTTCCGCGAAGCGCCGCTCGAGCGCAACCTGCCGGTGCTGCTCGGCCTGATCGGCATCTGGTATCGCAACTTCTTCGGCTCGCAGAGCTACCTCGTCGCACCGTATTCGGAAGCGCTGCACTACCTGCCGTCATATCTCCAGCAGCTCGAGATGGAAAGCAACGGCAAGTCCGCGCGTCTCGACGGCACGTTCGTCGATTACCCGACGTCGGCCGTCACGTGGGGCGAGCCGGGCACCAACGGCCAGCACGCGTTTTTCCAGATGCTGCACCAGGGCCCGACGATCGTGCCGATCGACTTCATCGCGGTGCTGACGCCCGAGCATCCGCTCGCGAGCCATCATCCGAAGCTGCTCGCGAACTGCTTCGCGCAAAGTGAAGCACTGATGCTCGGCCGCACGCTCGACGAAGCGCGCAAGGTCGCCGGCCCCGGCAAGGAAGCGCTCGCGCCGCACCTGACGTTCCCCGGCAACCGCCCGACGACGACGCTGCTGGTGGACGCGCTGACGCCGCGCACGCTCGGCGCGCTGATCGCGCTCTACGAGCACAAGGTGCTGGTGCAGGCGACGGTGTGGGACATCAATCCGTTCGACCAGTGGGGCGTGGAGCTCGGCAAGATTCTCGGCAAGGTCGTCGAAGCCGACCTGTCGGCCGAGTCGGTCGATCCGGCGAAGCACGATTCGTCGACGACCGCGCTGATCGAGCGCGCGCGGGCAGCGCTCGAGCGCTGACGCGACGGCGTCGAACGCATGCCGGCCGCATCGGGCGATCCACCTGGCACCTGGCGCGGCCGGCAAAAATCCAGTCCCGCGCTATGCCGCGTGCGGTGCGACGATGCGTCCGGCGTCGATGGTGACCATCGTCGCGCAGCGCCGCGCGAGCTCGGGATCGTGCGTGACGAGCACGAGCGTCGCACCGTGCGTGCGATTCAGCTCGAACATCAGGTCGATGACCGCGTGGCCCGTCGCCGCATCGAGGCTGCCGGTCGGTTCGTCGGCGAACAGGATCGCCGGATGCGTGACGAACGCGCGCGCGAGCGCGACGCGCTGCTGCTCGCCGCCCGACAGCAGTTTCGGATAATGCGCGGTACGCTCGCCGAGACCGACCTGCACGAGCAGCGCGCGGGCACGATCGGCCGCGTCGCACGCACTGATGCCGCCCTGCAGTTCGAGCGGCAGCATCACGTTCTCGAGCGCCGTCAGGTGCGGCATCAACTGGAACGACTGGAACACGAACCCGACCGCGCCGTTGCGCAGCGCGGCACGCTCGTCCTCGTCGAGCTGGTCGAGCGCGCGGCCAAGCAGGCGAACCGTGCCGCTCGTCGCGCTGTCCAACCCGGCAAGCAGGCCGAGCAGCGTCGATTTGCCCGACCCCGATGCGCCGACGATCGCGAGGCTGCTGCCGGGCCGCACGGCGAGCGTGATGCCGTCGAGGATCGTCAGCTCGCCCGTTGCATCGGCAACCCGCTTGCACACGTCATGGACTTCGATGATCGGATCGGTAATCTTGAACATGGACACGACATTCCGCTGGAAAAGGCGCGCGGCACTCGCCGCACTGCTGGGGACCCTGGCCGCAACAACCATGCCCGCACGCGCCGCGACGGCGGCGGCCCCGACCTCGGGCCAGCCCGCGCTCGTCGTGCTCGGCGACAGCCTGTCGGCCGAATACGGTCTGCCGCGCGACACCGGCTGGGTTGCGCTGCTGCGGCAGCGGCTTGCGACCGAGCGAATCGATTATAGCGTCGCGAATGCAAGCGTCAGCGGCGACACCACGAGCGGCGGCCGCGCACGACTGCCCGCGGTGCTGCAACGGCTCAAACCGTCGATCGTGGTCGTCGAGCTCGGCTCGAACGATGCGCTGCGCGGCGTGCCGCTCGCGACGACCGAGCAGAACCTGCGCGACATCATCGCCGATGCGCGGCAGGCGCGCGCGATGGTCGTGCTGGTCGGCATGTACGTGCCGCCCAACTACGGGCCCGACTACACACAGAAGTTCCATGCGGTCTATACGCGCCTGTCGAAGGAACTCGGCGTACCGCTCGTGCCGTTCCTGCTGGCCGGCATCGAGAACAAGCCCGAGATGTTCCAGCCGGACCAGATGCATCCTGCGCAGCAGGCGCAGGGCATCCTGCTCGACAACGTCTGGCCGGCGTTGAAACCGCTGCTCGGCAAGCCGCGCGGCTGACCTCGCGACTCGCCACCACCGGAAAGCAAAAAGCCCCGCTCGAAGCGGGGCTTTCTGTTGCTGCATGCGAACCCGTGAACGGCGCTTCGCTTGGTTGGCGCCGGGTCGTGGCTTAGTTGCCGCCGTCCTGCGACTGGCTCTGCGTGGTGCCGTACACCTTCACCTTCGAGCGGTCGCGCAGCGCGGCGAGATATGCTTCGCCTTCGCTTTGCGCTTCGACCTGCGCCATCTGCTGCTGCGCGGCCGCGAGCTGCTGCGGATCGACGGCCGTACCCGCGATCACCGTGTTCACGCGATAGATCGCATAGCCGTCCGCACCGAGGTCGACACCGACATAGGCCGGCAGCGTCTTCGCATCGACCTTGTAGACGGCGCTCAGCGCGGCCGGCGTCAGGCCCTGCGACTGCGTGCGCGACACCTTCTGCGCGGCCGCGAAGCCGTCGGCCGACTTCGACTTCTGCAGCTCGGCCAGCTTCGCCGCACCGTCCTTCTTCGCGAGTTCCGCAGCCTGCTCGGCGACCACCTTCCGACGCACCGCGTCCTTGATCGTGTCGAGCGCCGGCACGGCAGCCGGCTTGTAGTCGGTCACGCGCGCCGAGATCAGCGTGTTGTTGCCCACGTCGATCGCCTGCGTGTTGTTCTGGCTCTTCACCGAATCGTTCGCGAACACGGCAGCGAGGAACTTCGGATTGTTCAGCGGGCTCGTCGGCGGCAGTTGCGGATTCGGCGTCGGCGTGACGGTGGCCGTCTGGATCGTCAGCTTGTACTTGTCGGCGGCCGGCTGCAGTGTCTTCGCCTTTTCATACACGGTCGACGTGAAGCCTTCCGCGTTGTCCGTGAATGCCTTCGCTGCGTACTGCTGCTTCAGGTCGATTGCGATCTGGTCCTTCACGTCCGCGAACGGCTTGACCACCGACGGCTTCACTTCCGTCGCCTTCAGGATGTGGAAACCGAGATCCGATTGCACGACACCACTCACGTCGCCCTGCTTCAGCGCGAACGCCGCATCGTCGAACGCCTTGCCGCCCGCCGTCGAGCCGCGCGTGATGAAGCCGAGATCGCCGCCCTTCGCGGCCGACGGGGCATCCTGCGAGCTCTTCTGCGCGATCTGCGCGAACTGGTCCGGATGCGCCTTCACGTCCGCCAGCAACTGCTCGGCCTTCGCCTTCGCGGCTGCCTTGTCGGCCGCGCCCGCGCTGCTCGCCGCGGCGATGAAGATGTGGCTCACGCGCACCTGCGCTTCCGAGCGGAAGTGCGTCGGGTTGTCGTCATAGAACTTCTTGATGTCCGCCTCGGTCGGCTGCGCGCTCGCGGCAGCGGCGGCCGGCGAATAGACGAGATACTGGATCGTCGCGGTTTCCGGCGTCGCGAAGCTTTGCTTGTGCGCGTCGTAGTACGCGGCGAGCTGTGCGTCGGTCGGCTGTACCTTCGCCGCGTAGTCGCTCGTCTTCAGCACCAGCGCCTGCACTTCGCGCTGCTGCGCGGCCAGCTCCGACAGGCGTTGCGCCGGGCCCTTCGGCGTGAACGCGCTCGCGATGATGCTCGCCGGGATCTGCTGCAGCGCGAGGCTGTAGCGCACGCGCTCCTGATACTGCTCGGGCGTCATCCCCTGGAACGACAGCAGCTGAGCGTAGCGTTCGACGTCGATCGAACCGTCGGGCTTTTTCAGCGACGCGATCATCGGGTCGCTCATCAGCGCATCGCGCACGGCGTTGTCGGATGCGGTCAGGTGCAGGCGTTGCGTCTCGTCGGCCAGCACGCGTTGCTGGATCAGGCCGTCGAGTACTTGCTTGCGATGTTCGGGCGTGTCGAACGCCTTGATGTCGAACTGCCCGCCGAGCGCCTGGCGCGCCTGGTCGACCTGCTGACGGAACGCGCCGTCGAATTCGACCCGCGTGATCTTGTGCCCGTTGATCGCCGCGACGTTCGCGCTGTCGTCGAAGAAGCCGCGGAAACCTTGGATCCCGACGAAACCCAGCCCTGGCAACACGATCAGGAGCAGGAGCGCCATCATCAGGCGCTGGTGATTACGGAAGAAATCGAGCATGCGTGACGGGAAAATTGGACAAAACGTCCGATATTACAACATACGGGGTGGCACGGGAGAAAAGCAGGTGCGCAACGCGCGGGCGTGAGCGACGATGCAAATGAAAAAGCCCGCACGAGGCGGGCTTCTTCATTTTCTGGCGGAGCGGACGGGACTCGAACCCGCGACCCCCGGCGTGACAGGCCGGTATTCTAACCGACTGAACTACCGCTCCTTGGTCTGGCTGAATCGTGAAACTGGTGGGTGCTGAGGGGTTCGAACCCCCGACCTACGCCTTGTAAGGGCGCCGCTCTACCAGCTGAGCTAAGCACCCGTTTCCGATTCGTTCTGGCTGCGATCTGCGTTTCGGCATCAACAACCAGCGAGCCCGCAAGTTTAATTCATCCCCGATCATTTTGCCAAGCCCATGCGCAAAAAATTTTAACGCGCGGCGCTACACACGATCCCGACGCGCATAAAAAAACCCGCGGACTCGCCGCGGGTTTCGTGAACCACCGTCAGCGACGGCGTTCAGGTTCTCAGTGCTTCACGACTTCCGTCGAGCCGGCATCCTTCGCCGCCTCGCCGACCGGTGCCGCAGCCTTCGCCTCTTCTTCCGGCGGCAGCGGGGTCGGCGTACGTTCGAGCGCGAGTTCGAGCACCTTGTCGATCCAGCGGACCGGCACGATCTCGATCGCGTTCTTCACGTTGTCCGGAATGTCCGCGAGATCCTTCACGTTCTCTTCCGGGATCAGCACGAGCTTGATGCCGCCGCGATGCGCAGCCAGCAGCTTTTCCTTCAGCCCGCCGATCGGCAGCACTTCGCCACGCAGCGTGATCTCGCCCGTCATCGCGACATCGGCACGTACGGGAATGCCCGTCAGCACCGACACCAGCGCGGTCGTCATCGCACCGCCGGCGGACGGACCGTCCTTCGGCGTCGCGCCTTCCGGCACGTGGATGTGGATGTCCTGCTTCTCGAACGCTTCGTCCTTGATGCCCAGACGCCGCGAACGCGAGCGCACGACCGAACGTGCGGCCTCGACCGACTCCTTCATCACGTCGCCGAGCGAGCCCGTGCGAATCACGTTGCCCTTGCCCGGCATCACCGCGGCTTCGATCGTCAGCAGGTCGCCGCCGACTTCCGTCCACGCGAGGCCCGTCACCTGACCGACCTGGTTTTCCTTCGCCGCGAGGCCGAAGTCGTACTTGCGCACGCCGAGGAACGTATCGAGGTTCTCGCCGTCGACCTTGATCGCGCCCGATGCCTTCTTCAGCAGCAGCATCTTCACGACCTTGCGGCAGATCTTCGACACTTCCCGCTCGAGCGAACGCACACCGGCTTCGCGCGTGTAGTAGCGGATGATGTCGCGGATCGCCTGCTCGGTGACCTCGATCTCGCCGTCCTTCAGACCGTTGTTCTTCTTCTGCTTCGGCAGCAGGTAACGCTGCGCGATGCTGACCTTCTCGTCTTCCGTGTAGCCCGACAGACGAATCACTTCCATCCGGTCGAGCAGCGGCGGCGGGATGTTCAGCGAGTTCGACGTCGCGACGAACATCACGTCCGACAGGTCGAAGTCGACCTCGATGTAGTGGTCGGCGAACGTGTGGTTCTGTTCCGGATCGAGCACTTCGAGCAGCGCCGACGACGGATCGCCGCGGAAATCCATGCCCATCTTGTCGACTTCGTCGAGCAGGAAGAGCGGATTGCGCACGCCGACCTTCGCGAGGCTCTGCAGGATCTTGCCCGGCATCGAGCCGATGTACGTGCGGCGGTGACCGCGGATCTCGGCTTCGTCACGCACGCCGCCGAGCGCCATCCGGACGAACTTGCGGTTCGTCGCGCGAGCGATCGACTGGCCGAGCGAGGTCTTGCCGACGCCCGGAGGCCCGACGAGGCACAGGATCGGCGCCTTGACCTTGTCCACGCGCTGTTGCACCGCGAGGTACTCGAGAATGCGTTCCTTCACCTTCTCGAGGCCGAAGTGATCCTCGTCGAGCACCTGCTCGGCGTTCGACAGATCGTTGTTGACCTTGCTCTTCTTGCGCCACGGCAGGCCGATCAGCGTGTCGATGTAGTTGCGCACGACGGTCGCTTCCGCCGACATCGGCGACATCAGCTTCAGCTTCTTGAGCTCGGCGTCGGCCTTCTTCTTCGCTTCCTTCGGCATGCGCGCGGCGTTGATGCGCTTCTCGAGTTCCTCGAGATCCGCGCCCTCTTCGCCTTCGCCCAGTTCCTTCTGGATCGCCTTGACCTGTTCGTTCAGGTAGTACTCGCGCTGGCTCTTTTCCATCTGGCGCTTCACGCGCCCGCGGATGCGCTTCTCGACCTGCAGGATGTCGATCTCGGCTTCGAGCTGCGCGAGCAGGTGCTCGAGGCGCTCGATGACCGGGAACATCTCGAGGATGTGCTGCTTCTGGTCGAGCTTCAGCGGCAGACGCTCGGCGATCATGTCCGCGAGACGGCCGGCTTCATCGATGCCCGACAGCGACGTGAGAATCTCCGGCGGGATCTTCTTGTTCAGCTTCACGTACTGGTCGAACTGCGACACGATCGCGCGGCGCAGCGCTTCCGTTTCAGCGCTGTCGGCGTGATCGGGCTCGAGCGGCATCACTTCGCAGGAGAACTGCGTCTCCTGTTCTTCGATCGACAACGCCTTCGCGCGCTGCAGGCCCTCGACGAGCACCTTCACGGTGCCGTCCGGCAGCTTCAGCATCTGCAGGATGTTGGCGATACAGCCGACCTCGTACATGTCCTTTTCGGTCGGTTCGTCCTTGGCCGCGGTTTTCTGGGCGACGAGCATGATGTGCTTGCCGCCTTCCATCGCTGCTTCGAGGGCCTTGATCGATTTCGGCCGGCCCACGAAGAGCGGAATGACCATGTGCGGGAAAACGACGACGTCCCGCAGCGGCAGCAGCGGGAGCGTGATGCGTTCCGGCGGGAGAAGTTGGGTGCCTGACATTTCATTTCCCCATGAGTGGAATCAATTGTTCGGTAATTGAGGCCGCCACAACGAATTGCAAGCCTTCAAGTGCGGGAAATATTCGGTAAGAAAGTAACCACCGCGTGTCGAGTCAGAGTTACCCACAAGATAAACGAAAAAAAGCCGCCCACGGTCTCATGAACGGCCTTTTTCGCAGAACATCGTCGGCAAGCCGGTCAGTTCGAACCCGCCACCTTCGGCGTGTCCTCATAGATCAGCAGGGGTTTGCCGTCGCCATCGATCACGTTCTCGTCGATGATGACCTTGCTGACCCCTTTCATCGCCGGCAGCTCGTACATCACGTCGAGCAATGCCTGTTCGATGATCGAACGCAAGCCGCGCGCGCCGGTCTTGCGGCGGATCGCCTTGCGGGCGACTGCCTGCAGCGCGCCCGGCCGGATTTCCAGCTCGACGCGCTCCATCGCGAACAGCTTGTGATACTGCTTGACGAGCGCGTTCTTCGGCTCGACCAGGATCTTCATCAGCGCGGCTTCATCGAGCTTGCCGAGCGTCGCGACCACCGGCAGGCGGCCGATCAATTCGGGGATCAGACCGAATTTGATCAGGTCTTCCGGCTCCGTTTCGCGCAGCACTTCGCCCGCGTCGCGTTCCTGCTTGCTCTTGACCGTCGCGCCGAAGCCGATGCCCGTCTTTTCGGTGCGATCGGTGATCACCTTCTCGAGGCCGTCGAACGCGCCGCCGCAGATGAACAGGATGTTGGTCGTGTCGACCTGGATGAAATCCTGGTTCGGATGCTTGCGGCCGCCCTGCGGCGGCACCGACGCCATCGTGCCCTCGACGAGCTTCAGCAGCGCCTGCTGGACGCCCTCGCCCGACACGTCGCGCGTGATCGACGGGTTGTCCGACTTGCGGCTGATCTTGTCGATTTCGTCGATGTAGACGATCCCGCGCTGGGCCTTGTCGACCTCGTAGTTGCAGTTCTGCAACAGCTTCTGGATGATGTTCTCGACGTCCTCGCCGACGTAGCCGGCTTCGGTCAGCGTCGTCGCGTCGGCGATCACGAACGGCACGTTCAGCAACCGCGCGAGCGTCTGCGCGAGCAGCGTCTTGCCGGAGCCCGTCGGGCCGATCAGCAGGATGTTGCTCTTCGACAGCTCGACGTCGTCCTTCTTGTCGAGATGCTTCAGGCGCTTGTAGTGGTTGTACACGGCCACCGCGAGGATCTTCTTCGCACGCTCCTGGCCGATCACGTACTGATCGAGGATGTCGCGAATTTCCTGCGGGCTCGGCAGATCCGACCGGGACAGGCTGGCCTCGACGCCGGCGGCAGCCGCCTCGTCGCGAATGATCTCGTTGCAGAGGTCGATGCACTCATCGCAGATGAATACCGACGGGCCCGCGATGAGTTTCTTCACCTCATGCTGGCTCTTCCCGCAAAACGAGCAATACAACAGCTTCTCGCTGTTCGAACCTTTTTTGTCCGCCATGAATGTAGAGCCTCCGGACAGGTAGATGACATGATACGCCGAATGCTCCGAACGCCGCGCCTAGGGCGCGACCGGAGTCGGCTGGATGCGCTTGCCGCAGATGCTCAGGGCACTCGGGACGTTGCAGGGGCGCCGCGCAAATCGGGGCGGCACCCCACTTAAGCTCACGGGCGCTTCAGCAGCACCTGATCGATCAGCCCGTATGCCTTCGCGTCCTCGCTCGACATGAAGTTATCACGGTCGGTGTCGCGCGCGATGCGCTCCACGTCCTGGCCCGTATGCTGCGCGAGCAGGTTGTTCAGCCGTTCCTTCAGGTAGAGGATCTCGCGTGCCTGGATCTCGATGTCGGACGCCTGGCCGCGTGCGCCGCCGAGCGGCTGGTGAATCATCACGCGCGAGTTCGGCAGCGCGAAGCGCTTGCCCTTCGCGCCCGACGCGAGCAGGAACGCGCCCATGCTGGCCGCGAGACCCATGCACAGCGTCGACACGTCCGGCTTGATGAACTGCATCGTGTCGTAGATCGCCATGCCGGCCGACACCGAGCCGCCCGGGCTGTTGATGTAGAGGCTGATGTCCTTGTCGGGATTCTCGCTCTCGAGGAACAGCAACTGCGCGACCACGAGGTTGGCGGTCTGGTCGTTCACTTCGCCGACCATGAACACCAGGCGCTCCTTCAGGAGACGCGAATAGATATCGTACGAACGCTCGCCGCGGCCGCTCGTTTCGACGACGATCGGCACCAGCCCCAGCGCTTGCGCCTCGAAACCCTGCGGCGCGTTCGAAGCAAGCATGTCCAGCAATTCAGCGCGAGTGATCATTCAATGAACCTTGTTCGAATGGAAAATTGAACGGAGGGAAGCCGCCCGCTCAATCGCCATATTAATGGCAACCGTGCGCTTGACGTAAAAACGGCGTGCGGGCCGTCGCTCCGACAGCCGGCACGCCGCTAGAGCAACACTTACGCTTGCGCCGATGCGCTCGCGAGTGCCTCGAAGCTCACTTCCTTGTCCGTCACCTTTGCCTTGCCCAGCACGAAGTCGACGACGTTGCTTTCAACGACGAACGCTTCCATCTCGGCGAGGCGCTGCTGGTTCGAATAATACCAGCGGACCACTTCCTTCGGGTCTTCGTAGCTCTTCGCGAACTCGTCGACTTCCGCGCGGATCTGTTCCGGCTTCGCTTCGAGGCCGTTCGACTTCACGAGCTCCGCCAGCACGAGGCCCAGCTTCACGCGACGCTCCGCCTGCTCGGCGAACATCTCGGCCGGGATCGGTGCGTCCTTCGCGTTCGGCACGCCGCGCTGCGCCAGATCCTGGCGAGCCATTTCGACGAGACGTTGCTGGTCTTGTTCGATCAGCGCCTTCGGCACGTCGAGTTCGGAAATCTTCAGCAGCGCGTCCATCACCTGGTTCTTGACGATGGCTTGCGTGCGACGCTTCGCTTCGCGCTCGAGGTTTTCCTTGATTTCGGCGCGCATCTTCGTCAGGTCGCCGTCTTCGATGCCGAGCGACTTCGCGAATTCGGCGTCGATTTCCGGCAGGTGCGGCCATTCGATCTTCTTCATCGTGACCGTGAATTGCGCCGTCTTGCCCGCCACGTCCTTGCCGTGGTAGTCGTCCGGGAACTTCAGCTCGAACGTGCGCTGTTCGCCGGCCTTCAGGCCGAGCGCCGCCGTTTCGAATTCCGGCAGCATGCGGCCTTCGCCGAGCACGAACGGGAAGTCTTCGGCCGTGCCGCCCTGGAACGCGACGTCGTCGATCTTGCCGACGAAGTCGACCGTCACGCGGTCGCCGTTCTTCGCTGCGGTGTCCTCACCGCCGTCGCCGTGCTCGCCGGCTTCGCCGCGAGCGTGGTAGTGCACGCGCTGCTTGCGCAGGATGTCCAGCGTGCGGTCGATTTCGGCGTCGCCGATCGACGTCGTCGAGCGCTCGACTTCAGCCGTCGCCAGATCGCCGATCTTCACTTCCGGGTAGACCTCGAACGTCGCGTCGAACGCGTACGCATCTTCAGCCTGCTCCTGCTTCGGCTCGAAGCTCGGCTGGCCGGCGACGCGCAGGTTTTCCGCGCGGCTGATCGTGAAGAATTCCTGGCCGATCTTGTCGCTCAGCACTTCCGCCTCGACCTGACCCGAGTATTGCTGGGCGACCATCTTCAGCGGCACCTTGCCCGGGCGGAAACCCGGCATGCGAACGTTCTTCGCGAGTTTCTGGATACGGGCGTCGATTTCCTTCTGCACGGTGTCCTTCGGCAGGGAAATCGTCACGCGGCGTTCAAGCTTGCCGAGGTTCTCAACAACGTTAGCCATGGCTTCAATCGTCCTAAAATTATTCGAGCGAATCGGGTTTTCCTTGCCGTGCCTGCCTGCGGCGTGAGGTGCGTCTCACGCACACGCCGCGCCGGAGCGCCACGCCATCCCTGCACGCGCCGGATGGCTAGCGCAAGCGGCTCGGAGCACGGCTTTGGCCGGAAGAATCGACTATTCTAGCAAACAATCTTCCTCATACCGCCAGATCGGCACGACAACCGTGCGCACCCGCATTGCCGCCCGCTCCCGCGCGCGGCAATGCGCGCGGATCGCCGCTATGCCGAACGCCGTATCCACCGCGGGCCCGCCATCCTGTAAGCTCCGATTGAAGGTGCGCCGCGGCCGCGGCCGCCATTCTTCACACCAATCACGCCTTCCGGAGACACCATGCCGCAACACCCGTCCGCGCCTGTCGTCGTCATCGCGCCCGATTCGTTCAAAGGCTCGCTTTCCGCCGAGCAGGTCGCGGACGCGATCGCCACCGGCATCCGCCGCGCCCGGCCCGACGCGGTCGTGCGCTGCTGCCCGATGGCCGACGGCGGCGAAGGCACGCTCGACGCGATGCTGGCGGGCGGCGGCACGCGGCGCACGCTGCAGGTGGCCGGCGCGTCGCTCGCCGCACGCGATGCGGCGGTCGGCGTGATCGACGCGCGCACCGCGATCGTCGAGACGGCCGAGATCGTCGGCATTACCGATGCGGTCGGCATGAGCGTGCCGGTCGACGCACGCAGCACGCGCGGCATGGGCGAAGCGATCCGCACGCTGCTCGACGAGGGTGTGCGCCGCTTCTTCGTCGCGCTCGGCGGCAGCAGCACCAACGACGCGGGCGCAGGGTTGCTCGCGGGCCTCGGCCTGCAATGCTTCGACGCGGCCGGCCAGCCGGTCGAACCCGTCCCGGCACGACTCGCCGACATCGCGCGGATCGACGCGGCGGGGCTCGATCCGCGCCTGCAGGACGCGGAATTCATCGGCATGTCCGACGTCGACAACCCGCTGACGGGCGCGCATGGCGCGACCGCGGTATTCGGTCCGCAAAAGGGCGTGACGCCCGCGCAGGTCGCGACCCTCGACGCCGCGCTCGGCCATTTCGCCGACCTGCTCGAGACCGCGCTCGACCGGCGCTGCCGCGACCTGGCCGGTGCCGGCGCCGCGGGCGGCCTCGGCTTCGCGCTGCACATGCTCGGCGCGCAGTTCGAAGCCGGCGCGGAAGTCGTCGCGCGGCAGGTCGGGCTCGATGCGGCACTGGCCGGCGCCGACTGGCTGATCACCGGCGAAGGCCGCTCCGACGTGCAGACGCTGCACGGCAAGGCGCCGTTCATCGCGTGCCGCCATGCGCGGGTCGCGGGCGTGCCCGCGTCGCTGCTGTCGGGCGCGGTCGACCCGGCCGCGCTGCCGCGCCTGTCCGAACACTTTTCCGGCTGCTTCTCGCCGGCGCCCGGCCCGATCACGCTCGACGTCGCGATCCGCGACGCGGCGAACCTGCTCGCGAACGAAGCGGAACAGTTGACACGGCTGAAGTACGGCGCACACTGACCGTTGACCCGAGCGCGCGATACAGGAACAATCGGGCCCGCCCTTTTTCTTCAGGATTCGACATGAAAGGCCGACAAGCCGGGCTCGACCAGTTTCTGACCTATCGCCTCCATGCGCTCGCGAAGCGATCCGACCGCGGGATCGCCGACGTGTACCGGCACAAGCTGGACATCTCGCTGCCCGAGGCGCGCGTGATCGCCGCCGTCGGCGCCTTCGGTCCGTTTTCGATCATGGATCTCGCGCGCCACACCAATCTCGACAAGAGCCAGGCGAGCCGCGCGGCGGAAGCGCTGCTGCGCCAGGGGCTGCTCGAGCGCAGCGCGAGCGAGGAGGATGGCCGGATCGTGCTGATCGCGCTGACCACCGACGGCCGCGCGCTGCATCGCAAGATCATGCCGATCGTGCGCAAGTGGAATGAAGGCTTGCTCGCGTGCCTGTCCGACAGCGAGCGCCAGACGTTCGAGCGGCTGCTCGACAAGGTGGTCGCGAACGCGATCGAACGCGACGACTGAACCGTTTGGCGGGCGTAGTCGGCGCCGCCCCTATCGCGAAGGTGCGGCATGGGCTGCAATCGCTACATGTTTCAGGCGCGCTCCCGCACTTGCCGCTTTACCCGGATTTTCTCGGATGAATCCCGCGGGCCGCCCGAGTCGCGCAAGCGTGGGCGGCGGACCGGGCGACCGCTCGCCGTTTCGTCATTCTTCCCTGCATGCCGGCCATCGCCGCCGCGCTCTCCCTCCGCTACAGCCCGCTGTTCGCCGCACGCTGACGCAGCAACCCCAGTACCGCGTCGCAATACGGCGTCGGCACGCCGAGCTTGCGCCCCAGTTCCGGAAACACACCGAGGATCGGCCCGATTTCCAGCGGTCGCCCGGCCTCGAAATCCTGCAGCATCGATGTCTTGAACGCGCCGAGCTTGCGCGTCACGGCAATCCGCTCCGGCCCGCTCATCCCCGCATCGAGGCCGAGCTGCGCGCCGATCGCGGCCGCCTCCTCCATCATCCGCAACGCGAGATCCCGCGTGAACGGATCGTCGAGCAGCTGCTCGGCCGTCGAACCCGTCAGCGCGCTCAACGGATTCATGTTCATGTTGCCCCACAGCTTCGCCCAGATCTCGGTGCGGATCGCCGGCGTCGACTCGACGTCGAAGCCGCCCGCGGCGAGCGCCGCCGCGAACCGCGCGGTCGGCGCGGCGAGCCGGTGATCGGGCGAGCCGACGATCAGGCGGTTGCCGCGGCCGCGGCGCACGACCCCCGGCGCATCGGTGCTCGACGACAGGTGCACGACACAGCCGATCGCCTGTGCGGGCGGCAACGCCGCCGAGACCGCACCCGCCGGGTCGATCGCGTCGAGCGGCACGCCGTCGAGCGGGCCCGCGAGCCCGTGCGTGAACCACCACGGCAGCCCGTTCATCGCGGCGACGATCACCGTGCCGGGCCCGACCAGCGGCGCGATGCGCGCGGCCAGTGCCGGCAGCGCCTGAGCCTTCAGCGCGATCACCACGTAGTCCTGCACGCCGAGCACGGCCGCGTCGTCGCTCGCGCGCACCGGGACCGACGACATGACGCCCGCCTCGTCGATCACGCGCACGCCGTGCGTGTCCAGTGCATCGAGCGTCGCACCGCGCGCGAATGCGCTCACCGTCATGCCGGCCCGCGACAGCGCGGCCGCGAGCAACCCGCCGATCGCGCCGACACCGACCACCGCCGCGCGCACCGACCCTGAATTCGTGTCGTTCATGATGGAAATCCGTCTACCGGGAGCTGACGAGCATAACGCTCAATGGTTGCGGATACAACCATTCGCGCCGGCACCCGCATGCCTGTGCCGGAACGAGCGATTCAGCGCGCCGCGCCACCCGCCTCCACCGGCTCGTCGTCGGTCGGGCCGCCCGTCGCGCCGAGCACGCCGGCGATCTGGCTCTTGTCGTGCATGCCGAGCTTGCGGTACGCGCAGCGCAGGTAGTGACGCACGGTCGTCGGCGAAATCGCCATCTGCTGCGCGACCTCCTTGTGCGAACGGCCGGCACCGTAATAGCGGATCGCCGCCAGCTCGCGCGGACTCAGCCGGTCGAGCAGCGAGCGCGGCCGCGCCTCGATCTGGAACAGTCCCGCGACGGGCACGCACTGGATGCGCAACGCATCGCCGATGAACGGCTGGCCCGACTGGCGCCGCACGTGCGCGACCAGCGGCTCCGGCACGCGCGGGCCCGTCCACGCCGGCCATTCGGTGCGCAGCACGTGGTCGAAGCCGTGATCGGCGTGATGCAGCACGCCGAAGTTGTCGCACAGCGCGCGCGCCGCCGGCGCCACCGCGTCGCCGCGCTCGCGCGTGAGCTGCGCCGCGCGATTGATCGTCAGCGCGGCCGCCAGATGCGGAATCACTTCCTCGAAGCGGCTCGCGTCGTCGTCGCTGAACGGACGGTTCAGGCCCTGGCGGTAGATCGACATGAACGTCGTCAGCCCGAAGCGGCGGTCGAGCGTACACACGCACATCAGTTGCGCGAGCCCGTACTTCACGCACCAGTCGCGAAACCGCGCGTCGAACCCGGGCTCGACGACCGACAATCGTACCGCGCGACCGTGCGCGCCGAGCAGCGTGCGCTGCGCGAGCGGATCGCAGTCGCGCACGCGTTTCCAGTCGCTGAAGAACGCGTGCGGAAGACGGTACAGGAAACTGTTGTGCATCACGGGGCCGGTCGGCACGTGCGTCGCGACGCCGGTCCACGCGGCGTCGAACGGGATGAGCCCCTGCAGCAGCGAAAAGAAGCGGCACTCGAATTCGCCGATGCCCGACTGCGCGGCGAGCGCGTACAGATCGAGCAGCATCAGGCCGAGTTCGCGCCGCGCCGCGTCGCCGCGCGTCACGCCGTCGAAATCGGCGCGGCGCGGTGGCAGCGGCGGCCAGGCGGATACGTCGAGCACGATCGCGGCCGGCACGTCGCGCAACGCGTCGAGATCCTGCCCGATATCCGTCGTGATCCTCACCTTCCGCTCCCCTGCCCGATCGGGCCGCTGATGCGCGCAACGCAGACCGGCCGATTATAGCGACCGGCATTTTTGGCGGGCGTGGCCGCCGGAGCACGCGGCAGCCCCATCCATTTGAACGGGACGCCGCCCGTTGTTGCCGCGCAGCACGCCGCGCCGCGGCGTCGCGGCGCGTCCATGCCGTGCACCGCGGGTTTTCCATACCGTTCATCTGCACGACTGTTCGCCGGTTTTCCCGCTGCGGACACTGCGTCGCGACAACACCAACGACAAACGATGCAGGACGGTATGGAGAACCCCACGTGATGACACCCCGCTTCATCCGCACGGCGACGGCCGCCGTTGCGCTCGCCGCGTGCAGCCTCGCCGCACACGCGCAATCGACCCTCACGCTGTACGGCGCGCTCGACGCCGGCGTGCAGTACCTGACGCATGCCGACGGACGGCACGCGGCCGTGCAGTTGCAGAACTACGGCATCCTGCCGTCGCAGGTCGGGCTCAAGGGCACCGAGGATCTCGGCGGCGGCTGGCGCGCGCTGTTCAAGCTCGAACAGGGTCTCAACCTCAACGACGGCACCGCGACCGTCCCCGGCTACGCGTTCTTCCGCGGCGCGTACGTCGGCATCGCGGGGCCCGTCGGCACCGTCACGCTCGGCCGGCAGTTCAGCGTGCTGTTCGACAAGACGCTTTTCTACGACCCGCTGTGGTACGCGTCGTACAGCGGCCAGGGCGTGCTCGTGCCGATGAACGCGAACTTCATCGACCACTCGATCAAGTACCAGTCGCCGGCGTTCGCCGGCTTCGATGTCGAGGCCCTCGCCGCGACGGCCGGCGTCGCGGGCAATACGCGCGCCGGGCGCGTGCTCGAACTCGGCGGCCAGTACACGAGCAACGGGCTGTCGGTCAGCGCGGTGCTGCATCAGGCGCACGGCGACGCGTCGGCGGCTGACGACGCGTCCGCGCGCCGCCGCGAGCTCGGCACGCTCGCCGCCCGTTATGCGTTCGCGACGCTGCCGCTCACCGTCTACGCGGGCGTCGAACGCCTGACCGGCGACCTCGATGCGGCGCGCACGATCGTGTGGGGCGGCGCGCGCTACCTGACGTCGGGCGGAATCGGGCTGAACGCGGGCGTCTACCACACCGATTCGCATACGCCGGCGATCGGCCACCCGACGCTGTTCATCGCGAGCACCACCTACGCGCTGTCGAAACGCACCGTCGCCTACCTGAACGTCGGTTATGCGCGCAACAGCGGCCAGAGTTCGCAGACCGTCTACGAATACGACCCGACGCCGCTCGCCGGCGCATCGCAGTTCGGCGCGATGGTCGGCATGTACCACCTGTTCTGATTCCGTCCAGCGAGATCCCGCCATGAAAACCCTTTGCTCCACCGATGCCGCACTGCCGTCCGACGGCCGCGCGTCGCCGTTCGCGCGCTCGACGCTCGTCGCCCTCGTCGTGTTCGCGGCCATCACGCCACTGCTGCTGCTCGTCGCGCCGGCCGTCGCCGGTCAGTTGGCGACGCAACTCGGGCTGTCCGCGTCGCAGATCGGCACCTACTTCTTCGTCGAACTCGGTGCGTTCAGCCTCGCGACCGTGCCGTCGTACCTGTGGCTCGGCCGGGTCGACGCGCGCCGCGTTGCCGCCTGCGCGATCGCGCTGTTCGGCGCGGGCAATCTCCTGACCGCGCTGTGGATGCCCGGCTTCGTCACGCTGCTCGCGCTGCGTGCCGTCACCGCGCTCGGCGGCGGCTCGCTGATGGTGCTCTGCATGACCAGTGCGGCCACGAGCGAGAACAGCGATCGCGTGTACGGCCTCTGGGTCGTCGGCCAGTTGATCGCCGGCGCGATCGGCCTGTTCGTGCTGCCGCACGTGTTCGCCGGGTTCGGGCTGCGCGCGCTGTACGTCGCGCTGGCCGTGCTCGCGCTGCTTGCCGCGCCGCTGTCGCGCGGCTTTCCGGCGACGCTCGGTGCGCGGCGCGCGTCGGCGCGGGCAGCGCGCGGCGCCGCGACGAATACGCCGCAGCGCTTCGTCGCGCTCGCGATCGGTGCGGTGCTGACCTTCTATCTCGCGATCGGCAGCGTGTGGACCTTCGCGAGCCGCGCGGCGGCGGAAGCCGGACTCGATCCGCAAGCGACCGGCAACGTGCTCGCGATCGCGAGCGTGATGGGGATTGCCGGCGCGGCGCTCGCATCCTGCGCGGGCGGCCGGCTTGCGCGGCGCACGATGCTGGCCGCCGGCTACGCGCTGCTCGCGGCGTCGCTCGTCGCACTCGCCGCGTTGCCGCATGCGCACGGCTACAGCGCCGCAATCTTCGCGTTCAAGTTCGCGTGGACGTTCGTACTGCCGTTCATTCTCGCGACCGTCGCACAGATCGATACGTCCGGGCGCCTCGTCGCGACGCTCAATTTCGTGATCGGTGCGGGCCTCGCGGCCGGCCCGCTGCTCGCCGGGCTGTTGCTCGATGCCGGCGGCACGATGCACGCGCTGTTCGCGGCCGCCACTGCCGTCGCGATCGCGTCGTTCGCCGCGCTGCGCCATATCGATCGCCGCGCGCGGATTGCCGCGGCTGCCATTTCCTCCCAACCGTGACAGGTCAAGCACATCCATGAATCGCACTGCCTTCTTCACCGACGAACGCACGTTCTGGCACACCGGCGGCACGCACGCGCTGTTCTTCCCGGTCGGCGGCTGGGTCCAGCCGCCATCGAGCGCCGGCTACGCGGAATCGCCCGATTCGAAGCGGCGCTTCCTGTCGCTCGTGCAGGCGTCGGGCCTTGCCGCTCACCTCGACCTGCGCGGTGCCGCGCCGGCCACCACCGGCGATCTGCTGCGGATTCATCCGGCGAGCTATCTCGACGCGTTCCGCGCGCTCAGCGATGCGAACGGCGGCGACCTCGGCGATCTCGCGCCGTTCGGCAAAGGGAGCTACGAGATCGCCGCGCTGTCCGCCGGCCTCGCGATCGCGGCGCTCGACACGGTCGTCGGCGGGCATGCGGCCACCGCGTTCTCGCTGTCGCGCCCGCCCGGCCATCACTGCCTGCGCGATCGCCCGATGGGCTTCTGCCTGCTCGCGAACATCCCGATCGCGATCGAGGCCGCGCGCGCGAAGCATGCGATCGAGCGCGTCGCGGTGATCGACTGGGACGTGCATCACGGCAACGGCACGCAGTCGATCTACTACGACGATCCGGACACGCTGACGATCTCGCTGCACCAGGACCGCTGCTTTCCGCCCGGCTACAGCGGCGGCGACGAGCGCGGCGAAGGCGCGGGCGTCGGCGCGAACCTGAACGTGCCGCTGCTCGCGGGCAGCGGCGACGACGCGTATCGCCATGCGTTCGAGCGGATCGTGCTGCCGGCGCTGGAACGGTTCCGGCCGGAGCTGATCGTCGTCGCGAGCGGTCTCGATGCAAGCGCGGTCGACCCGCTCGCGCGCATGCAGTTGCATACCGACAGTTACCGGTACATGACGCGGGCGGTGAAGGAGGCGGCACGGCGCCACTGCGACGGACGGCTCGTGATCGTGCACGAAGGCGGCTATTCGGAGGCTTACGTGCCGTTCTGCGGACTCGCGATCGTCGAGGAACTGGCCGGTATCCGCACCGAGGTCGCCGATCCGATGCTCGACCTCGCGATCGCGCAGCAGCCGGGCGAGCGGTTCGTCACGTTCCAGCGCGAGCTGCTCGACGAACTGGCCGTGTCGTTCGGGTTGTAACGCGCGCTCACCAACGAGATGGGGCCGGCCCTTGCGCGATCGGTGCGGATGGGGTTTCCTGTGCTTTTACACCTGCCGGGCCCGGGCCCCTCTTCAGATGAAATCGTCTCCGCGCGAACCCGACACCAACGACAAAGCGCGCCGCCAGCCTTCGAAGCTCGCCCTGAATATCGCCGCGGTGCTGGTCGGCCTCGTCACGTTCGCGATCGGCGTGGCGTGGTTGATCTATAGCTGGATCGTCGATCGCGAAGCGCAGTATTTCGCGATTCCGCTGGTGTTTTCGGTGCCGGTGATCGTGGCGGTCGCGGTGCGGAGTTTCTGGGACTAGGCGCGCGCAGAACGACAAAGCGCCGCGGTCGGTCGACGCGCGGCGCTTTTTTTGAACGGCCCTTGGGCGGAGCCCGTTCGACTTCGTGGTGCGTGAGGCCGGACTCGAACCGGCACACCCTTGCGGGCGTCAGGACCTAAACCTGGTGCGTCTACCAATTTCGCCACTCACGCGCATTCCTGTCGCCTGACCGCGCGGCACGCAAGAAGCGTGCTCCACGCGCCCGGGCGTCATGCCGGCCCGAAAAACCCGAAAACCGGCACGCCCGATCAGGCGAGCGCGAGATTCTACCCGATCTGCGCAGCATTGTCTCGCCCCGCCGGCGCCCATCGGACAGCGGTGCTAGAATGCCGCGCTCGACGTGCCGGCCACGCGCCGGCGCGCGTCCCCGAACCCGCCTCCGCCACGACCCCACCCGTGAACTTCGACGACTACTGTCAGCAAAAGGCCGCCCCCGCGGGCTCCAGCGTCTACTATGCGCTGCGCCAGGCGCCGCTCGCCGCCGCACCGCGCCTGACGGCCCTGTTCGCGCTGCGCCGCGAACTCGAGGAAACCGTCAAGGAAACCAGCGATCCGACCGTCGGACACACGAAACTCGCGTGGTGGCACAAGGAACTCGCGGCGCTCGCCGCCGGCGAACCGTCGCACCCGGTCACGAAGGCGCTCGCGCAGCATCACCCGGCGATCGGCGCAGAAACCGACGCGCTGCGCACGCTCGTCAACGGTTACGGAATGGATCTGGAACAGGCGCGTTACCTGGATTTCGCGAACCTGCAGCGCTACATCGCGCAGGTCGGCGGCACCTTCGCGTCGTTGGTCGCGCGCGCAAGCGCCGCGAATCCGGCCGAACCGCAACCGTGGGCCGCGCAGGCCGGCCACGCGCTGATGCTCGCGCAATTCGTGCAGGAACTCGGCAACGATGCACGCCACGGCCGCATCTATCTGCCGATCGACGAACTGCAACGCTACAACGTAACCGCGGCCGACCTGCTGAATCGCCGCTACAGCCCGGCCTTCAGCGAGCTGCTGCAGTTTCAGACGGCCCGCGCGCGCGAAGCGCTCGCCGCCGCCGACGCGGCGATCCCCGCGTCCGAACGCCGCGCGCAACGCACGCTGCGTGCGCAGATCGCACTGGCCGGCGCGCTGCTCGACGAAATCGAGCGCGACGGCTACCAGGTGCTGCACCAGCGTATCGCGCTGACGCCGATCCGCAAGCTGTGGATCGCGTGGCGCGCCGCACGCCGCCGCTGATCCGCCCCGTCACGCACGACCGCCTCACACCTTCAGCAGCGGCAGCGTCTCGAAGCGCTGCTGCAGCACGTGCGTTGCATCGAGCCCCCACCACGGTCCGAGCACGGTCGCATAGAGCTGGCGGAAATCGACCGCGACCGGCAGGTTGCCGTTGCCGTCGAGATGCCCGAGTGCCGGCGCCGCGCCGTACAGCCCGCCGGCCACGCGGCCGCCCATCACGAAATGCGGCGCGGCGGTACCGTGATCGGTGCCGTTGCTCTGGTTCTCGCGCACGCGCCGCCCGAATTCCGCATACGTCATCACGAGCGTCTGGTTCCAGCGCCCGAGCTCGACCAGCGCGCCGCGCATCGCACTCATCCCTTCCGCGAACTGCCTGAGCAGCGCCGCCTGCTGCCCCGGCTGGTTCTGGTGCGTATCGAAACCGTTGAGCGTGAGCCGCAGCACCGCGACGCCGTCCTGCGCGCCGGGCCCCGATGCCTCGCATGCCGCGAGCACCTGCATCGCGGTCTTCACCGAGGTCCCGAACGTACCGGCCGGAAAGGCCGTCCTGAACTCGCGCATCCCGCCGCGCGGGCGCAACCGGTCGGCGGCCTTCACGATGTCGTTCTCGACCTCGATGATGTGCGCGAGCGCTGGGTTTCGTTCGCGCAGCGACGACGGTTCGGCCAACCGCGCCGCACGGATGAACTGCGCGGGATTGACGAGCGCGATCGCGCGCGCGCCGTTCGCGAGCGGTCCCATCTCCGCACTGCCGAGCACGACGCCGTCCGCCGCGAAGCCGGGCGGCACCGGCGCCTGCGCGAACGTGCGCGTGAGCCAGCCTTCGTGCAGGTACTGGTCCGAGCGCGACGCGGTGTCCCAGATCTCGATCGAGCGGAAATGCGACAGGTTCGGTTGCGGATAGCCGACGCCCTGCACGATCGCGACCTGTCCGTCGCGCCACAGCGGCATCAACGGCGCGAGCGACGGGTGCAGCCCCGTCTGCGCGTCGAGCTGCAGCACCTGGTCGCGCTTGATGCCGATGCTGCGGCGGAACTGGTAGTAGAGCGGATCCGCATACGGCACCACCGTGTTGAGGCCGTCGTTGCCGCCCTTCAGCTCGACGAGGATCAGCACGTTCGCATAACCGGCCGCCGGCTGGCGCCCGGCCGCGACCAACGATGCCGCCTGCGCGGGCGGCTGCCACAACGACACGCCCGCCGCGGCCGCGGCGCCCGTCAGCGTCAGAAAATCACGTCGGTTCATCGTGCATCCTTCGGCTCGCCGTGCGGTATGGCCACCGCGGCAGCGTGCCTGTTCGTCGTCGTTTCAGTCATTTCAGTTGATAGGCCGGATCCATCAGGAGCGCCTCGAGATACGCGCTGCCGGTCGAGTCCGTATCGATCGCCGCGACCGGCGACACCGGCAGCACCGCGTGCTGCAGCTGGAGCTCGGTCGACAATCCCGCAATCGCCTGCGGCCGCGCGCGATACTGCGCGAGCCAGCGTTCGAGGTCGAATCGCAGGCCGCCGCGCGCGGGTTTGACCGGCGCGCCGCGCATCCCGGCAACCGACGCCGCGTCCGCAACCGGTATCGCTTGCGCCCGCGCATTCGGTAACGGCGGCGCCATCGCGTGCGCGGGCGAGCGCATGCCGGCCGTCTCGGTCGCGCGGAACAACTGCTCGACGAACTGCTTGCGCGCCAGCAGCGTGGTGCTGTTGATCCACATTGCGCCGCCCGGCCAGCCCTTCACGTTCGGCGGATAGAACAGGTTCTGCCCGAGCGTGCGCACGGTGTTCGCGAGCATCTGCGGATCGCCGTACGCGACGTCGAACAGCCGCACCGACCCGACGACGAACTCGGCCGGCGACTTCACGAGCACGCCGCGATTGCGCGGATCCCAGAATGCGTCGGTCGACCAGAGCGCGGCGAGCGCCGCGCGTATGTCGTAGCCGCTGGCGCGAAACCGCTCGGCCACGACCTCGAGCGCGCCGGCGTCGGGCGTATCGGACACGAATTCGCGCCACAGCTTGCCGGCGATGAAGCTTGCCGTCTCGGGCCGCTTCAACAGGATGTCGAGAAACCCGTCGCCGTCGAACGCGCCGGTCTCGCCGAGGATCGTCTTGTCGCCCGCGTCGTGCCATTCGGGCCGCACCTCGAAGCGCAGCGTATCGGGATCGACGCTCCAGCCGGTCATCGCGCGCGCGGCCTCGGTCACGTCGCGCTGCGAGTAATGCCCTTCGCCGAGCGTGAACAGCTCCATCACCTCGCGCGCGAAATTCTCGTTCGGGCGGCCCTTGCGGTTGCTCGCGCCGTCGAGATACTGGAGCATCGCCGGATCCTTCGCGACCGCATGCAGCAGCGCGCCGAAGTTGCCGAGCGCCTCGCGCCGAAGCAGCGCATTCTGCGCGGCCATCGTCTGCGGATACGGGACCTTGTCCTGCCCGGACGTGAAGTGCCCGTGCCAGAACAGCGTCATGCGCTCGGTGAGCGGCGACGGCGTCGCGACCATCTCGTCGACCCACGCGGCGCGCAGCGCATCGTAGCGGCGATTGCGCTCGCGCTGCTCGTCGCGGCGCATGTCGGGCGTCATCGCCTGGCGTTGCGCGCGGGTCGGCGGCAGCTCGGCGAGCCAGTCGGGCCAGGCCGTCACGGGCTCGCGGCGCACGTTGCCGAGCGTCTCGGCCACCACTTGCGCGCGCGTCATCCCGACGATGCGGGCGACCTCGGCCGGGGCGGGAGAAAAGCCGGTACGGCTCAGGAAGAACAGCGCATCGTCGGCGTCGAGCGGCGCCTGCATCGCGGGCGAGGCCGGGGCGGCAGCGTTCGCTTTCATCGTCGTGGACTCCCGGAGCGCACCGGCGGTGCGGATGCGGGTTCAACGGCGGCACGCATCCGAAAGTTGACCGAAAAATTGCTACGGAATCTTTCCGCGCCGTGCGAACGCGCGTGCGTGTCAGCGCTTGTACAGCTCGCGAACGGCGTCCTCGATGTGCTGGCGCAGCAGGTGGCGCTCCTCGGGCGTCATGTGCCCGTCGCGACGGTGCTGATCGAGATCGGGAGGCACGGCGGAACGGACCGCCATGTCGGCGGCGCGGTCGGGCTGCGGCGCTTTGCCGCGCGGCAGCTTGCGCGACGAGGCGCCCTGCTCGGGGCGCTGCGCATACGCGAAGTTCGACGCATATGGACCGGCAAGTGCGATCGTCAGCATCAGTGCAATCCGGGCAGATCGCATGACCGTCCTCGCTTCTTTGGTCGATTTGTTCCCTTCGTCACGCGGCAACCGGTTACCTCTGGTACTTGAAAAACCCTGCGGAATTCGGGTGTACAAAGATGAAAGATGGAGTGCAGGGGAGTATCTACCGAATTTCAGCTTCGAGTAAAGGAATCTCTATAGCCTGCCTTTACTCCGCGCGACACTACGGGTAAATTTTGTAACGGACTGTAACGCGCGAAAATACGCGACCGTGCGTGATTTCCCATTCGCGATAAGATGCCGCTCATGGAAACGAAAAACCCCTCCAAGATTCTCGTCGTCGACGACGACCCGCGCCTGCGCGATCTGCTGCGCCGCTATCTCGGCGAGCAGGGTTTCAACGTGTACGTCGCGGAGAACGCGACCGCGATGAACAAGCTCTGGGTGCGCGAGCGCTTCGACCTGCTGGTGCTCGACCTGATGCTGCCGGGTGAAGACGGCCTGTCGATCTGCCGCCGCCTGCGCGGCAGCAACGACCGCACGCCGATCATCATGCTCACCGCGAAGGGCGAGGACGTCGACCGCATCGTCGGCCTCGAGATGGGCGCCGACGACTATCTGCCGAAGCCGTTCAACCCGCGCGAACTCGTCGCGCGCATTCATGCGGTGCTGCGCCGCCAGGCGCCGGCCGAACTGCCGGGCGCACCGTCGGAAACCACCGAGGTGTTCGAGTTCGGCGAGTTCTCGCTGAACCTCGCGACGCGCACGCTGACGAAGTCGGGCCAGGAAATTCCGCTGACGACCGGCGAATTCTCGGTGCTGAAGGTATTCGCGCGCCACCCGCGCCAGCCGCTGTCGCGCGAAAAGCTGATGGAGCTCGCGCGCGGCCGTGAATACGAAGTGTTCGACCGCAGCCTCGACGTGCAGATCTCGCGTCTGCGCAAGCTGATCGAACCGGATCCGGGCAGCCCGCGTTTCATCCAGACCGTCTGGGGCCTCGGCTACGTGTTCATTCCGGACGGCGCCGCCTGATCTTTTCTCTTTCCGGTTTCGCCCGTCCACGGCCCGTCCCATGCGTATCGACCGGCGCCTCCTGCAGCTCGCGTTCGGCGGGCTGTTCTGGCGCACCTTCCTGCTGATCGCGCTGCTGATCTCGGTCAGTCTCGCCGCGTGGTTCCAGAGCTTTCGCGTGATCGAGCGCGAGCCGCGCGCGCAGCGCGTCGCGCTCCAGCTCGTCGCGATCGTGAAGCTCACGCGCACCGCCCTGCTCTATTCCGATCCCGATCTGCGGCGCGCGCTGCTGCAGGATCTCGAGAGCAACGAGGGCGTGCGCGTGTACCCGCGCGAAAAAACCGACAAATTCAAGCTGCAGCCCGACGAATCGCTGAACCGCCTGATCGAACACGACATCCGCAGTCGGCTCGGCGACGATACCGTGATCGCGCAGTCGGTCAATGACATCCCGGGCGTGTGGATCAGTTTCAAGATCGACGACGACGATTACTGGGTCGCGCTCGACCGCGACCAGCTCGACAGCGTCACGGGCCTGCAGTGGGCCGGCTGGGGCCTGTTCGCGCTCGCGCTGTCGCTGTTCGGCTCGGCGTTCATCACGAGCCTCGTGAACCGGCCGTTCTCGCGGCTCGCGCTCGCCGCGCGGCAGATCGGCTCGGGCCAGACGCCCGAGTTGCTGCCCGAGCGCGGGATGGGCGTCGCGGCCGACACCAACCGCAGCTTCAACCAGATGGTGCGCGATCTCGAACAGCTCGAGGCCGACCGCGCGCTGATGCTCGCGGGCATCTCGCACGACCTGCGCACGCCGCTCGCGCGGCTGCGGCTCGAGACCGAGATGAGCCCGTCCGACCAGGCGACCAAGGACGCGATGGTCGACGACATCGAGCAGATGGACCGCATCATCGCGGCCTTCATCGACTACGCGCGCCCGACCCAGCGCAAGCCGGAGCCGGTCGACCTGTCGTCGATCGCGCACGAAGTCGCCGCGCGCGTGTCGGGCGAGGATGGCGTCGAGATCCGCACGCGGCTCGCGCCGACCGCCGTGATCGAAGCCGACGAGACCGACATGCGCCGCGTGATCGGCAACCTCGTCGAGAACGCGCGCAAATACGGCCAGAGCCGCGACGACGGCGTATCGCGCATCACGCTCGAGACGCGCGTGACGCACGCGCGCGTCGAGCTGTCGGTGAGCGACGAGGGCCCCGGCATCCCCGAGGACCAGCTGCCGCTCGTGATGCGGCCGTTCTACCGCGTCGACACGGCGCGCACCAAGGCGGACGGCACGGGGCTCGGCATGGCGATCGTGCTGCGCCTCGTCGGCCGCTATCGCGGCGCGCTGCGCCTGCGCAACCGCAGCCCCGAAGCGGGCCTCGAAGTCACGCTCGAATTCCCCGGCGCCGGCAAGGCGCGTGCGACGGCGTGACGCGTTCGCGCACGCTTCTTGCGCGTCACACTATCGGCGCGGTTGAAAAAAACTATGGAAATCGTTAGTCAAAAACTATTGAAACGGCTTATTAATAGTGTTATAGTCGTGCCTATGCTGTCACATCAACGTTGCAGCACCGAGGTAGCTTGACTCAGTCTTCTTCCCAACTCACACAGGAGTATCCGCATGAAAACCGTGGGCGATAAACTCGAAGCATTCACCGTCGTAGCCGCGAAGCCGGGCTTCAACAATCACGAGGAAAACGGCCAGTCGGCGTTCGAGACCGTCACCGAAGCGTCGTTCCCGGGCAAGTGGAAGATCATCTACTTCTATCCGAAGGATTTCACGTTCGTGTGCCCGACGGAAATCGTCGAGTTCGCGAAGCTGACGAAGCAGTTCGAAGAGCGCGACGCCGTCCTGCTCGGCGGCAGCTCGGACAACGAATTCGTGAAGCTCGCATGGCGCCGTGAGCACAAGGACCTCGACAAGCTGAACCACTACTCGTTCGGCGACGTCAAGGGCGAGCTGATCGACCAGCTCGGCGTGCGCGACAAGGAAGCCGGCGTGGCCCTGCGTGCAACGTTCATCGTCGATCCGGACAACACGATCCAGCACGTTTCGGTGAACAACCTGAACGTCGGCCGTAGCCCGGAAGAAGTCCTGCGCATTCTGGACGGCCTGCAAACGGACGAACTGTGCCCGTGCAACCGTGCAGTCGGCGGCGCAACGCTGTAAGCGCATCGATGCACGAAGCCCGCGGCGCACGTCCTGCCTGCGGGCTTTTTTAACGGCCAACCCATAGGAGATATCAATGGAATTCATCGATTCGATTAAGGCACGTATCCCCGACTACGCGAAGGACATTCGCCTGAACCTCGACGGCACGATCTCGCGCTCGTCGCTCGAAGGCACCGATGCAGTCGGCGTCGCGCTGGCGGCGGCGGTCGCGGCGAAGAGCACCGTGCTCGTGAAGACGATCCGCGAAGCCGGCGTGCTGTCGCCCGAAGAGACGAACGCCGTGCTGACGGCGGCCGCGCTGATGGGGATGAACAACACCTGGTATCCGTATGTCGAGATGGCCGACGATGCCGACCTGAAGACGCAGCGCGCCGAGCTGCGGATGGGCGCGTATGCGTCGCACGGCGGCGTCGACAAGCGCCGCTTCGAGATGTACGCGCTCGCCGCGTCGATCGTCGGCAAGTGCCACTTCTGCGTGAAGTCGCACTACGCGCTGCTGAAGAACGAGCAAGGCATGACGACGACGCAGCTGCGCGACGTCGGCCGCATCGCGTCGGTGATCAACGCCGCCGCGCAGGTGATCGCCGCCGAAGGCGAATAAGCGGCCGCGCGATGCGGCGGCCAAGCGCGCCGGATCGCGCCGCAAAACGAAAATGCCACGCAAGCGCGTGGCATTTTTCATTCCGGCGGCGCAACCTGCGCGCCGCTTCGGACCGGCGTCAGGCGCTCACGCGCCCTGCTTCACCAGCAGCGCGGCGGCCTGCGCCTCGATGCCCTCGCCGCGGCCGAGATAGCCGAGCTTCTCGTTGGTCTTCGCCTTCACGTTCACGCGCTCGAGCGGCAGCCCGAGATCGGCCGCGAGGTTCGCGCGCATCCCGTCGATGTGCGGCGCGAGCTTCGGCGCCTGCGCGATCACCGTGCTGTCGACGTTCTGGATCGTGAAGCCGGCCGCCTTCACGCGGGCGACGCATTCGCGCAGCAGCACGCGGCTGTCCGCGCCCTTGAACGCCGCGTCGGTGTCGGAGAAATGGCGGCCGATGTCGCCGAGCGCCGCCGCGCCGAACAGCGCGTCGGTGATCGCGTGCAGCAGCACGTCCGCGTCCGAATGGCCGAGCAGGCCGCGCTCGTACGGAATCGTCACGCCGCCGATGATGAGGGGGCGCCCCGGGACGAGCTGGTGCACGTCGTAGCCTTGTCCGATTCTGAAGTCCATGCGTAATCCGGTTTGAGATGAGGTGAAAGTCAGGAAGCGTTCGCGGGGCGCGCGAGGATCGCTTCCGCGAGCGCGAAATCTTCCGGGTACGTGACCTTGAAGTTGCGCAGGCTGCCCTGCACGACGCGCGGCGTATGGCCGGCCCATTCGATCGCGCTGGCCTCGTCGGTCAGGTCGTGCCCTTCGCGCTGCGCGCGCAGGATCGCGTCGCGCAGCATGCCGATGCGGAACATCTGCGGCGTCTGCGCCTGCCACAGCGCGTCGCGCGACTCGGTGCGCGCGATCGCGTCGCCGCCGGCCGGCACGCGCTTGAGCGTATCGGCCACCGGCAGCGCGACGATGCCGCCGACCGGGTCGTCCTTCAGCGTCGCGACCAGCGTGCGGATCAGTTCCGGCGTGATGCCCGGGCGCGCGGCGTCGTGCACGAGCACCCAGTCCTGCTCGGTCGCGCCGAATTCGGCCAGCTCGAGCAGCCCGTTGAGCACCGACGCCTGCCGCGAGCCGCCGCCGCAGCGGCGCACCGCGAAGCGCAGGCCCGCGAAGCGGCGCGCGTCGAAGTGCGTGTCGTCGGGCGCGAGGACGACGAGCGTCTGCGCGAATTCGCTGCACGCGTCGAACGCGGCGAGCGTGTAATGCAGGAGCGCGCGGCCGGCCAGCGTGCGGTATTGCTTCGGCACGGCCGAACCGGAACGGCTGCCCGTGCCGGCGCAAGGAATCAGGGCGAAAAGTCGGGGAGTCACGAAGGGGAAACGCCGGAAAGATGAAATCGAGAAGCGGATTTTATAATAGGTCTTTCGTCTCGACCGGCGCGCCGCGCCGCGCCCGTGCCCGCCACCCCTGCCGTCCCTATGCCAGACAACGCTTCCACCCCGTTCGCCTCGCCCGTCGCCCGCGTCAAGCCGGGCCAGCGGTTCGCCTTCGACGGCGCGCACGGCTCCGCCGACGCACTCGCCATCGCCCGCTATCTCGCCGACAACCGCGACGCGGTCCCGCTCCTTGCGGTGATCTGCGCGAACGCGGTCGACGCGCAGCGACTGTCGCAGGAACTCCGCTACTTCTCGCCGGAGGCGCGCGTGCGCCTGCTGCCGGACTGGGAGACGCTGCCGTACGACACGTTCTCGCCGCACCAGGATCTCGTCTCCGAGCGGCTCGCGACGCTGCACGACCTCGGCGAGGGCCGCTGCGACATCCTGCTGGTGCCCGCGACCACCGCGCTGTACCGGATGCCGCCCGCGTCGTTCATGGCCGCGTACACGTTCGCGTTCGCGCAGGGCGAGCGGCTCGACGAGGCGAAGCTGAAGGCGCAGCTCACGCTGGCCGGCTACGAGCACGTGAGCCAGGTCGTGCGGCCCGGCGAATACTGCGTGCGCGGCTCGCTGATCGACCTGTACCCGATGGGCTCGCCGCTGCCGTACCGGATCGACCTGTTCGACGACCAGGTCGACTCGATCCGCGCGTTCGATCCCGATACGCAGCGCAGCCTCTATCCGGTGCGCGACGTGCGCCTGCTGCCCGGCCGCGAGTTTCCGTTCGACGAAGCGGCGCGCACGGCCTTCCGCAGCCGCTGGCGCGAGACCTTCGAAGGCGACCCGAGCCGCGCGCCTATCTACAAGGACATCGGCAACGGCGTGCCGTCGGCCGGCATCGAGTACTACCTGCCGCTGTTCTTCGACGAGACGGCCACGCTGTTTCACTACCTGCCGCAGGATGCGCACCTCGTGTTCGCCGGCGACCTCGAAGCGTCGATCCGCCGCTTCACGGCCGATACGAAGCAGCGTCACGCGTTCCTCGCGCACGACCGCGAGCGGCCGATCCTCGAGCCGCAGCGGCTGTTCCTGTCCGACGAGGATTTCTTCGCGTTCGCGAAGCCGTTCGCGCGCGTCGTGCTGCCCGCGCAGCCGGCCGGCGGCTGGGCGACGGCCTTGCCCGAGCTCACCGTCGACCGCCACGCGGACGATCCGCTCGCCGCGCTGCGCACCTTCGTCGAAGCGTCGGGCAAGCGCGTGCTGCTGACGGTCGAATCGGCCGGCCGCCGCGAGACGATCCTGCAACTGCTCGCCGAGCATCGCCTGCGTCCGGCGTCGAACGACCACTTCGCGGGCTGGCTCGAAAGCGACGCGCCCTTCGCGCTCGGCGTCGCGCCGCTCGCGAGCGGCTTCGCGGTGCCGGGCGAAGGCTACGCGATCGTCACCGAGACCGAGCTGTACGGCGCGCTCGGCCGCCGCGCCGGGCGCCGTCGCCAGGAACAGGCGAGCAACGTCGACGCGATGGTGCGCGACCTGTCGGAGCTGAAGGTCGGCGATCCGGTCGTGCATGCGCAGCACGGCATCGGCCGCTACATGGGCCTCGTGTCGATGGATCTCGGCGAAGGCGAGACCGAGTTCCTGCATCTCGAATACGCGGGCGACAGCAAGCTCTACGTGCCGGTCGCGCAGCTGCACGTGATCTCGCGCTACAGCGGCGCCGATCCCGACAGCGCGCCGCTGCACGCGCTCGGTTCGGGCCAGTGGGAGCGCGCGAAGCGCAAGGCCGCGCAGCAGATCCGCGATACGGCGGCCGAGCTGCTGAACCTGTACGCGCGCCGCGCGGCCCGCGAGGGCCACGCGTTCGCGCTCGAGCCGCGCGACTACGTGAAGTTCGCGGAAAGCTTCGGGTTCGAGGAAACGCCCGACCAGGCCGCGGCGATCGCGGCCGTGATCGGCGACATGACGAGCGGCAAGCCGATGGACCGCCTCGTGTGCGGCGACGTCGGCTTCGGCAAGACGGAGGTCGCGCTGCGCGCCGCGTTCATCGCGGTGATGGGCGGCAAGCAGGTCGCGCTGCTGTCGCCGACCACGCTGCTCGCCGAGCAGCACACGCAGACCTTCGCCGACCGCTTCGCCGACTGGCCGGTGCGCATCGTCGAGCTGTCGCGCTTCAAGACCGCGAAGGAAGTGAACGCGGCGATCGCGCAGATCAACGAAGGCAGCGTCGACATCGTGATCGGCACGCACAAGCTGCTGTCGTCGGACGTGCAGTTCAAGCGCCTCGGCCTCGTAATCATCGACGAGGAACACCGCTTCGGCGTGCGCCAGAAGGAAGCGCTGAAGGCGTTGCGCGCGGAAGTCGACGTGCTGACGCTGACCGCGACGCCGATCCCGCGCACGCTCGGGATGGCGCTCGAGGGCTTGCGCGACTTCTCGGTGATCGCGACCGCGCCGCAAAAGCGGCTCGCGATCAAGACCTTCGTGCGCCGCGAGGAGGAAAGCGTGATCCGCGAGGCGATGCTGCGCGAGCTGAAGCGCGGCGGCCAGGTGTATTTCCTGCACAACGAGGTCGAGACGATCGAGAACCGCAAGGCGATGCTCGAGGAGCTCGTGCCCGAAGCGCGCATCGTGATCGCGCATGGCCAGATGCACGAGCGCGAGCTCGAACGCGTGATGCGCGATTTCGTCGCGCAGCGCGCGAACGTGCTGCTGTGCACGACGATCATCGAGACCGGCATCGACGTGCCGAGCGCGAACACGATCATCATGCATCGCGCCGACAAGTTCGGCCTCGCGCAGCTTCACCAGCTGCGCGGCCGCGTCGGCCGTTCGCACCACCAGGCGTACGCATACCTGCTGGTCCACGACCCGCAGTCGCTGACCAAGCAGGCGCAGCGCCGCCTCGAGGCGATCCAGCAGATGGAGGAACTCGGTTCGGGCTTCTATCTCGCGATGCACGACCTCGAGATCCGCGGCACCGGCGAGGTGCTCGGCGACAAGCAGTCGGGCGAGATCCACGAGATCGGCTTCCAGCTGTATACCGACATGCTGAACGACGCAGTGAAGGCGCTGAAGAACGGCAAGGAGCCCGACCTCACGGCCCCGCTCGCCGCGACGACGGAAATCAACCTGCATGCGCCCGCGATCCTGCCGGCCGACTACTGCGTGGACGTGCAGGAGCGGCTGTCGCTGTACAAGCGGCTCGCGAACTGCGAGCACGGCGACGCGATCGACGGCATCCAGGAAGAGCTGATCGACCGCTTCGGCAAGCTGCCGCCGCAGGCGCACGCGCTCGTCGAGACGCACCGGCTGCGGCTCGCGGCGAAGCCGCTCGGCATCGTCAAGATCGACGCGAGCGAGGCCGCGATCGGGCTGCAGTTCGAGCCGAACCCGCCGATCGATCCGATGCGGATCATCGAGATGGTGCAGAAGCACCGGCACATCAAGCTCGCGGGCCAGGACAAGCTGCGCATCGAGACGCGCTCGCCCGATCTCGCGATCCGCGTGTCGACGATCAAGGAAACGCTGCGCGCGCTCGCCCCGCGCGCCGACGCGACGAGCGCGGCACGCTGACGGCACGGCCGCGATGCTGCACCGCACCGCGGCCGGCGAAGGCGGGCCGGCGCGTTTTTGAGTATGATTTTCCCATTCCTCAGACGGAGTTTTGCCATGTCCACTCTCGACGCGCCGGCGCCGTCCGCCGCAACCCAAGGCGACGCCTCGCTCGTCAGCCTGCCCTGGATCAAGCAGCTGGTGTCGATGGACACGACGAGCCGCGTGCCGAACCTCGGCCTGATCGAAACGGTGCGCGACGCGCTCGCCGCGAAGGGCATCCAGTCGACGCTCACGCACGATCCGCGCGAAGGCTGGGCCAACCTGTTCGCGACCGTGCCCGCGCACGACGGCTCGACCGACGGCGGCATCGTGCTGTCGGGGCACACCGACGTCGTGCCGGTCGACGGCCAGCAGTGGGACAGCAACCCGTTCGAGCCGGAGCTGCGCGACGGCCGCCTGTACGGCCGCGGCACGTGCGACATGAAAGGTTTCATCGGCGCGGCGCTCGCGCTGCTGCCGGAGATGCAGGCGACGAAGCTCGCGAAGCCGATCCATTTCGCGCTGTCCTACGACGAGGAAATCGGCTGCGCGGGCGCCCCGCTGCTGATCGCCGATCTGGTCAAGCGCGGCGTGAAGCCGTCCGGCTGCATCGTCGGTGAGCCGACCAGCATGCGGCCGATCATCGCGCACAAGGGCATCAACGCGTATCGCTGCTGCGTGCGCGGCCACGCGGCGCACTCGTCGCTGACGCCGAAGGGCCTGAACGCGATCGAATATGCGGCGCGCCTCATCTGCCACATCCGCGACATCGCCGAGCGCTTTCGCGCCGAAGGCCCGTTCGACGAACTGTACGACGTGCCGTTCACGACCGCGCAGACGAGCACGATCCAGGGCGGCAACGCGATCAACACGGTGCCGGCCGAATGCCGGTTCGACTTCGAGTTCCGCAACCTGCCGACGCTCGATCCCGAGCAGATCTTCGCGCGCATCGAAGCGTATGCGCGGGAAACGCTGCTGCCGCAGATGCTTCGCGAGCATCCGAACGCGGCGATCGAGTTCTCGAAGATCGCCGCGGCGCCCGGGCTCGACGCGACCGAACAGGCCGCGATCACGCAGCTGGTGCGCGCGCTGACGGCCGACCAGGACAAGCGCAAGGTCGCCTACGGCACGGAAGCCGGCCTGTTCGAGCGCGCGGGCATCCCGAGCATCGTCTGCGGGCCCGGCAACATCGAACAGGCGCACAAGCCGAACGAGTATGTCGAGCTCGCGCAGCTCGCCGCCTGCGAGCAGTTCCTGCGCAAGTTCATCCGCAGCATGTCGGTCGACGCACACTGACTGCCCCGCCACGCCGGCCTGCGTGTGCGGGCCGGCCCCCTCCCGCCACCCGCCACGCCATGTCGACTGACCAACAGCGCACTGCCCATACGACGATCGACGGCGAACCGATTCCGACGCTCGACGAAATCGCCGCGCAGCATTTCGCGTTGTCGCCGTGGGTCGCGCGCACGCCGGTGTTCGAGCGCGCCGACCTGCCGTCCCTCGAGGGCACGCACGTCAACTTCAAGTTCGAGCTGCTGCAGGTGAGCGGCAGCTTCAAGGCGCGCGGCGCGTTCACGAACCTGCTGGCCCTCGACGAAGCGCGCAAGAACGCCGGCGTCACGTGCGTGTCGGCCGGCAATCACGCGGCGGCCGTCGCGTATGCGGCGATGCGGCTCGGCAGCAGCGCGAAGGTCGTGATGTTCCATACCGCGAGCCCGGCGCGCATCGCGCAGTGCAAGCAGTACCGCGCGGAAGTCGTGCTCGCCGGCAGCGCGTCGCAGGCATTCGACCTCGTGCGGCGGATCGAGGCCGAGGAAGGCCGCTTCTTCATCCATCCGTTCAATGGCTATCACACGATCCTCGGCACCGCGACGCTCGGCTACGAATGGGCGACGCAGACGCCCGATCTCGACGCGGTGATCGTGCCGATCGGCGGCGGCGGGCTCGCGGCCGGCATGGCGACCGCGCTGCGGCTCGCGAATCCGCGCGTGCACGTGTACGGCGTCGAGCCGGAAGGCGCCGACGCGATGAGCCGCAGCTTCGCGGCGAATCACACGATCCAGATGAGCGCGATGCAGACCATCGCCGACTCGCTGATGGCGCCGCATACCGAGGAATACAGCTACCAGCTGTGCCGGCGCCACGTCGACCGCATCGTCACGGTGTCCGACGACGCGCTGCGCGCGGCGATGCTGTTCCTGTTCTCGCAACTGAAGCTGTCGGTCGAACCGGCGTGCGCGGCAGCGCTCGCGGCGCTGCTCGGCCCGCTGCGCGAAACGCTGCAGGGCAAGCGGGTCGGCGTGCTGCTGTCGGGCACGAACACCGATCCCGCGACGCTCGGCATGCATCTCGCGCACGCAAAACTGCAGCACTGAACCCGCGCACGATACTCAGGGTTATCCCCAGTTTATGTTGACAGCCCTGTTGATAACCCGCCGGACAAGCACGCAAGTGGTTGAGCGCGCAGCGTTTTACGCGCGCGAAGCGCGCCGGACGCGAAATAGGCAAATAGCGCCGCCGAACGCTTGGCCCGCGGCGTGGCCACGTCGTACGCGGCAGGTGATCGGTGCTGCAGCCGTCGCGCTGCTTGCCGGTTGCGCGGCCCCGCCCTCGCCCGTCGTCGACGCTTCCGTTGGCTGCCTGCAGCCGGACACGCACCGGATGCTGCAGGCCGACCTGCTGTTCGGACGCGATATCGCGGGACGCGGCCCCGTCACCGAAGCGGAACGCGCGGCCTTCCTCGCCGACGTCGTCACGCCGCGCTTTCCGGACGGTTTCACGGTCTGGGACACCCGCGGCCAATGGCGCGACCGCGCCACCGGCCGGATCATCGGCGAAGCGAGTTTCGTGGTCCGTATCGTCGCCGACGATACTGCCGATACGCACGCGCGGCTCGCGGCGATCCGGCACGCGTACCGCGAGCGCTTCCGGCAGGACTCGGTTGGCATCACGCTCGTACCGGCCTGCGCGTCGTTCTGATTCGTCCTCACCGGCTGACGCGCGAACGCGACGACACATAAGAAAACGGGCGCCCGAAGGCGCCCGCCGCATGCGACACATCCGCGTATCGCTTACTTGTTCTCGAACATGTCCATGATCTGCTGCTTCTCCTGCTGCGTGACGGGCGGCGGTGCGAGCCCCTCCGAGCCGGCCGAGCCGAGCGCGTCGTTCGCGCTGATCGCGTTCGCAGCCGGGTTGATGTCCACGCTGCCGACGAAGCCGTTGCCCGGCGTGCGATCGGCGTAGTACAGCTCGCCGTCGATCGAGGTCAGGCCGTCCGGCATCGGCATCTGCTGCTCGGGCACGCCGTTCAGCGCGGTGCGCATGTAGTTCACCCAGATCGGCAACGCGAGCTGCGCGCCGAATTCGCGGCTGCCGAGGCTCTTCGGCTGGTCGAAGCCCATCCACGCGACCGCGACGAGCGACTGCTGGTAGCCGGCGAACCAGCCGTCCTTCGCATCGTTCGTCGTGCCCGTCTTGCCCTGCAGGTCGCTGCGGCCGAGCGCGTTGGTGCCCGCGCCCGTGCCGGCCGTCGCGACCGTGTGCAGCAGGCTGTTCATCACGTATGCGTTGCGGCCTTCGATCGTGCGCGGCGCGGTGCCGCCGGCGATCACCGGCTGCGATTTCTGCAGCGGCTGGCCGCGCGCGTCGTCGACTTCGGCGATCAGGTACGGATCGACCTTGTAGCCGCCGTTCGCGAACACCGCATAGCCGGTCGCGAGCTGCAGCGGCGTCACGAGGCCGGCGCCGAGCGCCATCGGCAGGTACGGCGGCGTCTTCGCCGGATCGAAGCCGAAGCGCTGCGTCACATACTCCTGCGCGTACTGCGTGCCGATCGACGCGAGGATCCGGATCGACACGAGGTTCTTCGAACGCTGCAGGCCGGTGCGCATCGACATCGGGCCGTCGGGCTGGTCGTCGTCCTTCGGTTCCCACGCGGTGCCGCCCGGCACGCTCGGCGGGAAGTACAGCGGCGCATCGTTGATGATCGTCGCCGGCCCGAGGCCCTTGTCGAGCGACGCCGAATAAATGAACGGCTTGAACGACGAACCCGGCTGGCGCCACGCCTGCGTGACGTGGTTGAACTTGCTCTTGTTGAAGTCGAAGCCGCCGACGAGCGAACGGATCGCACCGTCCTGCGGCGCGATCGCGACGAGCGCGCCTTCGACCTGCGGCAACTGCACGATCTGCCAGCCCGTCTTGCCGTCCTTCAGCACGCGCACGATCGAGCCCGGCTTGATGTGCAGCGTCGCGTTCGCGCGCGGGCTCAGCGCGGCCGACACGAAGCGCAGCCCGGCCGGGCCGATCGTCGTCGTGGCGCCGCCGACGAACTGCACCTCGACCGCGTTCGGCGACGCCGACAGCACCACCGCCGACTGCAGGTCGCCGTTGTCCGGGTGATCGGCGAGCGCGTCGTCGATCGCCTCGTCGCGCTCGTCGCCGGCCGCCGGCAGGTTGATCGAGCCTTCCGGCCCGCGATAGCCGTGGCGACGCTCGTAATCGAGAATGCCGCGGCGCACGGCCTGGTACGCGGCTTCCTGGTCGGCCGAGTTGATCGTCGTCGTGACGGTCAGCCCGCGCGTGTAGGTTTCGTCCTTGTACTGCTGGTACATCATCTGCCGCACCATCTCGGCGACGTATTCGCCGTGCACCGCGTACTGGTTGCCCGGCGTGCGCACGCGGATCTCTTCCTTCACCGCCTGGTCGTACTGCGGCTGCGTGATGTAGCCGATCTCGAGCATGCGCTTCAGGATGTACTCCTGGCGCACCTTCGCGCGCTTCGGATTGACGACCGGGTTGTACGCGGACGGCGCCTTCGGCAGCCCCGCGAGCATCGCCGCTTCCGCGAGCGTGATGTCCTTCAGGTCCTTGCCGAAATACACGCGCGCGGCGGCCGCGAAACCGTACGAGCGCTGGCCCAGGTAGATCTGGTTCATGTACAGCTCGAGGATCTGGTCCTTCGTCAGCGCCTTCTCGATCTTGTACGCGAGCAGCATCTCGTAGATCTTGCGCGTATACGTCTTCTCGCTCGACAGGAAGAAGTTGCGCGCGACCTGCATCGTGATCGTGCTCGCGCCCTGGCGCGCGCCACCGTGCATCAGGTCGGCCACGCCAGCGCGCAGGATGCCGAGGAAGTCCACGCCGCCGTGTTCGTAGAAGCGGTAGTCCTCGATCGCGAGCACCGCCTTCTTCATCACGTCGGGAATGTCCTGGAAGCGCACGAGGCTGCGGCGCTCCTCGCCGAACTCGCCGATCAGCACGTGATCGGCGCTGAACACGCGCAGCGGCACCTTCGGCTGGTAGTTGGTCAGCGCGTCGAGCGACGGCAGCTGCGGCGCCATCACGACGAGCGCGTAGCCGACGATCAGCGCGCCGACGATCGCGAGCGTCGCGATCAGGCCGACGAACCACAGCGCGACGCGCGAGCCGAACGAGCGGCGAGCACCGCCCCCGCCGCCGTTGCGCTGCGCGCGCCGGTCGTCGCCGCGGTCGTCGTCATCGGGGTAATAGGCCCCCGACGGCGAACGGCGCAACGTGTAGTGAGGTTCGTTCCGGTCGGAAGGAGAAGACGGTCGTTTAATGATTGGCATGTCGGAATGGCGGGCGGCGTGGCGCCCTCGGACGCATGCGGAAAATGCAAGCGGATGAATCAGAGTGGGTGCATCGTGGCAACTGTCACGTCGACAGACCCCGCCGCGCGGCGATCCGTTCCCGCGACGTGACAGCGCATTTTAATGAAATCGACCGATCGGCTTCGCGATTTTTTGTAAAAATTCCCGCACAAGCATGAATTGCGGAACGTATTGGCGCCATGCTCCGCCTATCATGGACTCGCGACCCGGTGCGTGCCGCGGCGTTTCTTTCAGATGCGAAAGGTGGAAACCTGCACACGCACGGCGCTTGAACTCCGGCGCTTAAGCCGTATTTAAGGGGCCGGCGGTGTAATATCCGCCGGCTCACGCGGGTCGGAACCGATTCGCGACGGGCATTGCCGCCGACGCGGCACCTTTCAACCACGGAGGATTTCATGTCGCTTTTCGACTCTGTTTCGCGCACGATCAAAGGCCTGCTGAACGATGCGGCCGACTCGGTACAGGATCCGTCGCGCGACGCACGGCAGATCGTGCGGGAGCTCGACGACAGCATCGGCCGTGCCGAGAATTCGCTGATCGAGATCGAGGCACAAGTCGCGACCCAGCGCAGCAAGCGCGATGCGGCCGACGACAAGGTGAAGAAGTACGAGGACGGCGCGAAGCGCGCGCTGCAGGCGGGCGACGAAGCGCTCGCACGCGAGGCGCTCGCCGCGCAGTCGAACGCCGAAGCCGAGCGCGATGCGCTCGCGGCGGAGCTGACGACGCTCGAGCCGTCGGTCGACAAGCTGAAGGGGCAGATCGCCGACATGCGTCAGCGCCGCAACGACCTGAACGCACGCTCGAACATCCTGCAGGCCAAGCAGGAAATCGCGCAGGCGAAGGATGTCGCGGCAAGCGCGCTGGGCGGCATCGGCGGCAAGAACCTGTCCGAGGACTTCCAGAAGCTCGAGGACAAGGTCGCGCTGCAGAATGCGCGTTCGGACGCCCGTCTGAATTCGGCCGACACGTCGAGCGGCAAGGCGCTCGACGACAAGCTCGCCGCGCTGAACAAGGGCCCGTCGGTCGAGGACCGCCTCGCCGCGCTGAAGAAGCAGCTCGACACGCCCGCGCAGTAACGGCAGGCAACCGCGCCGCGGCCCGCCGGGCGCGCGGCGCGCACCGATAGTCAGGAGACGGGCGCCCGCGCCCGGTTCGACCATGAAGAAATCTCTCGCCGCACTCGGCTTCTCGCTGATGCTGCTGTCGTCCGCCGCCTTTGCGGTCCCGTCGCTGCAGCAAGTCGAGCAGTCGATCGCGCAACGTGACTGGCAGCGCGCCGACACGCAGCTGTCGCAAGTCATCGACGCCCATCCGAACAATGCGCATGCGCGCTATCTGTACGCACAGGTGCTGGACCGCGAAGGCCGCGCGTCCGACGCGCTCGCGCAACTGCAGCGGGCGAAGTCGCTCGATCCGCAACTGCGCTTCACCGACGCGTCGCATTTCGCGCAGACCGAATCGCGCATTCGCGCCGACGCCGCGCGCGTGAGCGGCGCGAGCGGCAACGCACCGTCGGCCACGCAGGCCGGCTCGTTGCAGTCGTCGCTCGCGCCTGCCGCGCCGGTTGCGAAACACGGTCCGTCGACCGGCATGTGGATCGGCCTCGGGCTGCTCGTCGCGGTCATCGCGCTGGTGCTGCGCTGGACGTTGCGGCGCGCACGCTCGGCCGACGACAGCCGTGCCGGCGACGAACGCCGCGCGCAGTTGAAACGCGCGACCGACGTGCTGAACGACATCCGTCCGCTGAAACTCGACGCGAAACTGTCGACGGCGCCCGGTGCCGCGGCGCTCACCAGTGAACTCGAAGGCATCGAGACCGATGCACGCGCGCTCGTCGAAGCGCTGTCGAACGGCAAGAACCCGGTGCCGCCGTATCGCATCGACGAACTCGAACAGCGGCATGCGAGCGTGAAGGCGCGCGTCGAAGGCCGCCCCGATCCGAGCACGCCGCCCGCGACGCCCGCGAACGGCAGCGGCTCCGTGTATGCGCAGGAAGCCGATCGCGTGACCGGCATGCAAGGCCAGCCGTATCAGCAGCAACCGTACCCGCAGCAGCCATATCCGCCGCAACCGTATCCGCAACAGCAGCCGCCCGTCGTGGTTCAGCAAGGCGGCGGTTTCGGCAGCGGAATGGGCGGGCTGCTGACCGGCGTGCTGCTCGGCGAAGCGATGTCCGGCGGCCGCGAACGCGTGGTCGAACGCGACGTGATCGTCGACGACCCGCGCCGGCGCCAGGAGAACAACGATCCGGGCTTCGACCTCGGCCGCGGCGACGATTCGAACTGGAGCGACGGCAATGGCGGCGGCGGCGTCGATCTCGGCAGCAACGACGACGGCTGGACCGACGACAACACCTGAGCATGGCTCGCGCGGGCGTCGACGCATCGCGCCGCGCCCGCGCTTTCTTTCATTTACACTCGCGCCGGCCCGGTGATTTGTTAATCATTTCAAGATGGGCTACCGGCAATGGGGCACGTTCGCTATCATGCGGCCATCGGCGTGCCCCCGATCCGACCCATCAGACGCTTCGCAGCCCTGCGCGTCGCGGCACGCCTCCTCTCGCCCAACCAGGAGAAAGCCGCTCATGAGCATAATCAAGGAATTCAAGGAGTTCGCCGTCAAAGGCAACGTGATGGATCTCGCCGTCGGCGTGATCATCGGCGGCGCGTTCTCGAAGATCGTCGACTCGGTCGTGAAAGACCTCATCATGCCGGTCATCGGCGTGCTGACGGGCGGTCTGGATTTCTCGAACAAGTTCGTTCTGCTCGGCACCATCCCCCCGACGTTCAAGGGTAATCCCGATTCGTTCAAGGATCTGCAGGCCGCGGGCGTCGCCGCATTCGGCTACGGCTCGTTCATCACCGTGGCGATCAACTTCGTGATCCTCGCGTTCATCATCTTCCTGATGGTGAAATTCATCAACAAGCTGCGCAAGCCGGAAGCAGCTCCGCCTGCCGCGACGCCGGAAGACGTGCTGCTGCTGCGCGAGATCCGCGATTCGCTGAAGCAACGCTGAGCACCGCGCCACGCTGCGACTGCCGGGCCCGCCATGTGCGGGCCTTTTTCATGGGCACGCATCGTGCACCGTCCGTGCACCGTCGTGCGAGCGCCTATCTCATTTTTTTGTGACGCGCGAATGCACGCGCGGGAAAAGCAGGTCTATGATGGAGACTAAACGACAGTACGGGCGCCAAGACGCTGGCTGTGTCGATCATCGTGGCATGCGGGTCGACGGGAGACATTGATCGTCGTACCGCACGAGTGCGGAGTGCAGCATTTTCGTGTGCTATAAAGGATCGACATGCGGCGTACATAGCCGGGAGTGGGTCGCATGAAAGTGCCGCATTTCTTGCAATTGTTTTTCAGGCGAGTGTTTATGTCCTTCCCGAAAAAACGTCGACGTGCGCAACAGGATGGCCAGGAGTCCTTCCTCGCGGTATTGCGCCATTCGAAACCGTTCGCGCAGCTCGACACCAAGATTGCCCGCGCCCGTGCGCAGGACGAACCCGTCCTCTATGCGCACGTGCTACCCGGCCTCGACGTGCTTCTGTGCAGCGTGCGCGGCGCACAGCCGCCCTATCCGGCCATCGCCGAACTGCGCAAGCGCTGCCTCGAATCGATCGCCAACGCACTCGAACAGCCGCTCGACGGCCTCGAGAACGGCGGGTACTGGTACGAGGCGAACGGCTTCGGCTTCCTCGTGTTCGCGAGCCGCGCCCGCGCGCGCATCCTGCCCGAATTTGGTGCAGGCACGAAAGCGAGCCTGCGCGGCGGGCTCGGACGCCAGAACGCCGGCGACACGACACCGCGCTCCCTCGGCTGAACCGACACCGACACGATGGGCCGCCTCCGGGCGGCCCATCGGCCATTCAGCTTCCCGCTTCAGCGTCGCGGCGCGCTCACTGCGCCGTCCCGCGCCCGTTGCCGGGCCGGACGATGTCGATGAACGCGGCGAAATCGGCACCGGCAAGCCCCTGCGCGGCGCCCAGGCGCAGCACCTGCTGCACCGTGGCCGATACGGGCATCACCGCACCCGTGTCGCGCGCGGCGTCGGCGATCGCATCGACATCCTTCTGGAACGTACTGAGCGCGCCGATCGGCGCGTGACCGCCTGACGTCATGCGCGGCACGAAGGTCTGCAGCAGCACCGAATCGGCCCAGCCGCCCGCCAGCGCGTCGGCCAGACGCGCGGCGTCGATGCCGCTCGCCTGGGCGAGGCCGACGGCTTCCGCGATCGCGGTCACCGTCGCGGTGACGATCGCCTGGTTGCACAGCTTCGCGGTCTGGCCCGCGCCAGCGTCGCCCATGTGCGTGACGCGCGACGCGTAGGTGTCGATCAGCGGTCGCACCGCAGCGAGGTCGGCCGCGCCGCCGCCCGCCATCACCGCAAGCGTGCCGGCCTGCGCGCCGGGCACGCCGCCCGACACCGGCGCATCGATCCAGCCGACGCCGAGCGCGGCGGCACGCGCCGCGTAATCGCGCGTCGCGGCAGGCGGAATGCTCGAGTGATCGACGATGCGCTTCAGGCGGCGTGCATGCGCATCGCCGGCAAACAGCCCGTGCTCGCCGAACGCGACGTCGCCTACCGCACGGCCGTCGAGTACGCACATGAACACCGTGTCGACGCGCTCGGCCAGTTCGCGCGGCGTGTCGACCACCTGCGCACCGTCCTTTTCAAGCGCCTCGGCCTTGCCGCGCGTGCGGTTCCATACGCTGACCCGGTGGCCCGCCGCCAGCAAATGCCGAATCATCGGCGCGCCCATCAATCCCGGTCCGCAAAATCCGACTTCCACGATCTTCCTCGTCTCCAATTGAGGTTGCACTTGCCGCCCATCATACCTATCACTCAAGAAGCCGGACACGCGCGGCGCCGCTTCGGGCCCGCCGCTTGCGCCGGCCGCACACACCGACATCCCAGGGAGCGCATCATGAGCGACCACGTCTACAAGCTGATCGAACTGACCGGTTCGTCGCGGCAATCGTGCGACGACGCCATCCGCAACGCGATCTCGAAAGCCGGCAAGACGCTGCACAACCTGCACTGGTTCCAGGTGACCGAAACGCGCGGCCACATCGAAGGCGACCAGGTCATCCACTGGCAGGTCACGCTGAAAGTCGGCATGCGCATCGACGACTGACGCACGCGTGTCACGCGCGGTGCCCTGACCACCGGATGCGTGCAATGCGCATCCGCGCGGTACCGCGCACGCCCGCATTCCGCCCCTTCACCCGTTCCCGCTTCGGCCCTTTTCAGCCCGCTTCAGCCCGCTTGGCGAGGCCCGGCGACGGGTGTCTGCGGGTATCCATCTCTTGACGCTGACTTTCGTTCATATTAAAAACCATATACCCACCTCCCCCATCGATCAGCCCAGCCATATAAACCGGAGAAATCATGAGTCAGCAACGCGAGGCGATCGACACGTACCTCTTGCGCGTCTTGCACACCTTGTTGATGGAGCGCAGCGTCACGCGCGCGGCCGTCAAACTGAACCAGTCGCAACCGGCGATCAGCGCCGCGCTGCGGCGCCTGCGCGACATCACCGGCGACCCGCTGCTGGTGCGCGGCAAGTCCGGCATGGTCCCGACCGAATACGGGCTGCGCCTGCTCGAGCCGGTGCAGAACGCACTGCGCGAAATCGAGCGCATCAAGTTCCAGCAGCACAATTTCGACCCGGCCACGTCGATCCGCTGCTACCGGATCGGCTGCCCCGACTACCTGAACGTGCTGTTCGTGCCGACCGTCGTCGAACGCTTCCGCCAGGCGGCGCCGAACGCGACGCTCGAGTTCCATTCGCTCGGCCCCGCGTTCGATTACGAGCTCGCGCTGGAAGACGGCAAGCTCGACATCGTCGTCGGCAACTGGCCCGAGCCGCCCGAGCAGCTGCATCTGTCGAACCTGTTCGTCGACGAAATCGTCTGCCTGATGAGCAACACGCATCCGTTCGCGAAGCGTGGCGGGCTCACGCTCGACCAGTACCTGAACGCGCCGCATCTCGCGCCGACGCCGTACTCGGTCGGCCAGCGCGGCGCGATCGACGTGCATCTCGCGCGCGAACGGCTCAAGCGTCACGTGGTCGTCACGCTGCCGTACTTCAACCTCGCGCCGTACGTGCTGGTGAAGTCCGACCTGATCTTCACGACGACGCGCCTGTTCGCCGATCATTACGCGAAGTTCCTGCCGCTGTCGGTCGTGCCGGCACCGCTCGACTTCCCGCCGATGCAGTATTACCAGCTGTGGCACGAACGCTGCCACTACTCCGACGAAGTGCGCTGGCTGCGCAGCCTCGTCGCCGAAGCGACCCGCACGCTGATCGAGGCGTAAGCGCGCACGACGCGCGCGCCGGCCACGCCGTTGCGGGGTGGGCCGGTGTGACGCGCGGCGCTGGTGGCTTCAGCTTCAACCCCAACCTCAGCCGTAGCCACGGCCGCGCGCCCGATCCGCGGCGTGCGGGCGCGGCCTTCACCTCACGTCGACGCGGTCAGCGCGACGCCTCCACGAGTGCCTGCGCCAGCGCGTTGTGGCGCTCGATGACCGGCGGCAGGTCGAGCGTCGCGAGCCGCCCTTCCCGCACCACCACCTTCCCGTTCACCACCGTGTACGCCGTCTGCGACGGCGCGCAGAACACGAGCGCCGCGACCGGATCGTGCAGCGCGCCCGCGAACAGCGGCTGGCGCAGGTCGAACGCGGCGAAGTCCGCGGCCATGCCGGGCTTCAGCGCGCCGATGTCGTCGCGGTTCAGCACCTTCGCGCCGCCGAGCGTCGCGATCTCGAGCGCTTCGCGCGCGGTCATCGCATCGGGCCCGAAACCGACCCGCTGCAGCAGCAGCGCCTGCCGCACTTCCGCGACCATCTGCGCGCCGTCGTTCGACGCGGAACCGTCGACGCCGAGGCCGACCGGCACGCCCGCGAGACGCATCTTCCTCACCGGCGCGATGCCCGACGCGAGCCGCATGTTCGAACACGGACAGTGCGCGACGCCGGTGCCGGTGCGCGCGAACAGGCCGATGCCCGCATCGTCGAGCTGCACGCAGTGCGCGTGCCACACGTCGTGACCGACCCAGCCGAGATCTTCCGCGTATTCGGCGGGCGTCATCCCGAACTTCTCGCGGCTGTACGCGATGTCGTTGACGTTCTCGGCCAGGTGCGTGTGGAGCGACACGCCGTAGTCGCGCGCCAGCACGGCCGCGTCGCGCATCAGGCCGCGGCTCACCGAGAACGGCGAGCACGGCGCGACGACCACCCGCAGCATCGCGTAGCGGCCTTCGTCGTGATAGGTCTCGATCAGGCGCTGTGCGTCGCGCAGGATGTCGGGCTCGCGCTCGACGACCGAATCGGGCGGCAGCCCGCCGTCGCGCTGGCCGACGCTCATCGCGCCGCGGCTCGCGTGAAAGCGCATGCCGATCCGCTGCGCGGCGCCGATGCTGTCGTCGAGCCGGCTGCCGTTCGGATAGATGTACAGGTGGTCGCTCGACGTCGTGCAGCCCGACTGCAGCAGCTCGGCCATCGCGGTCAGCGTCGACACCTCGATCATCTCGGGCGTCAGGTGCGCCCAGATCCGGTACAGGTTCGTGAGCCAGCCGAACAGCTCGGCGTTCTGCGCGGCCGGCACCGCGCGCGTGAGGCTCTGGTACATGTGATGGTGCGTGTTCACGAGCCCCGGGATCACGAGGTGGCCGCGCAGGTCGAGCACTTCGTCGGCAGTATCGGGCAGCTCGGCGCTCGGGCCGACCGCGACGATCCGGTTGTCTTCGATATAGAGCCCCGCGTCGCGCAGTTCGCGGCGCGTGTCGTCCATGGTCACGAGCACGTCGGCGTGCTTGACCAGCAGGGTTTTCGGGCGGGATGAGGATGGGTGCGGCGCGCGTGCGTGCGCGCCGGAGTGCTGCTCGGGATTCATGCGTTCTCCGCGTCGGTCAGCCCTTTCGGGCGGTCGCAAAGCCGTTCGAACGCTGATTCGCGGCACGCCCCGGTGCCTGCGTCCGTTCGAACGCCCTGGCCCGGTTACCCGGCGTGCTCGCCGTCTTCGGGGTGCGCCCCGGCCTCGGGCCGACGCGCACGGCGGGAGGATCGCCGATGCGCGCGCGCCGCACAATGCGCGACGCCGAATACTGCGCTTCACGGTTTCGATATGGTACGCGCGCGGGCCGTGCAGCGGCCCGCCGAGCGCGGCGCGGCGGGTTTTTTCCCGCCGTCGACAGCGGTTCATGCGCGGCGCATTATCTTTGATATCGCGCCCGTATTTGCGCGGGGAACCTTTTTACAATGCCTGCACGGCGCTCGCTTCAATCTCGCCGACGGGTATGTAGCCACGTGACGTGGAGCCTCGATCCGCCGCACAGTCATGGATCGAGTCGCCGCCGAACCTCGCATTCACACAAGGACAATTGCGAATGGGAAAGCTCACTACCCACGTACTCGATACGGCGCACGGCCGCCCCGGCGCCGCCATCAAGGTGGACCTCTACGCGCTGGACGGTGAATCGCGCCGCGCGATCAAGACCGTGCTGACCAATAGCGACGGCCGCTGCGACGAACCCCTGCTCGAAGGTGCCGCGCTCGCCGCCGGCGAATACGAACTCGTGTTCCATGCCGGCGACTACTTCGCGTCGCTCGGCGTGAAGGTGCCCGAGCCGCGCTTCGTCGACCGCGTCGTGCTGCGCTTCGGCATCGCCGACACCGCATCGCACTACCACGTGCCGCTGCTCGTGTCGCCGTGGTCGTACAGCACCTATCGCGGCAGCTGACACACGCATCGGCGCCCGCATCAAAGACAACGATCTGAGTCTGGAGGAGTTTCATGGAAGGCTTCATCACCGACTGGCTGAACCTCGCGCTGCGATGGCTGCACGTCATCGTCGCCATTGCGTGGATCGGCGAGTCCTTCTATTTCGTCGCGCTCGACAACAGCCTGAAACCGCCGACCGACGCGAACCAGCGCAAGCGCGGCGTGTTCGGCGAACTGTGGCACGTCCACGGCGGCGGTTTCTACAACATGCAGAAGTACACGGTCGCCCCGCCGGAAATGCCGGATGACCTGCACTGGTCGAAGTGGCCGTCGTACACGACCTGGCTGTCGGGCTTCTCGCTGTTCTTCGTGCTGTACCTGCTCGCGCCGAACACCTACCTGATCGACAAGAGCGTGCTCGACATGGGCCCGGTGGTCGCCGTCGCGTCCGCGCTCGGCTTCCTCGCGGCCGGCTGGATCGTCTACGACACGCTGTGCCGCATCCTCGGCACCAACGATCGCGTGCTGGGCATCTGCGTCGGCCTCTACGTCGTCGTCGCCGCGTACCTCGCGTGCCACATCTTCTCGGGCCGTGCCGCCTACCTGATCGTCGGCGCGATGCTCGCGACGATCATGTCGGCGAACGTGTTCTTCGTGATCATCCCCGGCCAGCGCAAGATGGTCGACAAGATGCTCAAGGGCGAGGAGCCGAACCCGATCTACGGCAAGCGCGGCAAGCAGCGCTCGGTGCACAACACGTACTTCACGCTGCCGGTCGTGTTCGCGATGCTGTCGAACCACTATGCGATGACGTACACGAACAAGTTCAACTGGATCGTGCTCGTGCTGATCATGCTGGCCGGCGCGCTGATCCGTCAGTTCTTCGTGATGCGTCACCGCGGCAAGCAGCTGTGGTACCTGCCGATCGGCGGCGTCGCACTGCTGTCCGGCGCGCTGGTGTGGACGATGCCGAAGCCGGTCGCACCGGAAGCACAGGCTGCGAACGCACCGAAGATCGTGATCAACGACATCATGCCGATCCTGCAGCAGCGCTGCGTCGAGTGCCACTCGGCGAAGCCGACGCTGATGGGCAGCGCGCCCGCCGGCGTGATGTTCGACACGCCGGACGAAGTGTCGAAGAACGCGCAGCGCATCTACGAACAGGCCGTGCGCCTGAAGGCGATGCCGATCGGCAACGTCACGCACATGACCGACGACGAGCGCGTGAAGCTCGCCGCCTGGTTCGAGGGTGGCGCGGCCAGGTAAGCCGCCGTGCGCCGGCTATCAATTGCCGGCGCAATCCTCTCCGTTCGCGGGCCCGGAAACGGGCCCGTTTTTTTGCGTGCGCGGAACGTGTCGCGCGTCAGCCGCGCCGCGCATCGCGCTGCAGCGCGACGAGCGCATCGAGCGCGCGCGGGCCGTCGTCGAACGGCACGAAGATGTGATCGTGATACGCGGCAGCCATCACGTTGCAGCTGATGCCGGCCTCACCCAATGCCCGCGCGAACGCGGCCGTCAGGCCGACCGCGGCGAGATCCGAATGCACGGTCAGCGTGATCCACGCGGCGCGGAACAGCACGGGCCAGCCGCGACGCGCGGCCGTCGCCTCGTCGACCACGACCGTCACGCCTTCCGCTTCGCGAAAGATCGCGATCGTTTCGGATAACGATATTTCCGTATCGGCCGGCAGTGCGACGAATGCGAACGCACCGCGATGCAGTTCGGGCTGCATCGTGCGCAGCAGTATCGTGAGGTCGTTTTCAGGGTGGCTCATCGGGGGAACGCGTCCGGAACCGGACGTCGGGCGGTGGCGATGCGGGCACGATAGCACGCGACCGGCCGTCTCGACGCCCCCGCAACGTCATGTCCGCGTCAGCGCAACGTCGTCCGCGAGCCGGCCGCGCGACGCGACGATGCACGGCACGGCTCGGCTCGGCTCGGCGACACTGCCCGATGCGACGCCGTTCGTCGCGCTGCCGCATCGTGCGTACGAGCACGCACGGCTCGTCGCGCCATGACGCGCGCGCCGCGCATAAAAAAACCCGCGCAGGTCGCGCGGGTTGCTTCGACAGGCGGGGCCGAACTGCCGCTCAGGCCGTCACTGCGTCCAGCGCGTCCTCGGTGAGCCACAGCGATTCCAGCAGGTCCTGCTCGTTCAGGTTCAGCCCGTCGCCGCCGCGGTCGACGACGATGAAGTCGCTGACGCCGCCCAGCGCGATCAGCGGGTGATGCCACACGCCCTTCGCATAATTGACGCCCTGCCACCCGCTCGTCACGAACGCGCGGATCTTCGACGGATCGAGATCGCCGGCCGGCGCGACGACGACGAGATACGGTTGGTCGTTCAGCGGCACGAACGCCTGGCTGCCGAGCGGATGGCGCTCGAGCATCTTCACCTCGAACGGCAGCGTGCGCGGCTGGCCACGGAACAGGTTGACGAGCGTGCGGCCGTCCTCGTCGTTCACGTCGATCTTCGCGAGATCGTGAAAGCGGATCGTCGTGCCGAGATTGATCGGAATCTGCTTCGCGCCTTCGGTTTCGATCACGTCGCCGAACGCCGCGAAGGCTTCCTTGGTCAGCGGTTCGATTGCGAGCGTCTTCATTTGTCGAGCGTCCCCCACAGACGCAGGCGCGATACGCCGCCGTCCGGAATGATGTTCAGGCGCACGTGGGTCACCGGGCCCAGCGATGCGATCTCGGGTTCGAAATAGTGCTGCTTGTCCATCTGCAGCTTCTGTTCGCCGAGCAGCACCGGCCAGAACATCGACTGCGTGATCAGCGAGCTGTCGGTGCCGCCCGACACGTATGCGGCCTGGATCGAGCAGCGGTCCGGATAGTTGCCCTTGAAGAACGCGGTATCGACTTCGATCTTGCGGATCACGCCCGGCTGCGCGAGCGCGATGATCGCCCAGTCGTTGCCCGGCTCGCGGCGACGGCGGGTTTCCCAGCCGTCGCCCATGTTCACGCCGCGGCCCGGCAGCAGCAGGTTCGACGCGACGCCGAAGTGCTGGTTGTTCGCCGCCACCACGTAGCCGCCGTTCTCCATCGCCGCGAGGTCGAACTGCTCGGTCGCGCTGGCGCCGGCCCAGTCGAGCTGCGGCTGGCCGTACACGCGCAGGCGCGCGATGCCGCCATCCGGATAGATGTTCACGCGCAGGTGCGTGAACGCGCGGGTGTCGCTCGCCGCGACGTAGTGATGGCTGTTGCCTTGCAGCGTCGTCGACGGCACGATCTCGACCCATTCGGTCGCGTGCGTCGGCGCGCCGTCGGCCACGTACGCGGCCTCGATCGACGCGGCCGGCGGGAAGTTGCCGGTGAAGTGGCTCGTGTCGATGTCGAAGCCCTTGATCACGCCCGGACGCGCGAGCTTGACGATGCACCAGTCGTAGCCCGTCGTGCGCTTGCGGCGCGTCTCCCAGCCGTCCATCCACTTGCCGTGGTCGTCGTACTTGCCGGGAATGAAAACGGCCGGCTCGGGGTTCAGCATCCGCTCCTTCGGCGCGAAGAAGTCGTCGCTGGCCTCGAGCGCCTGCGCACCGAGACGCGGGTCGGCGAGGTTCACGTAGCGCCGGGTGAAGTCGGGTGCGTCGGGATCGAGAAGCGGAACAGCCATGAGGTTTCCTTGTTTCAGTGATGCGATCAGGCCGCTGCGACGCAGCAGGCCGTCGTGAGGTGTCAGGCGTCGATCAGGTCGTCGAGGCGAAAGCGCGCGATCCGGTAGATCTGGTCGAGGCTCGCGCGCAGTTCCTCGGTGCGCGAATGATTCACGCGCGACTCGAAGTTCGCGATGATGCCGTGCCGGTCATAGCCGCGCACCGCGAGGATGAACGGGAAACCGAACTTCTCGCGATACGTGCGGTTCAGCGTCAGCAGCTTGTCGAACTCTTCCTGCGTGCACTGGTCGAGACCCGCGCCGCTCTGCTCGCGCGTCGACTCGGCCGTCAGCTCGCCGCGCACGGCAGCCTTGCCGGCCAGTTCCGGGTGGGCATTGATCAGTGCGAGCTGGCGGACTTCGCCGCCCGTCTCCACCGCGTTCGACATCGTCTCGTGCAGCGCGTCGATGCTCGCGAACGGCCGCTTGCCCGCGGCGACCTCGGCCACCCACGGCGAATGTTCGAAGATCCCCGACAGCGCCGCGACGAATGCGCTCGGCGCCATCGTGTTCAGTTGCTCCAACGTGTAACGCATCGCCTTCATGCTTTCCCTTCGTTTCGATGACTGGGCTGGTACGGATGATGTTCGCGCCAATGACGCGCGATATCGACACGCCGCGTCACCCATACGCGATCGTGCTTCTCGATGTGATCGAGAAAACGCTGCAGCCCGCGGAAACGCCCCGGCCGGCCGAGCAGCCTGCAGTGCATGCCGATCGACAGCATCTTCGGCGCGTCGTCGCCCTCCGCGTACAGCACGTCGAACGCGTCGCGCAGGTACGCGAAGAAGTGGTCGCCGGTGTTGAAGCCCTGCGGCGTCGCGAAGCGCATGTCGTTCGTATCGAGCGTGTACGGAACGATCAGCTGCGGCGACGTGCCGCCGCCCGACACCTCGACATCCATCCAGAACGGCAGGTCGTCGCCGTAGTTGTCGGAGTCGTACAGGAAGCCGCCGTATTCCGCGACGAGGCGGTGCGTGTTCGGGCTGTCGCGGCCGGTGTACCAGCCGAGCGGACGCTCGCCCGTCACGCGCTCGATCGCTTCCATCCCGAGGCGCATGTGCTCGGCCTCGAGCTCGGGCGTCATGCTCTGGTAGTGGATCCAGCGCCAGCCGTGGCACGCGATCTCATGGCCGAGCTCGACGAAGGCACGCGCGAGTTCCGGATGACGCTCGATCGCCATGCCGACACCGAACACCGTGAGCGGCAGCCCGCGCTTCTCGAATTCGCGCAGGATGCGCCACACGCCCGCACGCGAACCGTACTCGTAGATCGACTCCATGCTCATGTGGCGGTCCGGATAGGCGGCCGCGCCGACGATTTCGGACAGGAACTGCTCGGAGCCCGGATCGCCGTGCAGCACGCAATTCTCGCCGCCCTCCTCGTAGTTCAGGACGAATTGCACGGCGACGCGGGCGCGCCCGGGCCAGTTCGCCTGCACGGGATGGCGGCCGTAGCCGATCAGGTCGCGAGGATAGTTGGGATCGAGTGACATGGGTTCGAAGTGCCGCGAAAGCGTGCTGAAATAATGGGTTCGCATCGACCCGCGCGGGTGCCGGAGGCCGGCCGCACGGGCCGATGCGATGACGGCCCAGTGTAGCGAAAAGGTTCATACGCGCCCATACAGCGGCGCAGATAGTGCAGGTCAGACGGCGTGTATGTGCGGTTGCGGCAAAGCCGGGACCGGTTCCGGTGCGGCGCTCCCGCTGCGCGCCGTGGCGGCGGCCGGCGCGGCCGACGACGCATCCCCCGGCGGGCTGAAATGGGCGAATTCGCCGTCGTAGCGCTTCGGCAGCGGCCGCGCGTAGTCGCCGCGTTTCGCGGTCGCGAGGCGCAGCGCGACGAGCGCCTCGGCCCATTTGACGGCTGCCGTGACACCTTCCACGACCGGCGCGCCGATCTGGTGCTCGATCTCGAGCGCGAATTCGGCCATCCCGGCACAGCCGAGGACGATCGCGTCGGCACCGTCCTCGTCGAGCGCGCGCCGGCATTCGTCGACGATGATCCGCCGCGCGGCCGAACCGGGCCGGTCGAGCTCGAGCACCGCGACGTCGGTCGCCCGCACGTTGCGGCAGAAGCGCTTCATCCCGTAGCGCTCGGCGAGATGCCATGCCATCCCGCAGGTGCGCGCGAGCGTCGTGACGACCGAGAAGCCCGGCGCGAGCACGCTCGCCGCGTGCATCGCCGCCTCGGCGATCCCGATCACCGGCCCGCGCGCGAGTTCGCGCGCCGCATACAGGCCCGGGTCGCCGAAACACGCGATCACATACGCATCGCAGCCGTCACGCTCGCCCTGCGCGATCTCGGCGAGCAGCCCGGGCGTCGCGAGCGCTTCGTCGTAATAGCCTTCGATCGACGGCGGCCCCATCGGCGGGCTCACCGCGACGATCTCGGTGCCTGCCGCCGCGACTTCGCGCGCGCAGCGGCCCATCGCGTCGGTCATCCGCTGCGTCGTGTTCGGATTGATCAGCTTGATCTTCATCGCGCGCTCCTCAGGCCTTCGTGCTCGCGAGCAGCCGGTAGAACACGAAGCCGAGCCCCGCGCCGATGAACCACGAGAAGTTCGCGGCGGCCTGCCAGCCCGGCACCATCACGCAGACGATGGCGATCACCGCGGCCGGCAGCAGCGCGGCGAGCGCGCGGCGGTTCACGCCGCCGGTGTACCAGTAGGTGCCGCGCTCCGACATCGTGTACAGGTCGTCGCGCACGAGCCGGCCGCGCTTGACGAGGTAGAAGTCGGCGATCAGCACACCGTACAGCGGGCCGATGAACGCGCCGAGCACGTCGAGCGTGTAGTGGATCACGGCCGGGTTGTTGAACAGGTTCCACGGCGTGATGAAGATCGACGCGACGGCCGCGAGCATCCCGCCCGCGCGCCAGCTGATCAGCCGCGGCGCGACGTTCGAGAAGTCGAACGCGGGCGACACGAAGTTCGCGACGATGTTGATGCCGATCGTCGCGATCGTGAAGGTCAGCGCGCCGAGGATCACCGCGGTCGGATGGTCGATGCGGCCGACCGTCTCGACGGGATCGGTGATCAGTTCACCGAACACCGGCAGCGTCGCGGCGGTGGTGATCACCGTGACGAGCGAGAACGCGAGGAAGTTGACCGGCAGCCCCCAGAAGTTGCCGCGCTTCACGTCGCCGAACGAGCGGCAATAGCGCGAGAAGTCGCCGAAATTGAGCATCGGACCGGAGAAGTACGACACGACGAGCGACACGGCCGTGATCATCACCGGAATCACTTCCGCGCCGTGATACTTGACGCCGCCGAGGTTGAGGCCGATGTTGCGCCAGCCCGCGCGCCACACCATGTAGCCGGCCAGGATGAACATCACGACGTAGACGGCCGGGCCCGCGAAGTCGATGAACTTCTTGATCGTCTCCATCCCGTTCCAGAACACGAGCGCCTGCAGCACCCACAGCAGCATGAAGCCGGCCCAGCCGACCGCCGACAGCCCGAGGAAGCCGTAGCGATGGACGTCCGCGTACGGCAGCCATTGCGGAAAGAACTTCAGCACGACGATCACGAGCGCGCTCGACGCGAGATAGGTCTGGATGCCGTACCACGCGATGGCGATCAGCCCGCGGATCACGGCCGGCACGTTCGCGCCGAGCACGCCGAAGGTCGCGCGGCACGCGACCGGATACGGCACGCCGATCTGCTGGCTCGGCCGCGCGATCAGGTTGCACAGCCGGTTCACGATCGTGATGCCGACGATCAGCGCGATCAGCACCTGCCAGCTCGTCAGCCCGAGCGCGAACAGGCTGCCCGCGAACACGTAGCCGCCGACGCTGTGCACGTCCGACATCCAGAACGCGAAGATATTGTACGAGCCCCACGTCTGATTCTTTAGTGGTGCCAAATCTTCGTTGTACAAACGTTCGCTGTAGCCGTCCGGCAACACGGGGCCGCCGCCCTCGCCGCCTTCTTCCGCCGGATACGCACTGTCGTGCGCCACACTGAACTGAGCCATGACTTCTCCTTGACGCGGCCTGGCAGCCGCTCCACCGTCATCGATATCGCTCCGGATCGTCGTCCGGAGTCGGACTGGCGGCCGGCGGCGCGAACCGCCGGCCTGCATTGCTCTCGTCGTGTGGCGCGCGGCCGGGTTCGCGTCGCCGCTCAGGCGCCGCCGAACACTTCGCGCAAATCGACCTGCCCTTGCGCGGGCCGGTCCAGCATCTTCAGTTCGACATGCTGCAGGTGGTGCGCCATCAGCGTCACCGCCCGCTTCGAATCGCCCGCTTCCAGCGCGGTCAGGATCTCGTCATGGTCGTCGCACGAGCACGGGCTGCGCCCGTGCGATTCGTACAGCGCCGACATCAGCGTCGAGCGTGCGACGAGCCCGTCGAGGCACTCGCAGAGCGTCGCGTTGCCCGTCAGCGCCGCGAGCGCCGTATGGAATTCGCCCGACAGGCGGATCCACGCCGCGAAGTCGTGCCGCTCGAACGCCTTGCGTTCCTTGTCGATCAGCGCGGCGACGCCCTTCAACCGCTTCGCGCCCGGCCCCGTCGCGAGCCGCTCGACGACGGCCAGCTCGATGATCCGGCGCATCTCGAACACCTCGTGCACGTCCTGCAGCGTCGGACTCGCGACGAACGCACCGCGGTTCGGCTCGAGATCCACCAGCTTGTCGGCCGCGAGCTGCGAAAGTGCCTGGCGGATCGTCCCGCGCTTCACGCCGAACACGTCGCAGAGCTGCGCCTCCGTCAGCTTCGCGCCGGGCGCGAGCCGATGCTCGAGGATCGCGGTGCGAATCCGCTCGGCGATCGCTTCGGGACCGGCGGCGCCGGACGGATGGGTAGCGGAGTCGTTCATGTTCTGCATCGTGTGATGGTCCTCATCCTAGGACGGACATAAAGATTGTCAACAATTCTTTTCTGGAAATGCGCACAATCCGTGTGCATCAGCCTGTGCCAGAGCGGTGCGTAGCGCCCGATATCCAGGCACGACAAGCCTCCCGCGCTTGTCCATGGCGGCTCACGGTGTATACCCTCCCGGGTGTTTTGTTGACAAAAATGGTGCGCGCGACGATACCGACCCGATCGGCGGCGATGAAAATTTCCGACCGTTAGTTGCGCATTTACTTGAAGAAAAAGGCGGGAAGCCCCGCCTTTCGATGGTCCCTGCCGGCCTCAGCCGAGATGCGGATAGTCCGACAGCGTGAGCCGGAAACCGTGCGCATTCGCGACGAGCTGCGCCTGCGCGCCGAACGGCAGCGTCAGCAGGTCGGGCACGTGACCGAACTGCAGCCCCGTGACGACCGGAATGCCGACCACCGAGCGCACCTGGTCGATCATCGCCTGCATGTCGTAGCCGTTGTCGTACTCGAACGGCCGCGCGCCCGTGAACTGGCCGAGCACGAGCGCCTGTTGGCGCGCGAGCAGCCCCGACAGGTGCAGCTGGTAGATCATCCGTTCGATCCGGAACGGCTGCTCGTTCACGTCCTCGATGAACAGGATGCCGCCCTCGATGTCGGGCATGTACGGCGTGCCGACGAGCGACGTGAGGATCGCGAGGTTGCCGCCCCACAGCGTGCCCGTCACGTTCACGGTCTGCACTTGCGGCGCCTCGGTGACGATCGTCGTGGTCGGCTGCGACAGCGTCCGCCAGAAGTGCTGCATCGTGAAATCGCTCGGCGTTTCCGCGCCGAAGTCGGCCGACAGCATCGGGCCGCCGAAGGTCTTGATGCGCGCCTTCGCGTACAGCGCGAGCTGGATCGCGGTGAAGTCGCTGTGGCCGACGAGCGCGATCGGCTGGTCGCGCAGCCGACGCTCGAGCCCGCGATAGTCGAGCCCGTGCAGGATGCGCGCGGCGCCGTAGCCGCCGCGCACCGCGAGCGCGATATCCGGCAGCGCGCGCTCCGGATCCGCGAGACGATTCAGGTCGCCGGCCCGCTCGCCGTCGGTGCCGCCGAAGCGCTGAAAGCGACGCTGCGTCGCCTCGATGTTCTCGATGCGCTGCTGCGCGCCGCTCAAGCGCTCGAGCGCGCGGTTGATCGCATCGGGGTCGTGCGGGTAACCGGACGGCGCCAGCAGGCGGATGGTGTAGGACGCGGCGGGCTGGAAGGACATGGCGAAAGATATCGGGATCGTCAAACCTGCTTAGAGGGTCCGAACCGTCTCCGGTTCACGGAACCGCGCGGCCCGCCCCGCTCCGGGCGACGGGCACGGCGGGCGCGCTATGACGCGCCGGATGCGGCGTCGCGGGCGAGCCGTGCTTCCCGCAGCGCGCGACGGCGCTCCGCGAAGAACGACTTCAGCGCGGCGCCGCACTCGTCGGCGAGCACGCCGCCGGTCACGTCGGTATGGTGATTGAGCTGCGGATTCGCGAACGCGTCGATCACGCTGCCGCACGCGCCCGTCTTCGGGTCGGCGGCGCCGTAGACGACCCGCGCGATGCGCGCGTGCATGATCGCGCCCGCGCACATCAGGCACGGCTCGAGCGTCACGTACAGCTCGCAGCCGGGCATCCGGTAATTCTGCAGATGCTGCGCGGCCATGCGCAGCGCGGCCATTTCCGCGTGGGCCGACGGATCGTGCCCGCCGATCGGATGGTTGAAGCCGCGTGCGATCACTTCGTCGCCGCGCACGAGCACCGCGCCGACCGGTACTTCGCCGGCCGCGCGCGCCTCTTCGGCGGCAGCCTGCGCGAGCCGCATGAAATGCAGGTCGCGCGCCGACACCGGCGCGGCCTCGGGAACGGGAGCATCGGGAACGACAGCCGGTCCGGCTGCCGCGTCGGGCAACGCGTCGGCGCTCACATCGGCCCCGCTTCGGCGGGCGCGTCGTCGAGCCCGCGCTCGCACAGACGTTCCGCGATGCGCCGGCAATAGTCGCGCGGCATCACCATCGGGCCGCCGCGCAGCGATTCGAGCGCCATGTCGAGGGCGAGGATCTTCGCCTGCAGCCGGCAGCGCGCGGCGCGGTCGCTGACCGCCTGCAGTTCGTCCTGCAGGTTGCGCAGCGCGCGCAGTTGCTCGACGGCCGGCGGCACGAAGCCCGCATTCTTCAGGATACGGTTGGCCACCCGCACCTCCTCGGGTACGAGCAGGTCGTCATCCAGCGCCTGCGGCGCGCCGGTACCCGGCAAATCGTCGAACTCGCCCCGCGCGGCGGCGGCGGCAATGCGTTGTTCGACCAGTGCGTCAAGCAATCTCATCAGTCAATCGGAACAAATGCGGCAGCCGAATTCTAGCAGGGTGACGTGCGTATGACAGGCCCTTCGAACGCATGCTCGATATTGTGTTTTTAGGGGCCGAATCGGCGCGCATGCGTGCCGATCGCCGCGACTTGCCGCTGTGCTGCGCCGCAGCAGGCTCCGCGCGGATTCGGCGCCGTTTGCGCGGGTCATGCCGGGCCCCGTTTTTTTATTTTCGCGCGGGTCGCCGCCGCCCCGCTTTTCCGGAATCGGAAAGTCGAAATCAGAAATAGTTGGTTGGGGCGCGTGAGCGCGCTCACTACACTCGAGCCGTCTTGTCATAACAAGTTGAACGATGACCCCACCCAACGTCGTGCCGCTGTCGGCGGCGCCGCTCTACGTGCAGATCAAGGACACGCTGCGCACGCGCATCCTCGACGGCACCTATGCACCACACAGCCGGATGCCGTCCGAGCACGAACTCTGCGCGATGTTCGACGTGAGCCGCATCACGGTGCGCCAGGCACTCGGCGACCTTCAGAAGGAAGGCCTGCTGTTCAAGCTGCACGGCAAGGGCACGTTCGTGTCGAAGCCGAAGGCGTTCCAGAACGTGACGTCGCTGCAGGGCTTCGCCGAGGCGATGTCGTCGATGGGCTACGAGATCGTCAACCAGCTGCGCAGCTTTCGCACCGTGAAGGCCGACCGCCACCTCGCGACGAAGCTGAACGTGCCGGAAGGCGCGCCGCTCATCGAGATCCACCGCGTGCGGCTGCTGAACCGCGAGCCGGTGTCGCTCGAACAGACGTGGGTGCCCGAGGCGCTCGGCAAGCGGCTCGCCGGCGCCGATCTCGCGACCCGCGACATCTTCCTGATCCTCGAGAACGACTGCGGCGTGCCGCTCGGCCACGCCGACGTGTCGATCGACGCGATCCTCGCCGACGATGAAATCGTCGACGCGCTGCGCGTCGAGGAAAGCAGCCCCGTGCTGCGGATCGAGCGCCTGACGCACGACGCGTCGGGCACGCCGATCGACTACGAACACCTGTACTTCCGCGGCGACGCCTTCCAGTACCGGCTGCGCATCGACCGGCAGAAGATCCGCCAACCTGCAAGGAATTCTCAATGAATACCCATGTACTCGAATACGACATCGTCGTGGTCGGCGGCGGCACGGCCGGCCCGATGGCGGCGATCAAGGCGAAGGAACGCGACCCGTCGCTGCGCGTGCTGCTGCTGGAGAAGGCCAACGTGAAGCGCAGCGGCGCGATCTCGATGGGGATGGACGGGCTGAACAACGCGGTGATTCCTGGCCACGCGACGCCCGAGCAGTACACGCGCGAGATCACGATCGCCAACGACGGGATCGTCGACCAGGAAGCCGTGTACGCGTATGCGACGCACAGCTTCGCGACGATCGAGCAGCTCGACCGCTGGGGCGTGAAGTTCGAGAAGGACGGCACCGGTGACTACGCGGTGAAGAAGGTCCACCACATGGGTTCGTACGTGCTGCCGATGCCGGAGGGCCACGACATCAAGAAGGTGCTGTACCGGCAGCTGAAGCGCGCGCGCATCGCGATCACGAACCGGATCGTCGCGACGCGCGTGCTGACCGACGCGCAGGGCCGCGCGAGCGGCGTGCTCGGCTTCGACTGCCGCACGGCCGAGTTCCACGTGATCCGCGCGAAGGCCGTGATCCTGTGCTGCGGCGCGGCCGGCCGGCTCGGGCTGCCGGCGTCTGGTTACCTGATGGGCACGTACGAGAACCCGACCAATGCGGGTGACGGCTACGCGATGGCGTACCACGCGGGCGCGGCGCTCGCGAACCTCGAGTGCTTCCAGATCAATCCGCTGATCAAGGACTACAACGGCCCGGCCTGCGCATACGTGACGGGCCCGCTCGGCGGCTTCACCGCGAACGGCAAGGGCGAGCGATTCATCGAGTGCGACTACTGGAGCGGCCAGATGATGTGGGAGTTCTACCAGGAACTGCAAAGCGGCAACGGCCCGGTGTTCCTGAAGCTCGACCATCTCGCGGAGGAAACGATCCAGACCATCGAGCAGATCCTGCACACCAACGAGCGGCCGAGCCGCGGCCGCTTTCACGCGGGGCGCGGCACCGACTACCGGCGCCAGATGGTCGAGATGCACATCTCCGAGATCGGCTTCTGCAGCGGCCACAGCGCATCCGGCGTATACGTGAACGCCCACGCGGAAACGACCGTGCCGGGGCTCTACGCGGCCGGCGACATGGCGGCGGTCCCGCACAACTACATGCTCGGCGCATTCACCTACGGCTGGTTCGCCGGACAGAACGCGGCCGACTACGTGGCCGGCCGCGCTCACGCGCCGGTGGACGACGAACAGGTCGCCGCCGAACGCGCCCGCGTGCTTGCGCCGCTCACGCGCGAGCGCGGCCTCGCGCCAGCGCAGGTCGAATACAAGCTGCGCCGCATGGTGAACGATTACCTGCAACCGCCGAAGGTGACGCGCAAGATGGAAATCGGGCTGCAACGTTTTGACGCCATTACTGAGGATATCGAAGAAATCAAGGCGAGCCATCCGCATGAGCTGATGCGCGCGGCCGAAGTGCGCGCGATCCGCGACTGCGCCGAAATGGCCGCGCGCGCGTCGCTGTTCCGCACCGAGAGCCGCTGGGGGCTGTACCACCATCGCGTCGACTTTCCGCATCGCAACGATGCCGAGTGGTTCTGCCACACGTGGCTGCGCAAGGGTGCCGACGGCACGATGCGCAGCGAGAAACGACCGGTCGAACCCTACGTCGTGCCGCTCGCCGACGACGAACGCAGCGCCTACGCGCACCTGCGCATCCGCGAACCGGCCGCACACGCGGCCGCCCTCTGACTCCGAGGAGCCTTACCGTGCCCCATACCCCGCACGACATCTTCCTGCGCAGCAGCGCGCCCGTGACGATCGACGAGGACCGCTGCATCGCCGACAAGGGCTGCACCGTCTGCGTCGACGTGTGCCCGCTCGACCTGCTCGCGATCGACGTGACCAAGGGCAAGGCCTACATGCAGTTCGACGAATGCTGGTACTGCATGCCGTGCGAACGCGACTGCCCGACCGGCGCGGTCAAGGTCGACATCCCGTACCTGTTGCGCTGACCTGGCACACCGCTTCCCCACTACCGGACTCACGACACATGAACCCTGCTTCCGACCATGCCCCGCTCGTCGCGCGCGTTGCCGCACCCGATGCATCGGTGCGCCGGATCGCGCTGCTCGAACTCGCCGATCTCGAGGATCCCGATCTCGTGCCGATCTTCGTTGCGGCGCTGCGCGACGATCCGTCCGCCGACGTGCGCGGCGAGGCCGCGCGTGTGCTCGCCGCCTGGGAGCAGCCCAACGTCGTCGACGCGCTGTGCCGCGCGCTGCTCGATCCGGACGACGACGTGCGCGCGACCGCCGCACACAGCCTGTCCGAACTGAAGGACGTCGCATCCGGCGCCGCGCTGTGCCGCTGGGTCGAGCACGCCGAACCGTTCGTGCGCGGCGCCGTGCTGCGCGCGCTGCGTGAACTGCGCGACCCCGACGCGTTCGCGCCGGCGCTGCGCGCGCTCGACGCGCCGGCGTCGGCCGTGCGCGCCGAGGCCGTCGCCGTGCTCGGCTGGCTCAAGGACGCCCGCGCGCTGGCGCCGCTCGCACGCATCGCCACGACCGACACGCATGCGGACGTACGGCGTATCGCGGTCGGCGCGGTCGGATTCGCGGCGTCCGCCGACACGGCCGTCGTCACCGCCTTGCTGGCGGCGCTGCGCGACGCCGAATGGCAGGTACGCGAGGAAGCGGCCGCGACGCTCGGCAAGCTGCGTGTCGCGGCCGCTCGCGCACCGCTCGTCGCCGCGCTCGGCGACGATTACTGGCAGGTGCGCTTGCGTGCGGTGCGCGCACTCGGGCAATTGCGCGACGCCGCCGCGGCGCAGGCCGTCGTCGCGCTGCTGTCGCATGCGATCAGCAACCTGCGCAAGGAGGCCGCGCTCGCGCTCGGCGAACTGCGCGATCCCGCGACGCTGCCCGCGCTGCACGACGCGCTCGACGATCGCGATCCCGAAGTACGCAAGGCCGTGCGGATCGCGATCGCGCAGATCGGGGAAGATGCACGATGACGCCGCCGACCGAGATCCTGCTCGATCATGCGGCCCGCGCATTGACGCTGTGCTGGCCGGACGGCGACACGCAGCGCATCGGCTATGCGCGCTTGCGCAGCGCTTGCCCGTGCGCCGCATGCCGGAAGATCCGACTCGATGGCGGGCAGGTCGACGCGCCACCCGACCTGACGCTGGACGGCGTGGAAGCGGCCGGTTACGGCATCCGCCTGCTGTTCGGCGACGGTCACGCGCGCGGCATCTATCCGTGGCCGTTTCTGGCGGAACTCGGCGCATACGAGACGGATGCGGGCGCCGCAGCGCCCGGCGTGCCCGTATCCGGCCATCCCGCGAACTGACCGTCGGCGAAGCTCGATCTGGCCGTCGACGAGCACGATCGTCCGGTGGGCTTCATGCTGCTCGACGGCAGTCACATGGAAGCGCTGTTCGTCGATCCCGCTCACCATGGTGCGGGTGTCGGGCGGAGGCTGGTCGAAGCGGCCCTCCGACGCCATCGCGACCCATCGACCGACGTCAACGAGCAGAACGAAGCGGCGGCGGGATTCTACGAACGGTTCGGATTCGAGCGCTGCGGACGATCGGCGCGCACGGACAAGGGCGGCCTTATCCGCTGATTCATCTTCGTTATCGTAGTGGCGGGCAAGACTGAGCAGGATCGGGACAGCGCGTGACGTCGCCTTGCGCTGCATTGAAAGCCGCGCTTTCCACCGACGCTACAACGGAGCACCCGCCCGCCTTCTGCTCTGCGATACGCGAGCCATCCGTGCAGCACGGGCATCGCACCGCTACGCGCGTCGGCGTGGCAGCATGCGCTCGGCCACCGCGAACACACGCTGCATGAAGTGGTTGAACCGCTCGGCATCGCGCCGCAATCCGGCCTGCTGGCCGCCGATCAGGCACAGGTGCGCGATCTGCCCGACGATCTCGGCTTCGCCCGGCATGCGAACCCACCGACGGGACGTCTCGAGCGCGAATGCGAGACGCGTGGCATCGACGCGCTGCTGGAATTCCGCGACCAGCGCGTCCTGCAATGCCCAGGCGCGGATCGCCACTTCGCGCCCCGGTCGCTTCTCCGCCGCGATGCGCAGGTAGCGCGTCAGCGTGTCGCCCGCGCCGCGGCCGTCCGCCGCGTAGGCGAGCATGCGTGCCGTGTAGTCGTCCTCCCACGCGGTCAGCAACGTCCTGACGAAGTCCTCCCGATTCCGGAAGTGGTGATAGAACGAGCCGCGGGTCACGTTCAGCCGTCGTGCGAGACGCTCGGCCGAAATCCCCGCATACCCTTCCCCGTCGAGGACATCGAAGCCCGCGGCGATCCAGTCGTTTCGAGTCAGTGTGCGCATCGGTATCGCCATACAGGCTGTGTATGGCGCGGCATGGGCAGATAGGCTGCGAACTCTATCACGGCCGCCACCGCTTCCGGCAACGCGCCACGACTCATGGAATTCACGTTGAAAGACATCGCTCTCGTCGCATTCGACCAGTTCACCGATATCGACCTGTTCCTGATGTGGGACATCCTCGGCCGCAACACCGCAGACTGGCGTGTCCGGATTCTCGGCGCGCAGCCGCTGTTGCGTTCCGCGCATGGTCTGGCCATCCCCGTGCACGGCCCGCTCGAGGACGCCAATCGCGCCGACGCCGTGCTGTTCTCGAGCGGCAGGCTGGGCATCCCGGCCGCGCTCGCGAGCCCGGATTTCCTGCCGTCGTTCGATCTCGATCCGGCGCGCCAATACATCGGATCGATCTGCGCGGGCGCCTTCGTCCTGGAGCGGCTCGGGCTTTTGCCGGACCGTCGCGCAACGACGCACCCCGACGCGCGACACGGGCTGACGGATCGCGGGCTGCAGGTGCCGGACCAGCCGCTCGTGTGCCACGGCAACGTTGCGACGGCGGGCGGATGCGTGGCGGCGCTCTATCTGACGGGATGGCTCGTGGAATCGATGTTCGATGCGGACAAGCGGCGCGAGACGTTGCTGCCGGTCCTGCCCGCCGGACAACGGGAACTCTACGAGGACATCATCGAATTCAGCATTCGACAAGGACAGGGGCAGACTTCGGGCTCGATCAGGATGATCGATGCCGGCGGTCGTCGGCTGCCCTAGCGCGCGACCTGCAGACGCGTCGCTTGTAGCGGCCGGGCTGTCCCGCACCTCCGCGCCCGGACCCGACATGCAGGCAAGGAAAACACTGCGCGCCGGCAACCATCGAATCACGGCCGCCAACCGCACAAACGACAACGCCCGGCAGGTTCCCCTGCCGGGCGTTGCGCATCATCCGATGCCGCTATCGGTCATCGAGGGTCATCGAGGCACGCCTCGACGCCGACGCTCACTCCCACTCGATCGTCGCCGGCGGCTTGCCCGAGATGTCGTACACCACGCGGTTGATCCCGCGCACCTCGTTGATGATCCGGTTCGACGCGCGGCCGAGCAGCGCGTACGGCAGGTGAGCCCAGTGCGCGGTCATGAAGTCGGTGGTCTGCACCGCGCGCAGCGACGTCACGTAGTCGTACGTGCGGCCATCGCCCATCACGCCGACCGACTTCACCGGCAGGAACACCGCGAACGCCTGGCTCGTCAGGTCGTACCAGCTCTTGCCGACGTCGGCCTCGCCGCACAGGCCCGCTGCCGCGTCCTGCGCGGTGGCGGTCGTGCCGCGCAACTCCTCGATGAAGATCGCATCCGCGCGACGCAGCAGGTCCGCATATTCGCGCTTCACTTCGCCGAGAATCCGCACGCCGAGGCCCGGGCCCGGGAACGGATGGCGGTACACCATCTCCGGCGGCAGGCCGAGCGCGACGCCGAGTTCGCGCACTTCGTCCTTGAACAGGTCGCGCAGCGGCTCGAGCAGTTTCAGGCCGAGCGTTTCCGGCAGGCCGCCGACGTTGTGGTGGCTCTTGATCGTCGTCGCCTTCTTCGTCTTCGTGCCGCCCGATTCGACCACGTCCGGATAGATCGTGCCCTGCGCGAGCCACTTCGCCTTCGACAGCTTCTTCGCCTCGGCCTGGAACACCTCGACGAACTCGCGGCCGATGATCTTTCGCTTCGCTTCCGGATCGGTCACGCCGGCCAGGTGGCCGAGGAACTGCTCGGATGCGTCGACGTGCACGACCTTCGCATGCAGGCGGCCCTCGAACATGTCGAGCACCATCTGGCCTTCGTTCAGGCGCAGCAGGCCGTGGTCGACGAACACGCAGGTCAGCTGGTCGCCGATCGCGCGGTGGATCAGCGCGGCCGCGACGCTCGAATCGACGCCGCCCGACAGGCCAAGAATCACTTCCTCGTCACCGACCTGCTCGCGAATCTTCGCGACGGCTTCCTCGATGTGGTTCTTCATGATCCAGTCGGGCTTCGCGCCGGCGATCTGCAGCACGAAGCGTTCGATGATCTGGCGGCCCTTCACCGTATGCGTGACTTCCGGGTGGAACTGCACCGCGTAGTAGCCGCGCGCCTCGTCGGCCATGCCGGCGATCGGGCAGCTCGGCGTCGACGCCATCAGCGCGAAGCCCGGCGGCAGCTCGGCAACCTTGTCGCCGTGGCTCATCCAGACCTTCAGCATCCCGTGGCCTTCGTCCGTCTTGAAATCCTCGATGCCGTCGAGCAGGCGCGTATGGCCGTGCGCGCGCATTTCCGCATAGCCGAATTCGCGATGGTCGCTCCACTCGACCTTGCCGCCGAGCTGCACGGCCATCGTCTGCATCCCGTAGCAGATGCCGAGCACCGGCACGCCGAGATCCCACACGGCCTGCGGCGCGCGCAGCTGGTGGTCTTCGTAGGTGCTCGCGTGGCTGCCCGACAGGATCACCGCCTTCGGCGCGAACTCGCGGACGAAGTCGTCGGACACGTCGTTCGGGTGGATTTCGCAGTAGACGTGCGCTTCGCGCACGCGGCGCGCGATCAGTTGGGTGACTTGCGAACCGAAGTCGAGAATCAGGATTTTGTCGTGCATGGCTGCGGACAGGATGAAGAGAATAAGAAAAGCAGCGCACGAAGCGCTGCGTCAAAAGCATGGACAGCGGCGTCGGGCGGCAGGCGGCTCGCGCGACGCATCGCCGGTCAATCCTGCAACGGCGGGCGGGCGTCGAATGCGACGCTGCCTGACGCGCGGTCGGATGCGGCCGACGTGGTGGCCGCGGCCGGCGCCGAGGGCGCCGCCGGACGGCTGACGACCGGTTCGACCCGCTGCCGCGGCGCAGAGGCCACCGCCGGTTCGGCCGGGCGCTTCGCGTCCCGGGCGTCGGGCGCCTGCGCCCGTTCCACCCTTTCCGCCTTCTCGCGCCGCCGCACGGTCGATGCGAGCCGTACGCCGCCGAGGCCGAGCACGATCAGCGCGACACCGGCCATCGCCGACAGCACGCGGCCGGCGGCCGCGAGCGCGGGACCGTTGCCGGTGCCGAACGACCACACGACCGCCAGCACGCCGATCAGCCAGTTCACATGGCCGACCGCACGTGCGACGGGCGCCGTGAGATCACCATTGACCGCCGCATGAAACGCGAGCCACGCGAGGCCGAGCAGCGCGATGCCGAACGCCTGGCCGAGCATCGCCGGCTGGATGTTCGCCAGCTGCAGCGCGTTGAACAGCGCCTGCCAGGGCGTCAGCACGAACAGCACGCCGAACGCCAGCAGCAGCACGGCATCGACGATCAGCACGGCTCGCAGCAGCGGTTTCATCGGCGATCAGTCCACGTGGTAGTTCGGTGCTTCCTTCGTGATCTGCACGTCGTGCACGTGCGACTCGCGCATGCCCGCCGCGGTGATCTGGACGAATTCGGCCTTGTCGTGCAGCTCGTCGATCGTGCGGCAGCCGCAGTAGCCCATGCTCGCGCGCACGCCGCCAACCAGCTGGAACAGGATCGCGTTGACCGAACCCTTGTACGCGACGCGGCCCTCGATGCCTTCCGGCACGAGCTTGTCGATGTTCGCCGAGTTGTCCTGGAAGTAGCGATCCGCCGCGCCGTCCTTCATCGCGCCGACCGAACCCATGCCGCGGTACGACTTGTACTGGCGGCCCTGGTACAGGAACACGTCGCCCGGCGCCTCTTCGGTGCCCGCGAACATGCTGCCCATCATCACCGCGTTCGCGCCGGCCGCGAGGGCCTTCGACACGTCGCCCGAGAAACGCACGCCGCCGTCGGCGATGCACGGCACGCCGGTGCCCTTCAGCGCTTCCGCGACGTTCGCGATCGCGCTGATCTGCGGCACGCCGACGCCCGCGACGATCCGCGTCGTGCAGATCGAGCCCGGGCCGATACCGACCTTGACCGCGTCCGCGCCGTATTCGACGAGCGCCTTCGCGGCGGCTGCCGTCGCGATGTTGCCGCCAATCACCTCGACGTGCGGGAAGTTCTGCTTGACCCAGCGCACGCGCTCGAGCACGCCCTTGCTGTGGCCGTGCGCGGTATCGACGACGATCACGTCGACGCCGGCCTGCACCAGCAGCTCGACGCGCTCTTCGTTGTCCGGGCCGACGCCGACCGCCGCGCCTGCGCGCAGCTTGCCGTGTTCGTCCTTGCACGCATCCGGGTGTTCGGTCTGCTTCGTGATGTCCTTGACGGTCATCAGGCCGCGCAGTTCGAACGCGTCGTTGACGACCAGCACGCGCTCGAGGCGGTGGCTGTGCATCAGCGCCTTCGCTTCGGCGAGCGGCGTGCCTTCCTTGACGGTGACGAGACGCTCGCGCGGCGTCATGATCGACTTGACCGGTTCGTCGAGGCGCGATTCGAAACGCAGGTCGCGGTTCGTGACGATGCCGACGAGCTGCGGGCCTTCGACGACCGGGAAGCCCGAGATGCCATGCTGACGCGACAGCGCGATCACGTCGCGCACCTTCATCTGCGGCGGAACCGTGATCGGGTCGCGCACGACGCCCGATTCGAAACGCTTGACCTTCGCGACTTCGCGAGCCTGCTCGGCCGGCGTGAGGTTCTTGTGGACGATGCCCACACCACCCTGCTGCGCCATCGCGATCGCGAGGCGACCTTCGGTGACCGTGTCCATCGCGGCGGACACGAGCGGCATGTTCAGGGAGATGTTGCGGGTCAGCTTGGTCTTCAGGCTGGTGTCGCGCGGGAGAACGTCGGAAAAGGCGGGAACGAGGAGCACATCATCGAAAGTGAGTGCTTTTTGGATCAGACGCATGGCAAATCCTATGGGCGCAAAAGCGAATTATACGCGAAGCGCTGCGAATTTTCACAACACGAACAACGGGTTAGCCGTTTCCCGGCGTTCGGGGGCCGAATCGTTCGGATCGCCGTTCGGTTCGTTTTCGATCGCCTTTCGTTTCACCCCCGCATCGGCCGATTCGCGCAGCCGGCCGGAATCGGGCCGATCGCCCGCCGTTGCCGTACGACGCCGGGCCTGCCGGCGGTGCCTGCGCCGGCCCCGTTCGACGCGCGCCGGCAGCCCCGGGCGCCGCTAGGCCAGCGCGGCCGCGGCCCACGCGATCATCGCCGCGCCGGCGCCGATCGCGACACCGCCGACGAGCCGCGCGACGCGAACGCCAGCCGGCGCCAGCCGCTCGGCGGCGATCGCCACGGTCACGACGGCCATCACGCGCAGGTCCATCATGCCGGCCGTCAGTGCGACGGCCATCAGGTTCCCGCAGCAGGCGCCGCACCGTAGCGCCGTACGCACGCCGTACCGCCACGCGACCGCGGCCCGGGCTGCCGCCCGCGGCGCGCATGCGTCGTCCGGCGCATGCCGGCAGCAAGCGAGCCGGCGCGCCTTCCAGCCGGAAAACTGCAGCACGCCCGCGCCGAGCACGATCGCGCCAGCCGCGAACGGCACCGTGGCGGCGAGCGCGGGCAGCCGCGCGGCGGCCGCCGCCCATGCAGTGCCGACCGGAAACACCAGCGCGCCGAGCGCCATCCACACGGAGAAATACCCGCTGCCCGCGACCGCGACGAACCATGCCGCCCGCGCGTCGCCCACCGCGCCGGTGCTCTGCCGATATCGCCAGAGCACCGGCGCCAGCACCGGCAGCATCATCGTCACCGTCATCGCGCCCCACATCCCGGCGAATGCGGCGAACGCGCGCCCTGCCTGCCATCCGCACGGCCTGAGCCACCCGGCCGACAGCGTCCAGCCGCCGGCCATCGGCATGCCGCCCATCGCGTCCATCGATGCGTGCTGCGCGAGCGTCGCCCAAATCGCGGCGGCCCATACCGCGACGAGCGCGGCGCCGAACACCCGCCGGCCGCCGCCCGCGGCAGCGGCCGCAGCCCGTTTCGTCGCCGTGCTCATCGCCCGCTCCCGCGGCGCGCCGGCCCGCGCTCAACCGCGTGCGTACTCGTCATGACGGCGCCACCACACGCCCGTCTCGTTGCGCCCGAGCGGCGCGCGATCGAGCCACTGGTACATCCCCCACAGCCCGTCGAGCCCGCGCGCGTACGTCGAATACGTGTGATAGACGATGCCGTCCTCGCGCACGAACGCGCTCATCCCCGGCCGGTCGCGCGCGTACGTGGCGGCGTCGGTGCCGCACGTCGCCGCGAACTGGGCGACCGCGGCGGGCGGCGGGTCCATGTCCATCGCGTGGCCGGCCCGCGCATAGTTGTATTCGACATCGCCGGCGCGCTGCTGCGCTTCGGTGAACGACACGTTGAAGTCGAAGTTGAACTCGCCGCCGTCCGACGACGCCCACGGAAAGTGCCAGCCCATCCGCTGCCGGTATGCCAGCAGCTTCGCGAGCGGCGCGCGCGACACCGCCGCGAGCGTCACGTCGTGGTTCGCGAGGTGGACCGCGAAACCGTCGAAGCCGTCGGCGAGCGCCGAGCACGACGGGCAGCCGGCCTTGTAGTCGGGCCCGAACATGAAGTGATAGACGAGCAGTTGCGAGCGGCCGTCGAACAGATCGTCGAGCGTCGCCGGGCCGCGTTCGGTGTCGAACCGGTAGGCCTTGTCGACGCGCACCCACGGCAGCGCCTGGCGCCGCCTCGCGAGCTCGTCGCTCTGCCGGGTCAGCGCCTTTTCCGCATCGAGCAGCGCGCGGCGCGCAGCCAGCCATTCGGCACGCGTTCCGGTGAGATGGTTCGTCATTACGGGTTCCTCCTTTCGATGGATATCCGGGCACGGCGCATCTGCCGTGTGCGTGGTGCTAGATTAGGACCGGGCGTCGAACCGGAGGGAGTGACAACTGTGTCGGGATTCGGATGGATTCGCTGATCACGGCCGCCGCGCGGGCGCTCGCGGCGGGCGACCCGCTCGGCGCGCTGAACCGCGTCGCGTTGCGCGACGACGCGCCGGCGCTCGCGTTGCGCGGGATCGCGATGGCCCAGCTCGGCGATTTCGAGCGCGCACGCGCGCTCGTGCGCGGCGCGGCCCGCGCATTCGGCGCGAAGGAAGCCGTCGCGCGCGCGCGCTGCGTCGTCGCGGAGGCCGAGATCGCGCTGGCGTCACGCGACCTCGGCTGGCCGTCGCGCGCCCTCGACGCCGCCTGCGCGACGCTCGACGCACACGGCGACCGCACCAACGCCGCGCATGCGCGCTATCTCGGCGTGCGCCGGCTGCTGCTGATCGGGCACGTCGGGGATGCCGAACAGCGGCTCGCGAGCCTCGATCCCGCACCGCTGCCCGCCGCATCGCGCGCGGCTCATGAACTGATCGCGGCCGGCATCGCGATGCGCCGCATCCGCCCGCACGCGGCGCGCATGGCGCTCGCCCGTGCGCGCGCGGCCGCACAAGACGCCGGCATCGCCGCGCTGACGGCCGAAGTCGACACGGCTGCCCGCATGCTCGATACGCCGGCCGCGCGACTCATCGCGCGCGGTGCGTCGCGGCTCGTGCTGCTCGACGAGGTCGAGGCGCTGCTGGCATCGAACGCGCTGGTCGTCGATGCATGCCGCCACGCGGTGCGCGACGCGCGCACGACCGTGTCGCTCGCACGCCGCCCGGTGCTGTTCGTGCTCGCCCGCGCACTGGGCGAGGCATGGCCCGGCGACGTGTCGAGAAATGCGCTCGTCGCCGCGGCGTTTCGCGCGAGACACGCGGACGAATCGCATCGCGCCCGCCTGCGCGTCGAGATCGGCCGCTTGCGCGCGGTGCTGCGGCCGCTCGCGAACATCACTGCGACGCCGCGCGGCTTCGCGCTCGAACCGCTCGGCCCGCGCGAGGCCGTCGTGCTCGCGCGTCCGGTCGACGACCGCCACGCGGCCGTGCTCGCGCTGCTCGCGGACGGCGAGGCGTGGTCGAGCTCCGCGCTGGCGCTCGCACTCGGCGTGAACCAGCGCACCGTGCAGCGCGCGCTCGATGCGCTCGCCGAAGCGGACAAGGTGCAGGCGGTCGGCCGCGGCCGCGCGCGCCGCTGGATGACGCCGCCGCTGCCCGGATTCGCGACGACCTTGTTACTCCCCGCGCCGCTGCCGGGCGACTAGGATGGGGACACCAACGACGAGGTGACAAACATGAAGCGCTCCACCGCAGACATCCTCCGCGAATACGGCCCGTTTCCGGGCGTCGACGGCGTACACGGCGTCACGTTCGACGGGCGGCACGTGTGGTTCGCGTCCGGCGACAAGCTGAACGCGCTCGACCCGGAACGCGGCACGACCGTGCGCGCACTCGACGTCGCCGCGCACGCAGGCACCGCGTTCGACGGGCGCCACCTGTTCCAGATCGTCGAGGACCGCATCGAGAAGATCGATCCCGACTCCGGCCGCGTGCTCGCGACGATCCCCGCGCCCGGCGGTGGCGCCGATTCGGGGCTGGCCTGGGCGGAAGGCACGCTGTGGGTCGGCCAGTACCGCGAACGCAAGATTCACCAGGTGGATCCGCAATCGGGCGCCGTGCTGCGCACGATCGAATCGAACCGCTTCGTCACCGGCGTGACGTGGGTCGACGGCGAGCTGTGGCACGGCACCTGGGAAGCGGACGAGAGCGCGTTGCGGCGGATCGACCCGCGCAGCGGGCAAGTGCTCGAACAGGTCGACATGCCGCCCGGCGTCGGCGTGTCGGGGCTGGAGTCCGACGGCCGCGACCTCTTCTACTGCGGCGGTGGCAGCAGCGGCAAGCTGCGCGCCGTGCGCCGCCCCGCGCGGGCACGCGCGGCGGGCGACGGTGCGGCGGCGGCCGAGCCGGTCGAGCGCTGATCGGTTGATCGTAGAAGGACAACCCGACCTGCCGCACCCCGGTAGGTAAACAGGACCGGGGCGCGGCGGCGCCTACAGCCGAGCCCTGCCTCACCCCGCTCCCGAGTGCAGTGCAGGAATGAACAAGACGCGTTCGCGCCCCCGTCGTTAACATGCGCGCTCGTCAGTCTTTCGTTCGGAGCAGTCGATGCAGCGCGGTGTGGTGTATGGCGTCCTCGCGGGCGCGTTGTGGGGCATGGTCTTTCTCGTGCCGCGGCTGATGACCGACTTCTCGCCGCTGCTGCTGAGCGCGGGCCGCTATGCGATGTACGGCCTCGTGTCGCTGGCGGCGGCCCTGCCGGCCGCCCGCTCGCTGCTCGCCCGGCTGACCCGCGAGGATCTCGTCGCGCTCGCGAAGCTCGCGCTGATCGGCAACGTTGCGTACTACATGCTGCTGTCCGGGGCCGTACACCTGATCGGCATCGCACCCAGCTCGCTGATCGTCGGCGTGCTGCCCGTGACCGTCACGCTCGCGGGCCTCGGCGACCACGGCGCGGTGCCGCTGCGGCGCCTCGCCGCCCCGCTCGCGCTGGTGATCGCCGGCATCGTCTGCATCAACGTCGACCTCTTCACGTCGGAAGCTGCGCAGGCGACGACGCTCGGCCAGAAGCTCGCGGGCATCGCGTGCGCAAGCGGCGCGCTCGCGAGCTGGACCTGGTACGCGGTCGCGAACACGCGCTACCTGCAGCGCCACTCTCATTTCGGCGGCAACGAGTGGTCGGTGCTGTGGGGTGTCGTGACGGGCCTGATCGGCGGCCTCTGCTGGCTCGCGATCCTCGCGCTGCCGGCCGGCACGGTGCAGGCCGCCGTTTCGGCATCGCGCTGGCAACTATTCTGGCTGCTGAACCTCGTGCTTGCGATCGGCGCGTCGTGGCTCGGCAACGGACTGTGGAACGCGGCGTCGAAGCGGCTGCCGCTCACGCTGTCCGGCCAGCTGATCGTGTTCGAAACCGTGTTCGCGATGCTCTATGCGTTCGTCTACGACCAGCGGATGCCGCGCGTACTCGAGATCGCGGCGCTCGCGCTGCTGCTGGCGGGCGTCTACGGGTCGGTGCGCCGGCACAACGACACGCATGCGGGCGGCAACACGCCCGGCGACGCGACCGTGAACGCGAACGTCACGGCGCACTGAGCGCCGCCGCGCCTGGTCTGACGAATCGGAACGGAGAAGATGCAGCGACGCCGACGCGACGCGTCAGCGCGCGTCCTTGTGCATCCACTTGCGGCCCTCGACGGAGCCCTCGCGGCGGGTCTTGTCGACGCGCCGCTGACGCGCGAGCTTCGGATCGACGATCAACGGGCGGTAGATCTCGACGCGGTCGTGGTCGGCGAGCGGTGCGTCGAGCGGCGCGAGCTTGCCGAATATGCCGGTCTTCGCGTGCACGAGGTCGATTTCCGGGTGCAGCGCGAGCACGCCGCTCGCGTCGATCGCCGCGCGCACGGTCGCGCCTTCGGGTAGCGACACCGGAATCAGCGTCTGGCGATCCGGCAGCGCGTAGCAGACTTCGATCGACAGCATCGCGTCACCCCTTCCCGTAGCGCTGGTCGGCGCGCTTGACGAACGAATCGACGAACGTGTTCGCGATATGGCTGAACACCGGCCCGATGATCTTCTCGAGCAGGATGCTCGAGAACTCGTAGTGCAGCGCGAATTCGATCTTGCATGCATCGGCGCGCAGCGGGATGAAGCGCCACGAGCCCGTGAACTTCCGGAACGGGCCGTCCGCGAACTCCATGTCGATCCGCGTCGGGCGCTGCTGCGTGTTGCGCGTCGCGAAATGCTGCTTGATGCCCTTGAAGTTGATGTCGATGCGCGCTTCCATCCCGCTGTCGTCCTGACGGCGGATCTCGACGCCGCCGCACCAGGGCAGGAAATTGGGGTAATCGGCCACGTCGGTGACGAGGTCGAACATCTGTTCCGCCGAATGACGGATCAATACGGTTTTCTGGACATCTGCCATAAATCGCGCGGCATCGCTCGAGGTGAGAACGCAAGCCGGGCGATTCCCGCCCTGCTTTGCTAAAATCGTGATTTTAAACGAGTTGGCCCGATCCTTTCATGAGCATCATCGACAACAGGAAAGCGCACTTCGATTATCACATCGAGGAACGCTACGAGGCGGGGCTCGTGCTCGAGGGCTGGGAAGTCAAGGCGCTGCGCGCCGGGCGCGGCCAGATCAAGGAAGGCTACGTCGTGGTGAAGAACGCCGAGATCTTCCTGATCGGCACCCACATCAGCCCGCTGCCCGAAGCCTCGACGCACATCAAGCCCGATCCGGTCCGCACGCGCAAGCTGCTGCTGCACCGTGACGAAATCAAGAAACTGATCGGCAAGGTCGAGCAGCGTGGCTACACGCTCGTGCCGCTGAACTTCCACTACAAGGGCGGTCGCGTGAAATGCGACATCGCGCTCGCGAAGGGCAAGAAGCTGCACGACAAGCGCGAAACCGAGAAGAAGCGCGACTGGGAACGCGAAAAGGCGCGCATCATGCGCGCCGGCACCTGACGCTCAGGAAAGCCAGCCTCGCAAACGACACGGCCCGCTCGAAGCGGGCCGTGTTGCTGTGTGCGATGCGAAGCACATGAGCGGCGGCCGGACCGCCGCTCGCGTTCCGGGACGAACCGCTGCGCAGCCTGCGCTACTGACATGCGGGCGCGATCGCGCCCGAGGTCGCGCGACGATTCGCCGCATGCCGGGCACATAACGAGCACATGACCGGCACATACCGGGCGCATGCCGGGCACAGGACGGGCGCACGAGCGGCGCGCACCCGGCGACGCTCGCGGCGATCGCCGGCACGCGTAACCCGCGCTTGCCGCTCAGCCCCGCGCGCTCGCCGCCGGTGCCGCGTTCTTGACGATCGTCAGCGCCGACGCGATCGCGGTGCCGAGATCCGACAGGTTCGCCGGAACGATCAGCGTATTGCCCTGTTTCGCGAGGTTCGAGAACGCGCCGACGTACTGCTCGGCGACCTTCAGGTTCACCGCATCCATCCCGCCCTGCGACTGGATCGCGTTCGCGATCTTCTGGATGGCCTGCGCGTTCGCCTCGGCCACCGCGAGAATCGCGGCCGCCTCGCCCTGCGCCTGGTTGATCGCGGCCTGCCGCTCGCCTTCCGACTTCTGGATCGCCGCCTCGCGCGCGCCCGACGCAAGGTTGATCTGCTCCTGCTTGCGGCCTTCGGAAGCAGCGATCAGCGCGCGCTTTTCCCGCTCGGCGGTGATCTGCGCCTGCATCGCATGGAGGATCTCCTTCGGCGGCGTCAGGTCCTTGATCTCGTAGCGCAGCACCTTCACCCCCCAGTTCGCGGCGGCCTGGTCGAGCGCCGACACGATGTTGTGGTTGATGAAGTCGCGCTCCTCGAAGGTCTTGTCGAGTTCGAGCTTGCCGACCACCGAGCGCAGCGTCGTCTGCGCGAGCTGCGTGATCGCGAGCACGAAGTTGCTCGACCCGTACGACGCCTTCATCGGATCGGTCACCTGGAAGTACAGCACGCCGTCGACCTGCAGCTGCGTGTTGTCGCGCGTGATGCAGACCTGGCTCGGCACGTCGAGCGGAATTTCCTTCAGCACGTGCCGGTAGGCGATCCGGTCGACGAACGGCAGCACGATATTGAGACCGGGCGACAGCGTCGCGTGATAGCGCCCGAAGCGTTCGAGCACCCACGCATGCTGCTGCGGCACGATCTTCACCGTCTTCGACACGATCACGATGGCGATGACGAGCAGGACGACCCAGATGATCAGCGAATCCATGAAATATTCCCTCCTTGTTGTATCAGTGGACGATCAGCCCGCGGGTTTCGCGACGACGACGAGACTGTTGCCGCGCACGGCACGCACCTGATACACGCGTGCATCGTCGCGTTCGCCGGCCGCGAGTTCGACGTCCCAGTCGGCGCCGCGATACTGCACGCGCGCGCGGCCGTCATGCCACGCATCGACCGTGACGGTCGCGCCGATATCGAGATTGACGTCCGGATTCGTCGACGTGTCGCGTTTCTGCTTGCGCCCGAGCCCCGAGCGGCGCAGCACGATCATCGCGACGATCGCGACCACGGCGGCCGCACCGAACTGCACGTGCGGCGCGAAACCGGCGAGCTGCAGCAGCGCGCCCGCGAGAAAGCCGAGCGCGATCATCAGCAGATAGAACGTGCCGGTCAGCAATTCGGCGACGACCAGCACGCCGACTCCGACCCACCAGAACAGATGCCCCGACATCATTGTGGTCTCCCGAAAAACGTCCCCGCTGCTCACTATATTCGCTGCGCGCGCCCGTGGGTCGCGGTCGACACGCATGACGCAACGCGGCGCGTACCGACGAAAAAAAACACCCCGGCGCTTACCGGGGTGTTTATAACACGAACCTTGCATTTTGCCTTCAACACAAGCGCGGCGTACCGCGCTTGCGCCGAATAAGCGTTACCGACCGTTACTTCCGGTTGGCGAGCGCTTGCCACGTATCGATGATCGTGTCCGGGTTCAGCGAGATCGACACGATGCCTTCGTCGGTCAGCCATTGCGCGAAGTCCGGGTGATCGGACGGGCCCTGGCCGCAGATGCCGACGTACTTGCCCATCTTGCGGCAGGTATCGATCGCGCGCTTGAGCAGGAACTTGACGGCCGGGTCGCGTTCGTCGAAGTCGACGGCCAGCAGTTCCATGCCCGAGTCGCGGTCGAGGCCGAGCGTGAGCTGCGTGAGGTCGTTCGAACCGATCGAGAAACCGTCGAAGTGCTCGAGGAACTCTTCGGCGAGGATCGCGTTGGTCGGGACTTCGCACATCATCACGAGGCGCAGGCCGTTCTCGCCGCGCTTCAGGCCGAACTTCTCGAGCAGGCCGACGACACGCTCCGCCTGCTTCACGGTACGCACGAACGGCACCATGATCTCGACGTTGGTCAGGCCCATCTCGTCGCGCACGCGCTTCAGTGCACGGCATTCCATCTCGAACGCCTGCGCGAAGTCCTCGGCGATGTAGCGCGACGCGCCGCGGAAGCCCAGCATCGGGTTTTCCTCGTCCGGCTCGTAGCGCGAACCGCCGATCAGCTTCTTGTACTCGTTCGACTTGAAGTCGGACAGACGCACGATCACGGGCTTCGGATAGAACGCCGCGGCGATCGTCGCGACGCCTTCCGTCAGCTTGTCGACGTAGAACTGGCGCGGCGACGCGTGACCGCGCGCGACGCTCTCGACCGCCTTCTTCAGGTCCTGGTCGATGTTCGGGTACTCGAGGATCGCCTTCGGGTGCACGCCGATATTGTTGTTGATGATGAACTCGAGACGCGCGAGGCCAACACCACCGTTCGGCAGTTGCGAGAAGTCGAACGCGAGCTGCGGGTTGCCGACGTTCATCATGATCTTGACCGGGATTTCCGGCAGTTCGCCGCGCTGCACTTCCGTGACTTCCGTCTCGAGCAGCCCGTCGTAGATCTTGCCTTCGTCGCCTTCCGCGCACGACACCGTGACGAGCGCGCCGTCCTTCAGGATGTCGGTTGCGTCGCCGCAGCCGACGACTGCCGGCACGCCGAGCTCGCGCGCGATGATCGCCGCGTGGCAGGTCCGGCCGCCACGGTTCGTGACGATCGCGGCCGCACGCTTCATCACCGGCTCCCAGTTCGGGTCGGTCATGTCCGCGACCAGCACGTCGCCCGGCTGCACGCGTTCCATTTCCGACGGGTCCTGGATCACGCGCACGGGGCCCGCGCCGATCTTCTGGCCGATCGCGCGGCCCGTTGCCAGCACCTGCGACTGGCCCTTCAGCTTGAAGCGCTGCTCGGCCTTGCCGCTCGCCTGGCTCTTCACCGTTTCCGGACGCGCCTGCAGGATGAAGATCTTGCCGTCGCGGCCGTCCTTGCCCCACTCGATGTCCATCGGACGCTGGTAGTGCTTCTCGATGATGACCGCGTACTTCGCGAGCTCGATCACGTCTTCGTCGGTGATCGAGTAGCGGTTGCGCTGCTCGTGCGGCACGTCGACCGTCTTCACGCGGCCCGGCTCGCCCGGCTGCGTGAATTCCATCTTGATCAGCTTCGAGCCGATCGAGCGGCGGATGATCGGGTACTTGTCCTGTGCGAGCGTCGTCTTGAACACGTAGAACTCGTCCGGGTTCACGGCGCCCTGCACGACGGTTTCGCCCAGGCCGTAGCTCGACGTGATGAACACGGCGTCCTTGAAACCCGATTCGGTGTCGATCGTGAACATCACGCCGGCCGCGCCGACGTCCGAGCGGACCATGCGCTGCACACCGGCCGACAGCGCGACTTCAGCGTGCGTGAAACCCTTGTGCACGCGATACGAGATCGCGCGGTCGTTGTACAGCGACGCGAACACGTGCTTCATGCGGTCGAGCACGTCGTCGATGCCGACGACGTTCAGGTACGACTCCTGCTGGCCGGCGAACGACGCGTCGGGCAGGTCTTCCGCGGTCGCGGACGAACGCACGGCGAACGACAGCTCGCCCGGCGAGCCGTTCTTCAGGATTTCGAACTGTGCGCGGATTTCCTCCTCGAGACGTGCCTGCAGCGGCGCGTCGACGATCCACTTGCGGATTTCGGCACCGGCTTCGGCGAGCGCCTTCACGTCGTCGATGTCGAGCGACTCGAGACGCTTGGCGATGCGATCGGTCAGATCGTTGTGCTTGAGGAAATCGCGGAATGCGAGCGCGGTCGTGGCGAAACCGGTGGGTACGCGAACGCCTGCTTCGGAAAGCTGGCTGATCATCTCGCCGAGCGACGCATTCTTGCCGCCCACGATCTCCACATCGGTCATCCGCAACTGCTCGAACGGGATTACATACGCCTGGTCCTTTGCGACGTTTGCTGCGTTAGTCATACAAGCCCCTAAGTGTGAAAAAAATGCTCGATTGCGCAAGTGGGCTCGGACGCGGGCGCTTGCAAAAAGGCGCGGCGCGTCTTGCGCAACCTGTTGGAGAAACAATCGCAGGCGGGAAATCTTCCGACCCGATTTGCAAAAATCCCGGCAGAAGGGCGATATATTCAGACGAATCGCCGAACTTGCCGGGAGTTCTGGAACGCTCGCGGCAAGCCTGGCGTGCCGTTCGCACCCCGCCCCCGCAATTGCTTATCCAACAGGTTGCCGCTATTCTACCGTGCCGGCTGCCGGATGTGGCGCGACCTTGTCACTGTGCCTGGAGGCGGACCTCCAGCCGCCCGCGCAACCGCCCTTCACGCTCGACGCCCAGATTCATGCTGCCTACCGTTTTCATCGTCTCCGACGGCACCGGGATCACTGCCGAAACCTTCGCGCACTCGATCCTCTCCCAGTTCGACCAGAAATTCCGCCTCGTGCGCGTGCCGTTCGTCGACTCGCTCGACAAGGCCTTTTCGACCGTCGAGAAGATCAACGAAGCCGCGGTGCACGACGGCCGCCGCGCGATCGTGTTCACGACGCTCGTCGACAGCGAGTCGAACGACATCGTCAAGCGCTCGAACGCGCTCGTGCTGGACATGTTCCAGCGCTTCGTCGAGCCGCTCGAGCAGGAACTGGAGCTGAAGTCGAGCCACGCGATGGGCCGCGGCCACCAGAACGCCGATACCGAGGAATACAAGACGCGGATCGAGGCGATCAACTTCTCGCTCGCGCACGACGACGGCCAGTCGAACCGCAACCTGTCGGAAGCCGACGTGATCCTGGTCGGCGTGTCGCGCAGCGGCAAGACGCCGACGAGCCTGTATCTCGCGATGCAGTACGGCGTGAAGGCCGCCAACTATCCGCTGATTCCGGAAGACTTCGAGCGCGGCAAGCTGCCGTCGGCGCTGTCGCCGCATCGCGACAAGCTGTTCGGGCTATCGATCGATCCGCAGCGCCTGTCGGAGATCCGCAACGAGCGCCGCCCCGGCAGCAAGTACGCGGCGCCCGAGAATTGCCGCTACGAGATCAACGAGGCCGAGGCGATGATGCGCCGCGAAGGGATCAAGTGGCTGTCGTCGACGCACAAGTCGATCGAGGAGATCGCGACGACGATCCTGCAGGAAATCCGCCTCGACCGGCAGTCGTACTGACGACCGGCGCACGGGTGGCCTTCGGGCCGCCGTCGCCAGAAGCAACAAGGCCGCGTCGAACGCGGCCTTGTTTCGTGGTGCGGGATACCGCGCGGGCAACGCCGCGCGTCACGTCGTCATGTCACGCGCACCGCTGCTGCCGCACCTGCTCGAACAGGCACACCGCCGCCGCTGCCGCCACATTCAGCGACTCCATGCCGCCCGGTTGCGGGATCGTCACGCGATGCGTGGCCGCATTGCGCCAGAACGCCGACACGCCGGCGCCCTCGTTGCCGAACACCCATGCGACGGGCCCGGCCAGGTCGCAGTCGTAGATCGCCTGCGCGCCGTGCGAATCGGTCAGCGCGACCGGCACGTCGAGGCGTTCCGCGAGCGCGCCGGCCTCGACATCCTCGTGGATCGACAGCAGGAAGTGCGCGCCCATTCCCGAGCGCAGCACCTTCGACGACCACGCATAGGCGGTGCCCGGCGCGCAGAACACGTGCCGCACACCGGCCGCGGCCGCGCTGCGCAGGATCGAGCCGACGTTGCCGGCGTCCTGCACGCCGTCGAGCACGACCGACGTGTGCGTGACACGCTCCGGCAGCGGCTGCGCGGGACGCTCGACGAGCAGCAGGAAACCGACGCCGCTCACCACGTTCGACAGTTGTCCGAACAGCGCATCGGGCAGCGTGACGACCCGCTGCGCGTCGACGCGCGCGATGATCGCCTGCGCTTCGTCGTGCGCGAGCGCGCCTTCGGTGGCGACGCACAGCTCGGGTATCGCGCCCGTATCGAGATACGCGCTGGCGAGGTGAAAACCTTCGAGCAGCGCCTGGCCGCCGCGGCGCTGCTGGGACGTCGAACCCGCAAGCGCCTTCAGGCGCTTGTACAGCGGGTTGTCGCGGGAAGTAATGCTTTTCATCGAATCAGGTCGAGTGCCGCGCGCACGGGTGCGAACGAGCGCCGATGCGCTTCGCACGGGCCGTGCTCGCGCAGCGCGGCAAGATGTTTCTCGGTGCCGTAGCCCGCATGCTCGTTGAACCCGTACACCGGGAAGCGTTCGTGCAGCTCGACGAGCATGCGGTCACGCGCGACCTTCGCGAGGATCGACGCGGCCGAGATGCTCGGCACGAGCGCGTCGCCGCTGACGATCGCCTCGGCACGCACCATCAGCGTCGGGCAGCGGTTGCCGTCGATCTGCGCGAGCGTCGGCAGCACCGACAGGCCTTCGACGGCCCGCTTCATCGCGAGCATCGTCGCGTGCAGGATGTTGAGCGTGTCGATCTCGTCGACGCTGGCCGACGCGACGCAATACGCGCGCGAGCGCGCGACGATCAGGTCGTACAGCGCGTCGCGCTTTTTCGCGGACAGCGCCTTCGAATCGTCGAGCCCGTCGATCGGCTGCGCGGGATCGAGGATCACAGCTGCGGCGACCACCGGCCCCGCGAGCGGGCCGCGGCCCGCTTCGTCGACGCCGCAGACGATCTCGTCGGGCCGGCTGAAGTCGAAACCGCCCTGCACGTCGATCGACGCGCTGCGGCGTGGTGCACGGGCGGCCGTCATGCGCGCCCCTTGCGTTGCTCGAGTACGCGCACGACCGCTTCGGCCGCCTTCGCGGCCGTGTTCTGCCGCAGCGAGAGATGCATTTCAGTAAACACTTCGGTCAGCGTGCGGCGGTTCGCGTCGTCGCGCAGCTGCGTGAGCGTCGCATCGGCGAGCGCCTCGGGCGTCGCGAAATGCTGCAGCAGCTCGGGCACGACGAAGCGCCCCGCCAGGATGTTCGGCAAGCCGACGTACGGCAGATAGCCCTGCCGGCGCATGATCTGTCCGGTCAGCCAGGGCACCTTGTACGAGATCACCATCGGCTTCTTCAGCAGCGCGGCTTCCAGCGTGACGGTGCCGCTCTTCACGAGGATCGCGTCGGCGGCCGTCATCGCGACCTGCGAGCGGCCGTCGGTGATCGTCAGCGCGAGTTGCGGATGGGCGTCGACGAGCGGCTGCAGCAGTTCGCGCAGCGCGGGCGTCGCCGCCGGCATCACGAACCGCACGCCGGGCTCGCGCTGCTGCATCAGCGCCATCGCGGCGAAGAACGTCGGGCCGATCAGCCCGATCTCCGAGCGCCGGCTGCCCGGCAGCACCGCGATCACGGGGCCTTCGGCCGGCAGGCCGAGCGCGATGCGCGCGCCGTGCGTGTCGGGCTCGAGCGGAATCTCGTCGGCCAGCGGGTGGCCGACATACGTCGACGCGACGCCCGCCTTGTCGAGGATCGCCGGCTCGAACGGGAACAGGCACAGCATGTGGTCGACGGACTTCGCGATCTTCTTGATCCGCCCGCCGCGCCACGCCCAGATCGACGGGCACACGAAGTGGATCGACGGGATGCCCGCGTCGCGCGCGGCCTGCTCCACGCTGAAGTTGAAATCGGGTGCGTCGACGCCGATGAAGGCGTCGGGCCGCTCCGCGAGGAGCTGGCGCTTCAGCTCGCCGCGAATCCGCAGGATCTCGGGAATCTGGCCCAGCGCCTCGACGTAGCCGCGCACCGTCAGCTTGTCCATCTGCCAGTGCGAGTCGAAGCCGTGCGCGAGCATCCGCTGCCCGCCGATCCCGTAGTAGCGGGTCGATGCGGGCAGCCGCGCCTGAAGCCCGCCGAGCAGCGACGCCGCGAGCAGGTCGCCCGACGGCTCGCCGGCCACCATCGCGAGCCGGAGCTGATTGGTCGGGAGCGACATCGCTTAGCGGATGATGCCGCGTTGGGACGCGTCGATGAACTCGACGAGCGCGGTGACCGCTGCGTCGCCCTCGCCGCCCGCGGCCGCCAGCTCGCGCAACTGCACCTTCGCTTCCTCGAGCGACAGGCCGTTCTTGTACAGCAGGCGGTACGCGCTGCGCAGCGCCGAGATCGCGTCGGGCGAGAAACCGCGCCGGCGCAGGCCTTCGACGTTGATGCCGTGCGGCTCGGCCTTGTTGCCGGCCGCGATCACGAACGGCGGCACGTCCTGCACGAGCGCCGAGGCGCCGCCCAGCATCGAGTGCGCGCCGATGCGCACGAACTGGTGCACGCCCGACATCCCGCCGACGATCGCGAAGTCGCCGATCTCGACGTGACCGGCCATCTGCGCGTTGCTCGACAGGATCACGTTGTTGCCGACGCGGCAGTCATGGCCGATGTGCACATAGGCCATGATCCAGTTGTCGTCGCCGAGCGTCGTCACGCCGACGTCCTGCACGGTGCCGGTGTGGATCGTCGTGAATTCGCGGATCGTGTTGCGGTTGCCGATCACGAGCTTCGTCGGCTCGTCCTTGTACTTCATGTCCTGCGGACGGCCGCCCACCGACGCGTAATGGCCGATGCGGTTGTCCTCGCCGAGCGTCGTGTGACCTTCGATCACGCTGTGCGAGCCGATGGTCGTGCGCGCGCCGATCGTGACGTGCGGCCCGACGATCGCGTACGGCCCGATCTCGACGGACTCGTCGATCTGTGCGCCCGGTTCGACGATCGCGGTAGGATGAATCCTGGTCATGCGCCGTTGCCTCTCGATGTGATGTGTCGCGTTGCCCGCGTTACGTTACCCATGCGTGCCGCGTCGCTCAGGGCGCCGCGTCGGCCGTCTTGACCGTGCACATCAGTTCGGCTTCCGCCGCCACTTTGCCGTCCACTTCCGCCACCGCCTTGAACTTCCAGATGCCGCGGATGTAACGTTCGAACGTCACGTTCAGAATCAGCTGGTCGCCCGGTTCGACCACGCGCTTGAAGCGCGCGCCGTCGATCCCGACGAAGTAGTACAGCGTGTTTTCCGGATCCTTCGGCTGCTCTTCCGAGAACGTCAGCAGCGCGGCCGCCTGAGCGAGCGCCTCGAGGATCAGCACACCCGGCATCACCGGCCGCTTCGGGAAGTGTCCCTGGAAGAACGGCTCGTTGATCGACACGTTCTTCAGCGCTTTGATCCCCTTGTGCGGCTCGAGTTCGAGCACGCGATCGACGAGCAGAATCGGATAGCGATGCGGCAGCAGCGTGAGGATCTTGTGGATGTCGAGATTGATTTTTTCAGTGCTCATGATGGTTCGTCTCACGCAGAGGCTGCGCGGTGGTGATGCAAAGGCTGAAGCGGGCCGCCGTGCGGCCCAGTCTGGCAAACCGGGCCGGATGCGCTGGCCGTGCCCGGTTCGTGGTCTCGCATGGTGTCGGTCAGGCGTCCGTGCCGCCCTGGGCGGCCAGCGCGGTTTCGAGCGCCTTGATGCGGTCGCGCAGCTTGTCGAGGTTGCGCACGAGCGCGGCGCTCCGGTTCCATTCGCCGTGGTCGACGGCCGGGAACGCGCTCGTGTAGATGCCGGCCTTCGGCAGCGACTTCGACACGCCCGAATTCGCCGTGATGATGACATAGTCGCCGAGCGTCACGTGGCCGGCGATCCCCGCCGCGCCGCCGATCATGCAGTGACGGCCAATCGTCGTGCTGCCCGCGATACCCGCCTTGCCGGCGATCACCGTGTAGGCGCCGATCCGGCAGTTGTGCGCGATCTGCACCTGGTTGTCGATCTTCACGCATTCCTCGATGACGGTGTCCGCCATCGCGCCGCGGTCGATCGTCGTGTTCGCGCCGATCTCGACGTCCGGGCCGATCGACACGCCGCCGACCTGCGGAATCTTGACCCAGCTGCCGGTGCGCGCGTCGCCATCGCCGACGAAATCCGGCGCGAAGCCGAAGCCGTCGGAGCCGATCACGGCGCCCGCGTGGATGATCGCGCGCGGGCCGATCTTGCAGCCGTGGTACACCGAGGCGTTCGGATACAGGTGCGAGCCGGCGCCGATCGTCGTGCCGCGGCCGACGAACACGTTCGCGTCGAGCTGCACGTCGTCTTCGATCACCGCGCCGGCCTCGACCGTCACGTGCGGGCCGATCACCGCACTCGCGGCGACCTGCGCGGCCGGATCGATCGTCGCGCTCGGATGCACGCCGGCCGCGCGCGGCGGCGTGGCGAGATCGATGAACATCTGCGCGACGCGCGCGAAGTACGCGTACGGATTCGGCGTCACGATGAAATTGCGGCCGCTCGCGGCCGCGCCCAGCTTTTCGAGATCCTTCGGCGCGATCAGCACCGCGCCGGCGCGGGTCGTCTCGACCTGCGACAGGTACTTCGGGTTCGCGAGAAACGCGAGTTGCTGAGGGCCTGCCTGGTCGAGCGGCGCGAGGCCGCCCACCTTGCACTGGGCGTCGCCGGCGATCTCGCCGCCGAACCGCGTTACGAGTGCCTCAAGCGTCAATGCCATTCGTCGTCTGCTCCGTTCAGTTCGTCGAGCCGGACGCGAGCGCCTTGAGCACCTTGTCGGTGATGTCGATGCGCGGGCTGACGTACACGGCTTCCTGCACGATCAGGTCGTAATTCTGCTGCTCGGCGATCTGCTTGATGACCTTGTTCGCGCGCTCCAGCACGGCCGCGAGCTCCTCGTTGCGGCGCTGGTTCAGGTCTTCGCGAAACTCGCGCTGCTTGCGCTGGAAGTCGGTATCGAGCTGCGCGAGATCGCGCTGCTTCTGCGCGCGATCGGCCGCCGACAGCGACGCACCGTTCTTGTCCAGCGAATCGGACATCGACTTCAGGCGCGCCGCGAGGTCCTGCAGATCCTTGTCGCGCTTCGCGAACTCGGCTTCGAGCTTCGTCTGCGCCGCCTTGGCGGGCGCCGACTCGCGCAGGATCCGATCCGAATTGACCGCCGCGATGCGGGCGACGTCCTGAGCATGCGCCGTCGCCGCGCCCAAGGCCAGCGCAACGGTCAGCGCACACATCACTCGTTTCGAAAACTTACCGGTTAGCAAAATTACCCTCTCGTTACTGTTGTCATGCGTTCGATCAGAACGCCGTCCCGATCTGGAACTGGAATTTCTGGTACTGGTCGCCTTCGTGCTTCTGCAGCGGGAAGCCGAGGCTCAGCTTCAGCGGGCCGATCGGCGAGATCCACGCGAGACCCACACCGTAGCCGTAACGCAGGCCGTTCGCGCCGGTACTCGTGCCGCCCGGCGCGTTGCCCCATACGTTACCGCCGTCGAGGAACGTGAACACGCGCAGCGTGCGGTCGTAGCCGGTGCCCGGCAGCGGGAACGTCAGCTCGATGTTGCCGACCACCATCTTCGAACCGCCGATCGGGTCGTTCGTCTTCGTGTCGCGCGGGCCCAGCGAGCTCGGCTCGTAGCCACGCACGGAGCCGATACCGCCCGCGTAGTAGTTCTTGAAGATCGGGTACGGGTTGCCGATGCCGTTACCGTAGCCGCCTTGCAGGTTCAGGCCCAGGATGAAACCGCGCGAGAACGAATAGTAGTACTGCGCCTGCAGGTCGGCCTTGTAGTACTGGATCTTGCCGACCGGTACGCCGTATTCGACGTTCGCCTGCGTGAAGTAGCCGCGGCTCGGGATCAGCGCGCTGTCACGTGCGTCGCGCGACCATGCCACCGTCAGCGGCACCGTGTTCGACACGCGGCCGAACTCGTTCACGTAATCCTGGTAGCTCTGCGGCGTGTTCGAGTCGACGTCGAGACGGTTCTGCTCGAAGCCCGCGCCGAAGTAGACGGTGTCGACTTCCGAGAACGGGATGCCGAACTTCAGGTTGCCGCCCGCGCTGATGATCCGGAAGCTCGAGCTGGTCGAATAGTAGAGCGGCTGGTACGTGCGGTAGTAGACGTCCGTGATCCGCTTGATGCCGTCGACCGTGAAGTACGGGTCGACCTGCGTGACGGTCAGCGTGCGGTAGCTCTTCGCGGTGTTGACGTTCACCGACAGGCTCGTGCCCGAGCCGAACACGTTGTCCTGCGACACGCCGGCCGACAGCACCACCTTGTCCGTCGACGAGAAGCCCGCGCCCAGCGTGATCGCGCCGGTCGGCTTTTCGTCGACCTTCACGTTCACGTCGACCTGGTCGTTCGTGCCTTCGACCGGCACCGTCGTGACGTCGACGTTGGTGAAGTAGCCGAGACGGTTCACGCGGTCCTTCGACAGCGCGAGGCGGTTCGAATCGAACCACGAGCTTTCGAGCTGGCGCATTTCGCGGCGCACGACTTCGTCGCGCGTGCGCGTGTTGCCGACCACGTTGATGCGGCGCACGTACACGCGGCGGCTCGGATCGACGACGAGGTTCAGGTTCACCTTGTGGTTCGCCTGGTCGATGTCCGGCTGCGCGTTGACGGTCGCGAATGCGTAGCCGTATTCGCCGAGTTTGTCGACGATCGACTTCGTCGTTTGCTGCAGCTTTTCGGCCGAGAAGCGATCGCCCGGCTTGATCTTGATCAGCTTGTTCAGTTCGGCTTCGCGATCGAGCAGGTTGCCCGACAGCTTGATGCCCGACACCGTGTACGGCTCGCCTTCGTGCAGCGTGACCGTCAGGTACATGTCCTTCTTGTCGGGCGAGATCGACACCTGCGTCGATTCGATGTTGAACTCGAGGTAGCCGCGGTTCAGGTAGTACGAGCGCACGGCCTCGAGGTCGCCCGTGAGCTTTTCCTTCGAGTACAGGTCGTTCTTCGTGTACCAGGAGAACCAGTTCGGCGTCGACAGCTGCATTTCGTCGCGCAGCGTGCTGGTGCTGAACGCCTTGTTGCCAATGAAGTTGATCTGGCGGATCTTCGCGCTCGGGCCTTCGGCGACCGCGAACAGGATCGACACGCGGTTCGCGTCGACCGGCGTGATCGTCGTCTTGACCTCGGCCGCATAGAAGCCGCGCGTCAGGTACTGACGCTTGAGCTCCTGCTCCGCCTTGTCGACGAGCGCCTTGTCGTAGTAGCGGCCATCGGCCAGACCCACCGCGCGCAGCGCCTTCGTCAGGTTGTCCTTGTCGAATTCCTTCGTGCCGGTGAAGTCGATCGACGCGATGGCCGGACGCTCCTGCACCTGCACGATCACGACGTTGCCCTGAGTGGCGATGCGCACGTCGTTGAAGAAGCCCGTCGCGTACAGCGCGCGGATTGCTTCGGATGCCTTGTCGTCGGTGAAGGTATCGCCCTGCTTGATCGGCAGGTAGGCGAACACCGAACCGGCTTCGACGCGCTGCAACCCCTCGATCTTGATGTCTTGCACCACGAACGGTGCCGCTGCATGCGCCGCGAGGCCGTGCGCGGCGAGCGCGGCCGCTGCAACTGTCTTAGGTACAAAGCGATGAGGTTTGAACAACGTGCATCCCCAATATTTAGCTGCATCAAATCAGGCGGCGGCCGACTGGCCGCCGCCTGACGCTTCAGAAATGGATTAACCGAGCCAGGTCGTTGAACAGCGCGATCGCCGACAACGCGACGATGCAGATCAACCCGGCTCTTTGCAGAATCAGCTGCCAGCGCTCCGATACGGCTTTCCCGGTCGCGGCTTCAACCAGATAATATAACAGATGCCCCCCGTCCAAAACGGGAATCGGCAGCAAGTTCAGCACCCCGAGGCTAATGCTGACAAGGGCGAGGAACGACAGGAAGGCCGACGGACCGAGCCGCGCGCTCTTGCCCGCGTAGTCCGCAATCGTCACCGGGCCGGACAGGTTCTTCAGCGACGCATCGCCCGTGATCATCCGCCCGAACATCCTCAGCGAATACACGGCGATGTCCCACGTGCGGTGCGCGCCGAGCCGCAGGCTCTCGATCGGCCCGTAGCGCACGTCCACCGACGGCGTGTGCATCGACAGCGCCGCGCCGATGCGGCCGACCTGCTGCCCCGTTTCGTCGTCGCGCTGCGCCTGCGGCACGATCGACACCGTCCGGGACGCACCGCCGCGCTCGATCTGCAGTTCGACCGCCTGGCCCGCATGGTGCTTCACCGCGTCGATGAAGCGCGTGGCACCGCCGATGGGCTTGCCGTCGAGCGCGAGCAGCTTGTCGCCGGCCTTCAGACCCGCCTGCTCGGCCGCGCTGCCGGGCTGCACCGACGCCACCGACAGCGCGCCGCCGCCGGTCTCGAAGCCCAGGTGCAGCATGAAATCGTCGTCGAGCGCGCTTTCGGGAACATTGCGCAGGTCGACGCGAAAGTCGAACGTCGCCGCGCCTCCGTCGCGCGCGCCGAGCACGACCTCGCGATGATCGAACGCGGCGGCCAGCAGCTTCCAGCGCAGGTCCGACCACGAGCGCACCGGCACGGCGTCTCCGCCCTGTGCGTCGCGAATGGACACGATCGTCTCGCTGCCGTCGAAGCCCGCGCGGGCCGCCGCCGTGCCGGCGGCCGGCGGCGCGAGCACCGCGGCCGGCTCGGTCACGCCGGTCGCGAATACGGCGGAAAACAGGACGATTGCCAACAGGAAGTTCGCGATCGGGCCGGCGGCGACGATCGCGATGCGCTTGAACACCGATTGCCGGTTGAACGCCTGGCCGAGCTCCTCGGGTTTGACGCCCGCCCCCGGCTCGCGCTCGTCGAGCATCTTCACGTAGCCGCCGAGCGGCAGCGCGGAGAGCGTCCATTCGGTGCCCGTCCTGCGGCTGACCCAGCGCGCGACGGGCTGGCCGAAGCCGATCGAGAAACGCAGCACCTTCACGCCGCACCAGCGCGCGACGCGATAATGTCCGTACTCATGCACGACGACCAGCACCCCGATCGCCACCGCAAACGCGATCAGTTCGACCAGCACGTTCATGAGCACCTCATTCAGACAGTGCGCTCCACGCGTGGCGCAGGCGCTTTCGCAATGATCTCGGCGGCGAGGCGGCGTGCCTCGGCATCCGCCGCAAGGACGTCGTCGAGCCCGTTCGGGTTGCGGTTCGGCAGTGCGTTGAGCACCGCGTCGACCGTCGCCGCGATCGCCATGAAGCCGATCCGGCGCTCGAGAAACGCTTCGACCGCGATTTCGTTCGCCGCGTTCAACGCGGCGCTCGCGATGCCGCCCTCCTCGAGCGCCTTCAGCGCGAGCGCGAGGCACGGGAAGCGCGTGTAGTCGGGCTTCTCGAACGACAGCTGGGCGATCTGCGCGAGGTCGAGCTGCTCGACGCCGGCGTCGACGCGCTCCGGGAACGCCAGCGCGTGCGCGATCGGCGTACGCATGTCGGGGTTGCCGAGCTGCGCGAGCACCGAGCCGTCGCGGTACGACACAAGCGAATGGATCACGCTCTGCGGGTGGATCAGCACGTCGATCCGGTCGCCCGGCAGGGCGAAGATCCAGTGCGCCTCGATCACTTCGAGGCCCTTGTTCATCATCGTCGCGGAATCGACGGAAATCTTGCGGCCCATCACCCAGTTCGGGTGCTTGCAGGCCTCGTCCGGCGTCACGTCGACGAGCGTGGCCGGCTCGCGCGTGCGGAACGGGCCGCCCGACGCGGTCAGGATGATCTTCGAGATCCCGCCGTGCTCGTTCGCGTCGCGCGGCATGCACTGGAAGATCGCGTTGTGTTCGCTGTCGACCGGCAGCAGGATCGCGCCGTGGTCGCGCACGGCGTCCATGAAGATCGCGCCCGACATCACGAGCGATTCCTTGTTCGCGAGCAGGATGCGCTTGCCGGCGCGCGCGGCCGCCAGGCTCGGCGCGAGGCCGGCCGCGCCGACGATCGCCGCGACGACCGTGTCGCAGCCGTCGCTGTTCGACACGTCGACGAGCGCCTGCGGCCCGTACAGCACCGTGGTCTTGCTGCCCGCCGCGCGCAGCTTCGCCTCGACGTGCGCCGCCGTGTTCGCATCGCCGACCACCGCGACTTCGGGTGCGAAGCGCAGGCACTGCTCGACGAGCTTGTCGCCATTGCGGTGCGCGGTCAACGCATAGACCGAGAAACGCTCGGGATGGCGGGCGACCACGTCGAGCGTGCTGTCTCCGATCGAGCCCGTGGAACCGAGCAGTGTCAGACGTTTTTGCATAACAGAAATAGTGGTTTAACCAAGCAGCAGCATTGCGAGCGGCAGCACCGGCAGCAGCGCGTCGACGCGGTCGAGCACGCCGCCGTGACCGGGCAGCAGGCCGCTCGAATCCTTCACGCCCGCCTGACGCTTGAGCAGCGACTCGAACAGGTCGCCGATCACGCTGTACGCAACCAGCAGCGTCAGCGCGGCCCACGCGCCGGGCATGCCGTAGCGCGTCGCGAATGCGGAAAACAGGGTCGGCTCGAACCAGTGCGCGGCCATCGCGGCTCCCGCGACGACCATCACGGCGAGCCAGCCGCCGATCGCGCCTTCCCAGCTCTTCCCGGGGCTGATCGTCACGGCCAGTTTACGCTTTCCGAAGGCCTTGCCCGCGAAATATGCACCGATATCGGCCAGCCACACGACCAGCAGCAGCGAGAGCACGAACGGAACGCCCTGCGCACGCGCCGCGACGACCGCGTGCCAGCAGGCCGCGAACACCACGAGCCCGGCCGCGAGCAGGAACGGCCGCCACACGCCGGCCGCGAGTTCGGGCTTGCGCCGCAGCGAGAACGGGCCGACCAGCAGCCAGAACACGCCGGCTGCCATGAAAAGGGGACGGGACGAAGCGGCCTCGACGCCGAGCGGCGCGGTCGCCGCGAGCGCCAGCGCCGCGACGATCGCATAGACGACCGAACCGGCCGCGCCGAGCTTCAGCAGGCGCGCCCATTCCCACGCGGCGAACACGAGCACGACGCCGATCAGCGCGCCGAAGGCCGCGAGCGGCGCGAACAGCGTCACCGGCAGCAACACGGCCAGCATCACGACCGCCGTGATCACACGGGTCTTCAGCATGAAAGGGAATCGGCGTTCTGCGATTGCGGTTCGAGCTGCGCGCTGGTGCGCCCGAAACGGCGCTCGCGCTCGGTATACGACGCGATCGCGTCGGCCAGCGCCGCGCCGTCGAAATCCGGCCAGTATTTGTCGGTGAAATAGAATTCGGCGTACGCGAGCTGCCACAGCAGGAAATTGCTGACGCGCTGCTCGCCGCCGGTGCGGATGAAGAGATCGGGCTCCGGCGCATAGGCCATCGCCAGGTGCGGCGCGAACGCGTCTTCGGTCACCTCGACCTCGCGGCCCTCGCGCACGGCCTGCTCGACGAGTTTCTTCGTCGCCTGCAGGATGTCCCAGCGGCCGCCGTAGTTCGCGGCGATCGTCAGGGTCAGGCGGGTGTTGCGCGCCGTCTTGGTTTCGGCGCGGCGGATCAGTTCGCGGATGCGCGGCTCGAAACGCTCGAGATCGCCCACGACGCGCAGGCGGATCCCGTTCGCATGCAGCTTGCCGATCTCGCGCTCGAGCGCGGTGATGAACAGCCGCATCAGGAACGACACTTCGTCGTTCGGCCGGCGCCAGTTTTCCGAACTGAACGCGAACAGCGTCAGGTATTCGACGCCGGCGCGCGCGCAGCCTTCGACCACCGACCGCACGGCGTCGACGCCGCGGGTGTGCCCCGCGACGCGCGGCAAGCGGCGTTCGGTCGCCCAACGGCCGTTGCCGTCCATGATGATCGCGATATGACGCGGCACGGCGCCGACGTCAGGCACGCGAACGGTAGAGCTGGTATAGGTCATGGCCGTTGAGACAGTAATGCGGGAAGAAGGCGGCGCGCGAGGACGGTCGTCAGACCGTCATGATCTCGGCTTCCTTGCTCTGCACGAGCTTGTCGACTTCGGCGACGTGCTTGTCGGTCAGCTTCTGCACGTCGTCGCTCGCACGGCGCTCGTCGTCTTCCGAGATTTCCTTGTCCTTCACGAGCTTCTTGAGCGCTTCGTTCGCGTCGCGGCGCAGGTTGCGGATCGCGACCTTGGCCGTTTCGCCTTCGCTCTTGACCACCTTGGTCAGCTCGCGGCGGCGCTCTTCCGTCAGCGCGGGCATCGGCACGCGGATCAGGTCGCCGGCCGTGGCCGGGTTCAGGCCCAGATCGGCTTCGCGGATGGCCTTCTCGACCTTCGCGACCATGTTCTTTTCCCACGGCTGCACGCCGATCGTGCGTGCGTCGACGAGCGTCAGGTTCGCAACCTGCGAGATCGGCACCATCGAACCGTAGTAGTCGACCTGCACGTGATCGAGCAGACCGGTATGCGCACGGCCCGTACGGATCTTCGCCAGATCGTTCTTGAACGCTTCGATCGAGCGCTGCATCTTCTGCTCTACGCCCTTCTTGACATCAGCGACACTCATTTCAACCTCCGAACCTTCCAACCTTCAATGAACGCGGGCCCCGCCCGGTGCGCCACGCACCACGGCCGGCGACCCGCGCCGCTTGCCCGCATCCGCGGGAGTTTACACGTGGACGAGCGTACCTTCGTCCTCGCCCAGCACGATGCGCTTGAGCGCGCCCGGCTTGTTGATCGAAAACACGCGGATCGGCAGCTTCTGGTCGCGGCACAGCGCGAAGGCCGTCGCGTCCATCACCTGCAGATTGCGGCTGATCGCCTCGTCGAAGCTGATCGTCGTGTAGCGCGTGGCCGACGGATCCTTCTTCGGATCGGCAGAATATACGCCATCGACCTTGGTCGCCTTCAAAACGACCTCGGCGCCCACTTCCGAACCGCGCAGCGCGGCGGCCGTGTCCGTCGTGAAGAACGGGTTGCCCGTGCCGGCCGCGAAGATCACGACCTTGCCTTCCTCGAGCTGGCGGATCGCGCGCGGCCGGATGTACGGCTCGACGACCTGATCCATGCGCAGCGCGGACTGCACGCGCGCGACGATGCCGGCGTGGCGCATCGCGTCCTGCAGCGCCAGCGCGTTCATCATCGTCGCCAGCATCCCCATGTAGTCGGCCGTCGCGCGGTCCATGCCGGCCGCACCGCCCGCGACACCGCGGAAAATGTTACCGCCGCCGATCACGACCGCGAGTTGCGTACCGAGACCCACGACTTCGGCGATATCCGCCACCATCCGTTCGATCGTCGCGCGATTGATGCCGAAGGCATCGTCGCCCATCAGCGCTTCGCCGGAGAGTTTGAGGAGGACGCGTTTATAGGCATTGGACATAGGGGCTTCCGAGCGACGAGAGGATGACAACCACGAACTGTAGGGGCGAAATACTGATTCGGGCAAGCGCCGGCGACCGGACCGGGTTTCCCGGCCGGCCGGCGGCGCCGCCGGCCGCGGCGGAGCGGACGCCCGCCGCGGATACTGCCTGACTGCTTACTGCTGCTTTGCTGCTGCGACTTGCGCGGCCACTTCGGCGGCGAAGTCGTCCTGGCGCTTCTCGATGCCTTCGCCGACGACGAACAGCGCGAACTTCTGCACGGCCGCGTTCGCTGCCTTCAGCATCTGCTCGATCGTCTGCTTGTCGTTCTTCACGAACGTCTGGTTCAGCAGCGACACTTCCTTCAGGTACTTCTGGACGCTGCCGTCGACCATCTTCGCGACGATTTCAGCCGGCTTGCCCGATTCGGCAGCCTTCTGCTCGGCGACGCGGCGTTCCGTCTCGATCAGTTCCGCCGGCACGTCGGCCGACGACAGTGCGACCGGCTTCATCGCGGCGATGTGCATCGCGACGTCCTTGCCGACCTGCTCTTCCGCACCCGTGTACTCGACGATCACGCCGATACGCGCGCCGTGCAGGTACGTTGCGATCTTGTTCGCGGTTTCGAAACGGACGAAACGGCGGATCGAGACGTTCTCGCCGATCTTGCCGATCAGGGCCAGGCGGACTGCGTCGACCGTCGAGCCGTCGAGCGGCAGTGCCGACAGCGCTGCCACGTCGGCCGGGTTTTGCGTCGCGACGAGTTCTGCGACCGTCTTCGAGAATGCGAGGAAGTCGTCGTTCTTCGCGACGAAGTCGGTTTCGCAGTTCAGCTCGACCAGCGCGCCTGCGTTGCCGCCGACGAACGATGCGACGACGCCTTCAGCCGTCACGCGCGATGCCGCCTTGCTCGCCTTGTTGCCGAGCTTGACGCGCAGCAGCTCTTCAGCCTTGGCCAGGTCGCCGTCGGCTTCCGTCAGCGCCTTCTTGCACTCCATCATCGGTGCGTCGGTCTTTGCGCGCAGTTCTGCCACCATGCTTGCGGTAATTGCCGCCATCATTCGCTCCTTGAGTCTGTATTCACAACGCCGCCCGCTTGGACGCGGACGGCCGAAAATCGTTTCCGGACCCGCGCCGATTCGGCGCGATCAGGTCCGGCGCACAAGCTTAAAAAAAGGGGGCCTGTTGAGAGCCCCCTTTTTGCGCCGGCTCGGGGCCAGTTACGCGTTTTCCTCGACGTACTCGTCGTCGCCACGCGCTGCCTGGACCACTTCGTTGACCGCGTTCGCACGGCCTTCCAGGATCGCGTCGGCCACGCCTTCAGCGTACAGCGCGACTGCCTTGCTCGAGTCGTCGTTGCCCGGGATCACGTAGTCCACACCTTCCGGCGAGTGGTTCGTGTCGACCACGGCGATGACCGGCACGCCCAGCTTGTTCGCTTCCGTGACGGCGATCTTGTGGTAGCCGACGTCGACGACGAAGATTGCGTCCGGAATGCCGCCCATGTCCTTCACGCCGCCGATCGACTTCTGCAGCTTGGCGATTTCGCGTTCGAACAGCAGCGCTTCCTTCTTGCTCATCTTCTCGAGCTCGCCTGCCTCGACTGCCGCTTCCATGTCCTTCAGGCGCTTGATCGATACCTTCAGCGTCTTGAAGTTGGTCATCATGCCGCCGAGCCAGCGTGCGTTGACGTACGGCATGCCCGCACGTTGCGCTTCCTGGGCGATCGTGTCACGCGACTGGCGCTTCGTGCCGACGAACAGGATCGTGCCGCGGTTCGCTGCCAGCTGGCGCACGTACTTCTGTGCGTCCGTGAACATCGGCAGCGTCTTTTCGAGGTTGATGATGTGAATCTTGTTGCGGTGACCGAAAATGAACGGAGCCATCTTCGGGTTCCAGAAGCGCGTCTGGTGACCGAAGTGGACACCCGCTTCCAGCATTTGGCGCATCGTGACTGCCATGTAAATTCTCCACGAGGGTTGGGTCTTAAGCCGGCTGCCGTACCGCCGCGCGTTCCGCGCGGCCGGCACCCTGGTTGCGCCGGCTTGCGATTCGGCACGTGCGAAACTGCCCGTGCCGCAAGCCTTTCATCCTGATGCCGCCGTGATACCGCCCCACATCGGGGCATGTTCGGCATTTGGATGTCGACTTAGCCAAAGAGTATAGCACGCCGATTTGTCGGCTCTCAAGTCGCCCGCCACTTTCGCTTGCCGCGCGGCAGCCGGCCGGACAATCCGCGAAAACCCGCACCGGCACCGCCGGCAGGGGCTGCGAGGCCCGCCATAAGGTGCGATAATCCGTCAATTCACCGCATTCCAGGCATACCTCGATGGCTATTACGCTCAAAAACGAACACGACATCGCCGAGATGCGCGTCGCCTGCCGTCTCGCGAGCGAAGTGCTCGACTTCATCACGCCGCACGTCGTCGCGGGCATCACGACCGCCGAACTCGACCGGCTCTGTCACGAATTCATGCTCAACGAGCAGGGCACGATCCCCGCGCCGCTGAACTACCAGCCGCCCGGCTATCCGCCGTACCCGAAGGCCACCTGCATCTCGGTCAACGACGTGATCTGCCACGGCATTCCCGGCGAGAAGGTGATCAAGAACGGCGACGCGCTGAACATCGACATCACCGTGATCAAGAACGGCTACTTCGGCGACACCAGCCGGATGTTCATCGTCGGCGAAGGCTCGATCCTCGCGAAGCGCCTCGTGCAGACCACCTACGAGTGCATGTGGCTCGGCATCGACCAGGTCAAGCCCGGCGCGCACCTCGGCGACATCGGCTACGCGATCCAGAAGCACGCCGAAGCGCAGGGCTACAGCGTCGTGCGCGAATACTGCGGCCACGGCATCGGCACGGTGTTCCACGAGGATCCGCAGGTCGTCCACTACGGCCGCCCGGGCACCGGCATCGAGCTGAAGGCCGGGATGATCTTCACGATCGAGCCGATGATCAACGCCGGCAAGCGCGACATCCGCACGATGCCCGACCAGTGGACGGTCAAGACGCGCGATCGCAGCCTGTCCGCGCAATGGGAGCACACGGTGCTCGTCACCGAAACGGGTTACGAGGTGCTGACCGTGTCCGCCGGCACGCCGGCACGCCCGGTGTTCGCGCAACCGGCCGCCGCGGTCTGAGCGCCGTCGCGCCCGCCCCGCCCACCTCTCACCTGCTGACCTGAACGGCCGCCCATGAGCGCTCACGCCGCCCCCTCGCCCGCAGCGCTGTCGCGGCGCGCCGAATTCAAGGCCGCCAAGGCCGACCTGCTCGAGCGCTTTCGCAGCGCGACGAACGTCACATCGCTGATGCACGCGCTGTCGAGACTCACCGACGATGCGCTCAAGCGCGTGTGGGACGACTGCGGGCTGCCCGCGACGCTCGCGCTCGTCGCCGTCGGCGGTTACGGGCGCGGCGAGCTCGCGCCCCACTCCGACGTCGACATCCTGGTGCTGCTGCCCGATGCGCACGACCCGGCGCTCGACGCGCGGATCGAGCGCTTCATCGGCATGGCGTGGGATCTCGGCCTCGAGATCGGCAGCAGCGTGCGCACGGTCGAGCAATGCATCGAGGAGGCGTCGCAGGACGTCACCGTGCAGACCTCGCTGCTCGAGGCGCGCCGCATCGTCGGCGGCACCGCGCTGTTCGAGCGCTTCACCGTGCAGTATCACGAGGCGCTCGACGCGCGCGCCTTCTTCACCGCGAAGGTGCTCGAGATGCGCCAGCGCCACGCGAAGTGCCAGGACACGCCGTACAGCCTCGAGCCGAACGTGAAGGAGAGCCCCGGCGGGCTGCGCGACCTGCAGACGATCCTGTGGATCGCGCGCGCGGCCGGCTTCGGCAGCAGCTGGCGCGAGCTCGACACGCGCGGCCTCATCACCGATCGCGAGGCGCGTGAGCTGCGCCGCAACGAAGGATTCCTGAAGACGCTGCGCGCGCGGCTGCACGTGATCGCCAAACGCCGTCAGGACATGCTCGTGTTCGACCTGCAGACGCAGGCCGCCGAGAGCTTCGGCTACCGGCCGACGCAGGCCAAGCGCGCGAGCGAGCAGCTGATGCGCCGCTACTACTGGGCCGCGAAAGCGGTCACGCAGCTGGCGACGATCCTGATCCAGAACATCGAGGCGCAGCTGTTCCCCGCGACGAGCGGCATCACGCGCGTGCTGTCGCCCGATCGCTTCGTCGAGAAGCAGGGCATGCTCGAGATCGTCGACGACGGCGTGTTCGAACGCCATCCCGACGCGATCCTCGAAGCGTTCCTGCTGTACGCGGCGACCCGCGGCGTGAAGGGCCTGTCCGCCCGCACGCTGCGCGCGCTCTACAACTCGCGCGAGATCATGAACCACACGTGGCGGCGCGATCCGCAGAACCGCCGCACGTTCATGCAGATCCTGCAGCAGCCCGAAGGCATCACGCATGCGTTCCGGCTGATGAACCAGACGAGCGTGCTCGGCCGCTACCTGCTGAATTTCCGCCGCATCGTCGGCCAGATGCAGCACGACCTGTACCACGTGTACACGGTCGACCAGCACATCCTGATGGTGTTGCGCAACATCCGCCGCTTCGCGGTGGCCGAGCATGCGCACGAGTACCCGTTCTGCAGCCAGCTGATCGGCAACTTCGAGCGCCCGTGGGTGCTGTACGTCGCGGCGCTGTTCCACGACATCGCGAAAGGCCGCGGCGGCGACCACTCGACGCTCGGGATGGCCGACGCGCGGCGCTTCTGCCGCGAGCACGGGATCACCGGCGACGACGCGTCGCTGATCGTGTGGCTCGTCCAGCATCACCTGACGATGAGCCAGGTCGCGCAGAAGCAGGACACGAGCGACCCGGAAGTCATCAAGCGCTTCGCCGAAGTCGTCGGCAACGAGCGCTACCTCACCGCGCTCTACCTGCTGACCGTCGCCGACATCCGCGGCACGAGCCCGAAGGTATGGAACACGTGGAAGGGCAAGCTGCTCGAGGACCTGTACCGCATCACGCTCGCGGTGCTCGGCGGAGCGAACCCCGACGCGCATTCGGAACTGAAGTCGCGGCAGGAGCAGGCGCTCGCGCTGCTGCGCCTCGAGACCGTGCCCGACGAAGCGCATCGCGCGCTGTGGGATCAGCTCGACATCGGCTTCTTCCTGCGTCACGACGCGGCCGACATCGCATGGCAGACGCGCGTGCTGTACCGGCACGTGAACGCCGAGACCGCGATCGTGCGCGCGCGGCCGTCGCCGATCGGCGACGCGCTGCAGGTGCTCGTGTACGTGAAGGACCGCCCCGACCTGTTCGCGGGCATCTGCGCGTACTTCGACCGCAACGGGCTGTCGGTGCTCGATGCACGCGTCAGCACGACGCGGCACGGCTATGCGCTCGACAACTTCATCGTCACGCAGACCGAACGCGACGTGCGCTACCGCGACATCGCGAATCTCGTCGAACAGCAACTCGCGGCGCGCCTTGCCGAAACCGCGTCGCTGCCGGAGCCGTCCAAGGGCCGCCTGTCGCGGTTGTCCCGGACGTTTCCGATCACGCCGCGCGTCGACCTCCGGGCCGACGAGCGCGGCCAGTACTACATCCTGTCCGTGTCCGCCAACGACCGGCCGGGCCTTCTCTATTCGATCGCGCGCGTCCTGGCCGAGCATCAGGTCGGCGTCCACGCGGCGCGGATCAATACGCTCGGCGAACGCGTCGAGGACATCTTCCTGCTCGACGGTGCCGGCCTGTCCGACAACCGCCTGCAGATCCAGCTCGAAACCGAATTGCTGCGCGCGATCGCAGTCTGAATGAATCCCAGCGTTTATGCGCACCAAATTAACCGTCAAGAATCCGAAGCCGGCGTCGCCGACCCGCGCCCCTGTCCGCTCCGGCAGCCTCGTCGCCCGCAAGGCGGTGCGCCCCGCCGCGCCGCCCGCAGGCGACAAGCCCGCGCGCCCGAAGAAGGCCGCGCCGGCCGCCGCCGGCGAACGCTCGTTCAAGCCGCGCGGCGCGGCAGGCGCCGAGCGCCCGGGCGCGGATCGCGCACCGGCCAAGCGTGCGCCGCGTGAGGGCGGTGCCGAACGCGGCACGCGCGCGCCGTATCGCGACAACGCAGCCGGCGAAGGCGCGAAGCGCAGTTTCGGCGACCGTCGCACGTCGTCGGATCGCCCGCCGCGTCGTGATGACGATGCACGTCCGCGTCGCGCGGGTGGCGAAGGCGGCCCGCGTGCGCCGTATCGCGACAACGCATCCGGCGAAGGCGCAAAACGCAGTTTCGGCGACCGTCGCACGTCGTCCGATCGCCCACCGCGTCGCGATGACGATGCACGTCCGCGTCGCGCGGGTGGCGAAGGCGGCCCGCGTGCGCCCTATCGCGACAACGCATCCGGCGAAGGCGCAAAACGCAGTTTCGGCGACCGTCGCACGTCGTCGGATCGTCCGCCGCGTCGTGATGACGACGCACGTCCGCGTCGCGCGGGTGGCGAAGGCGGCCCGCGTGCGCCCTATCGCGACAACGCATCCGGCGAAGGCGCAAAGCGCAGCTTCGGCGACCGTCGCACGTCGTCCGATCGCCCGCCGCGTCGTGATGACGATGCACGTCCGCGTCGTGCGGGTGGCGAAGGCGGCCCGCGTGCGCCCTATCGCGACAACGCATCCGGCGAAGGCGCAAAGCGCAGCTTCGGCGACCGCCGCACGTCGTCCGATCGCCCGCCGCGTCGTGATGACGACGCCCGCCCGCGCCGCGCAGGCGCCGACGAAGGCAAACGCCCGTCCTATCGCGACAAGGCATCCGGCGAAGGCGCGAAGCGCAGCTTCGGCGACCGCCCGGCACGCCCCGCACGCGACGGCGAACGCCGCTCGTTCGGTGCGGTCAAGACCGCGCAACCGGTCAAGCGCGCGGCGGCCGACGCCGACCACGGCGACGAAACCGGCCTGATGCGCCTGTCGAAGCGCATGTCCGAACTCGGCCTGTGCTCGCGCCGCGAAGCCGACGAATGGATCGAAAAGGGCTGGGTGCTCGTCGACGGCGAACGCATCGACACGCTCGGCACCAAGGTCCGCCCGGACCAGAAGATCGAGATCGACGAGCGCGCGAGCGCCGCGCAGGCCGCGCAGGTGACGATCCTGCTGCACAAGCCGGTCGGCTACGTGTCGGGTCAGGCGGAAGACGGCTATGAGCCGGCATCGGTGCTGATCACGCGCGCCAACCAGTGGAGCGGCGACCGCTCGCCGCTGCGCTTCTCGCCGCAGCACCTGCACGCGCTCGCGCCGGCCGGCCGGCTCGACATCGACTCCACCGGCCTGCTCGTACTGACGCAGAATGGCGTGATCGCGAAGCAGCTGATCGGCGAGCAGTCGGACATCGACAAGGAGTATCTGGTGCGCGTGCGCTTCGGCGACCGGCTGATCGACATCGACCAGCACTTCCCCGCGGAATCGCTCGCGAAGCTGCGCCACGGTCTCGAACTCGACGGCGTCCCGCTGAAGCCGGCGATGGTCAGCTGGCAGAACGGCGAACAGCTGCGCTTCGTGCTGCGTGAAGGCAAGAAGCGCCAGATCCGCCGCATGTGCGAACTGGTCGGTCTCGAAGTGATCGGCCTGAAACGCGTGCGGATGGGCCGCGTGATGCTCGGCGCGCTGCCGCAGGGGCAATGGCGCTACCTGTCGGCCGACGAGTCGTTCTGACAACGGGCACGCGCTGCGTGCCGCACCATGAAACAAGCCCGCGCGAGCGGGCTTTTTCATGTCCGGTACGAGACCACGCGCAACGCGGTGCGCGCAGCCGCATCAAGGTCAGTCGTCGTCGGCCGGATCGAGCCCCGGGAACAGCACCTCGGTGAAGCCGAAGCGCGTGAAGTCGGTGATCCGCATCGGATACAGCTTGCCGATCAGGTGATCGTATTCGTGCTGGACGACCCGCGCATGGAAGCCTTCGGCGACACGGTCGAGCTTCGCGCCGAACTGGTCGAAGCCGCTGTAGCGCACCTTCGCGTAGCGGCTGACGACGCCGCGCATGCCCGGCACCGACAGGCAGCCTTCCCAGCCCTCTTCCATGTCCGGCGGCATGTACTCGAGCTTCGGGTTGATCAGCACGGTCTCGGGCACCGGCGGCGCCTCCGGATAACGGTTGTTGCTGCCGAAGCCGAAGATGATGATCTGCAGCCCGACGCCGATCTGCGGCGCGGCGAGCCCCGCGCCGTTCGCGTGATGCATCGTCTCGAACATGTCCGCGACGATCTCGTGCAGCTCGGGGGTGTCGAACCGCTCGACCGGCTTGGCGACTTCGAGCAGGCGCGGATCGCCCATCTTCAGGATCTCGCGAATCATGGCGTGTTGCCCTCCAGGAGTTGGTGCAGTCCGTCTTCGTCCAGCACGGGGATGCCGAGTTCCTCGGCCTTCGCGAGCTTGCTGCCGGCGTCGGCGCCCGCGACCACGTAATCCGTCTTCTTCGATACCGAGCCCGCGACTTTCGCGCCGGCCGCTTCGAGCATCTCCTTCGCCGCGTCGCGCGTGAGGTTCGGCAGCGTGCCCGTCAGCACGACCGTCTTGCCGGCGAGCACGCCCTGCGGCGCCTTCGGCGCGGGCGGGCCTTCGGGCCACGTGACCTTGCCGGGCGCGCGCAATTGCTCGATCACCGTGCGGTTGTGCTCTTCCGCGAAGAACTGGTGAATCGACTCGGCCACGATCGGCCCGACGTCGTTCACTTCGAGCAGTTCCTCGATCGACGCGTCCATGATCGGCGTCAGCGACCCGAAATGCTTCGCGAGATCCTTCGCGGTCGATTCGCCGACATGGCGGATCCCGAGCCCGTAGATGAAGCGCGCGAGCGTCGTGTGCTTCGCCTTCTCGAGCGAGTCGAGCAGATTCTGCGCGGACTTCTCGGCGAACCGGTCGAGTTCAGCGAGCGTCGCGAAACCGAGATTGAACAGGTCGGCCGGCGTGCGCACGAGATTCAGTTCGACGAGCTGATCGATGATCTTCTCGCCGAGCCCGTCGATGTCGAGCGCGCGGCGCTGCGCGAAGTGCCACAGCGCCTGCTTGCGCTGCGCCGGGCAGAACAGCCCGCCCGTGCAGCGCGCGATCGCCTCGTCCGGCAGGCGCTCGATCTTCGAGCCGCACACCGGGCACTCGGTCGGCATCACGAACTCGGCCGCGTCCGCCGGCCGCCGGTCGAGCAACGCACCGACGACCTCGGGGATCACGTCGCCCGCACGCCGCACGATCACGGTATCGCCGATCCGGATGTCCTTGCGGCGCACTTCGTCCTCGTTGTGCAGCGTCGCGTTGGTCACCGTCGCGCCGCCAACGAACACGGGTTCGAGCCGCGCGACCGGCGTGATCGCGCCCGTGCGGCCGACCTGCACGTCGATCGCGACGAGCTTCGTCAGCGCTTCCTGCGCGGGGAACTTGTGCGCGAGCGCGAAGCGCGGCGCGCGCGACACGAAGCCGAGGCGGTCCTGCTCGTCGCGCCGGTTCACCTTGTAGACGACGCCGTCGATGTCGTACGGCAGCGACTCGCGCTTTTCGCCGACCTTGCGGAAGAAGCCGAGCAGGCCGTCGGCGCCGTGCACGACCGCGCGTTCGCGGTTCACCGGCAGGCCGAGCGTTTCGTACCAGTCGAGCAGCGCGCTGTGCGTGTCCGGCATCGGCATCCCGTCGAGCCTGCCGACCCCGTACGCGAAGAAGGACAGCGGACGCTGCGCGGTGATCTTCGGATCGAGCTGGCGCAGGCTGCCGGCCGCCGCGTTGCGCGGGTTGGCGAATTCGCGCTGCTCGGCCGCGCGCTGGCGTTCGTTCAGGCGTGCGAAATCGCGCTTGAACATCAGCACCTCGCCGCGCACGTCGAGCAGGGCCGGCACATGCTTGCCCTTCAGCTTCAGCGGGATCGAGCGGATCGTGCGCACGTTCTCGGTCACGTCCTCGCCGGTCGTGCCGTCGCCACGCGTCGACGCCTGCACGAACACGCCCTGCTCGTAGCGCAGCGAGATCGCGAGCCCGTCGAACTTCAGCTCGCACGCGTATTCGACCGGGTCCGTCACCGAGCCGGCGAGATCGGTCGTCTTGTCGAGCGCATCGGCGACGCGCTTGTCGAATGCGGCGATGTCCTCGTCGGCGAAGCCGTTGTTCAGCGACAGCATCGGCGCGTCGTGGACGACCGGCGTGAATCCGCCCGCCACTTCGCCGCCGACGCGCTGCGTCGGCGAATCGGGCGTCACGAGTTCGGGATGATCGGTTTCGAGTTGCTGCAGCTCGCCGAACAGCCGATCGTATTCGGCGTCGGGCAGGTCCGGCTGGTCGAGCACGTAATAGGCGTAATTCGCCCGCTCGAGTTGGTCGCGCAGCCACGCGGCACGCGCGTCGGGCTGGCTGGCTGGCGGTTCGGCTTGGGTTCGGGCCATGCTGGCGGCAGATTCGTTCTGAAAAATCGGATGTTCGATTATCTCAGTTTGACGCCGCAAGGGGGGCGCGCGATGCATGCCGCGCAGGCCCGCTGCGGCGCACCCAGGCGGTGTGTGTGCACTGCAGCAGCGACCGACGGGCGACGGCACGTCAGGCCGCCGCCCGTGCAACGCGTTACTGGCTGAAGAGACGGCGCGTGACCGGCGAACCGGCCGGGATGCCCGCTTCCTCGAGCTTCGCGTACAGCTTCATCAGTTGCTGGTCGATCGCGACGAGCGTCGATTCCGGCAGCGGCCGGCGCGAATCGTCGACGACCCGCGCGCCGATCCGCTCGGACAGCGACTTCGCGTAATCGCACATCAGCCGGAACGGCAGGATGTCCTCTTCGGCGACCGGCACGTCGAGCACCAGCGTGATCATGTTGCCGCCCTTGTAGGTCAGGTCGTCGCGCAGGAAGTTCGTGTCGCCGAACTGCAGCATGAACACGGGGTTCTGCTTCGCGTCGAGCTTCACGAACCGCGTGCCGTCGCGCGACAGCAGCAGCCCGTCCTGGGAAGCGACGGCCTGCACGTAGTTCGCCGACCACGGCGCGCCGTCCGACATCACGTTGATCGACAACTGCGCGTCGCACTGCGCGGCAAAGCCGTCGAGCTCGCGCGCCATCGCGACCGTCTCCATCATGTCGGGGAATTCCGGTGCGCCGTCGATCGCGTCGGCGAACTGCTGGACGCCCGTCACGAACTCGGAGAATTCGAGCTCGTTCAGCGCGCCGCTGCGGTTCGCGAGCTGCGCGGCCGCGCGCAGCTCTTCATAGCGCACGCCATTCTGCAGCAGCTCCCACTGGCCGCCTTCCGGCTTGCCTTCGATATGCACGGGCTTGCTGCCCGCGCGGCGCAGCCGCTGCGCGATCGGCAGGATCTTGTCGCCCGGCAGCGGCGCGCCGAGGCGAATCGGCACGATGCAGTCGATCCGGCGGTCGACGATCGCGGGCGGCGCCGACGAAATCGTCGTGGCGGCCGGCAGCACGGGTTCGACCGGTTCCTGCGATGCGGCGGCGGCCGGCGCTTCCTGCGCGGCGGCAACTGCCCCTTCGTCGACGGCCTGCTCGGCCGGCTCGGTCGCCCCCGACGGCGTGTCGACCCCGGTGGCCTCGGCCTGCAGGTCGGCCGGCGTGTCGGCAGGCGCCACGCCGCCGAAGGTCGGCTCGACGCGCGCGGCTTCGACCGGCGCGCTCGCGGCGGCGGCGGCCGGTGCCGGCGCCGCGGGCTCGCGGCGCACGGGCTGGCGCACCGGCTCGATGAACGGCAGCTCTTCGTCGCGCTCGGGGCGATTCATCGCCTCGACCGCCTCTTCCGGCATCGGGCGCGGCATCCTGCGCCGCACCTTCGCGCCCTGCCACGCGTTGTAGACCACGACGCCGCCCACCACGACGGCGCCCGCGCCGATCAAACCGAGTGTCAACTCGTCCATGCACGCTCCATCAGCAATTCTTGTTCGTCGGAACCGCGAACGGGCGCCCATGCGCCGCGCGAACGCGGTCCGGTTTCTTCAAATGTCAATTCTGGGCAAAACCCGCGGCGGTTTCCATGTCCACCGCGACGATCCGCGACACGCCCTGCTCCTGCATCGTCACGCCGATCAGTTGCTGCGCCATCTCCATCGCGATCTTGTTGTGCGAGATGAAGAGGAACTGCGTCTTGTCGGACATCGCGCGCACGAGATTCGCGAAACGCTCGGTGTTCGCGTCGTCGAGCGGCGCGTCGACCTCGTCGAGCAGACAGAACGGTGCCGGGTTCAGCTGGAACATCGCGAACACCAGTGCGGTGGCGGTCAGCGCCTTTTCGCCGCCCGACAGCAGGTGGATGGTCGCGTTCTTCTTGCCCGGCGGCTGCGCCATCACCTGCACGCCCGCATCGAGGATTTCGTCGCCCGTCATGATCAGCTTCGCCTGGCCGCCGCCGAACAGGCGCGGGAACAGGTCGCTGAAGTGGCGGTTGACCTCGTCGAAGGTACCCTGCAGCAGCGTGCGGGTTTCCTGGTCGATCTTGTGGATCGCATCCTCGAGCGTCGTGATCGCGTCGGTCAGGTCGGCCGACTGCGCATCGAGGAACACCTTGCGCTCGCTCGCGGCCTTCAGCTCGTCGAGCGCGGCCATGTTGACCGGACCCAGCGCGTTGATCGCGTTGTTCAGGCGCGTGACCTCGCCCTGCAGGTACGACGGTTTCAGGTCCGGCGTCAGCTTCTCGCGCAGCGCTTCCTCGTCGACCTCGGCCGCCGCGAGCTGCTCGGCGAACTGCTCGACGGACAGGCGCGCGGCCTGCTCCTTCAGCTGCAGTTCGGTGATGCGGTCGCGCAGCGGCTGCAGCGAACGCTCGGCGACGAGACGCTGCTCGTCCGACGCGCGCAGCTTCGCGGTCAGGTCGTCGAGTTCGATCCGTGCCGCCTGCAGCGCCTCTTCCTTCACCGCGCGAATTTCGAGCGCGTCCTGCAGGCCCGTGTGCGCGGTCTGCTCGTTGATCGTTTCGAGTTCGGCGCGCGCGTCTTCCAGCGACGCGGCGACGCGCTCGCTCTGCTCGTGCGCGACCTGGATGCTGCGCTTCAGTTCGTCGATGCGCGTGACCGCGTTGCGCGCGGCGAAACGCGCGTCGTTCGCGCCGCGCTCGAGGTCGCGCGCTTCCTGGCGCGCCTGCGTCAGCGATTCGTCGAGCGCCTCGAACGCGAGCTGGTTGTCCTCGAAGCGCGCCTGCAGTTCCGCGAGTTCGCCGTCGAAGCGCTCGAAGTTCGCTTCCGATTCCGCGCGCAATGCGCGCTGCTCGTCGATCTGCGCGCCGATCTCCTCGAGTTCCTCGCGGATCTGCGTGCTGCGCTGCGTGTAGCGTTCATGCGCCTGGGCGAGCTTCAGCACGTCCATCTGCAATGCATGCACGCGCTGGGTCGCGCGTTCGGCCTGCGCGCGCACGTCGCCGAGCGCCTGCGTGGCCTGCGTGTGTGCGGCTTCCGCGCGCACCGCCGCCGTGCGGGCCTCGTCGGCGAGCAGCGCCTGCGCACGCACCTGGCGCGTCAGGTTTTCGATCTCCTGCTGGCGGGCCAGCATCCCGGCCTGCTCCGAATCGGCCGCGTACAGCTGCACGCCGACACGCGTGACGATGTGGCCGGCCTTCACGACGAACGCGCCGCCGGCCGGCAGTTGCGCGCGCGTCGCGAGCGCCTGCGCGACGTCGTCGGCGACGTACACGTTGCCGAGCCAGTCGTTCAGCACCGCGCGGATGCCCGCATCGTCGATGCGCACGAGCGACAGCACCGGGCGCAGCCCGGCCGCGGCGGCCGGCGGCTCGCCGGCCACGGGCGGCGCGTAGAACGCGAGCTTCGCGGGCGGCGCATCGGTCGCGAACGCCTTCACCCAGTCGAGATTCGACACTTCGAGCGCGGCCAGGCGCTCGCGCAGCACGGCCTCGAGCGCCGCTTCCCAGCCGGCCTCGACGTGCAGCTTCTTCCAGAGACGCGGCAGCGCGCCGAGCTCGTGCTTGTCCAGCCACGGCTGGATCTTGCCTTCGGTCTGCACGTTCTCCTGCAGCTGCTTGAGCGCGGCGAGCCGCGCCTCGAGCTGGTGGATCTGCGCGCTTTCGGCCTGCACGCGCTCCTGGGCCGCGCGGCGCTCGCCGTCGAGGCGCGGTACCGTTTCCTGCGCATCGGCGAGGCGCGCCTGGGCTTCGGCGAGGATTTCTTCCTGCTCGGCGAGCTGCATGCGCAGTTCCTCGAGCTGCGCTTCGTCGGGCGCGTCGAGCCCGCCCGCCTCGGACTTCAGGCGCTCGTGGCGCTGCTGAAGCTGCTGGAGCTGCTGGTCGGCATTGCGCTGGTGCGCGGCCTCGAGCTTCAGCGACTGTTCGGTCTGCGCGATCCGCGCGCGCTCGTCGTTGAGCTGTGCCTGCGCATCGCGCCATTTCGCCTCGAGCGCCGGCAGCGCGTCGTGTTTCGCGGCCGCGTTGTCTTCGGCGAGCGCGGCCTTCTCGTCGGCCATCGCGCGCGCCTCTTCGGCTTCCTCGAGCTCGTCCTGCGCCTTCTCGGCCTGCGCGCGCCATTGCTCGCGCTGCGCGTTCAGCGCGGCGATCTGCGCCTGCACGCGGTTGCGCGATTCGACGATGAACTTGATCTCGGCCTCGAGGCGGCTCACTTCGGCGTTGGCCTCGTAGAGCGCGCCCTGCGCGCCCTGCATCGCGTCGCTCGCCGAGTAATGCGCGACCCGCAGCGTCTCGAGCTGCGATTCGACCTCGCGCAGTTTCGCCGTCTGCGCCTCGAGGTCGATCTGCGCCTGCTCGATCGCGCGCTGCTGCTTCTGCTGCTCGCCCGCGGCCTCGTTCTTGCGCAGCAGCCACAACAGGCGCTGCTTCTCCTCGCCGTCGGCGACGAGTTCCTTGTACTTGGTCGCGACGACGGCCTGCGCCTCGAGCTTCTCGAGGTTCGCGCCGAGCTCGCGGACGATGTCCTCGACGCGCGTCAGGTTCTCGCGCGTGTCGTGCAGGCGGTTCTCGGTCTCGCGGCGGCGTTCCTTGTACTTCGACACGCCCGCGGCTTCCTCGAGGAACACGCGCAGCTCTTCCGGCTTCGCCTCGATGATCCGCGCGATCATGCCCTGCCCGATGATCGCGTACGCGCGGGGCCCGAGGCCCGTGCCGAGGAAGATGTCCTGGATGTCGCGGCGGCGCGCCGGCAGGTTGTTGATGTAGTAGCTCGACGTGCCGTCGCGCGTCAGCACGCGCTTCACGGCGATCTCGCCGTACTGGCCCCACTGCCCGGCCGCGCGGCCGTCGGAGTTGTCGAAGATCAGTTCGACGCTGGCCCGGCTGCCGGGCTTGCGGGCGGTCGAGCCGTTGAAGATCACGTCCTGCATCGACTCGCCGCGCAGCTCGGACGCGCGCGACTCGCCGAGCACCCAGCGCACGGCATCGATGATGTTGGACTTGCCGCACCCGTTCGGGCCCACCACGCCGACAAGCTGGCCCGGAACCTGGAAATGCGTGGGATCGACAAAGGATTTGAAGCCAGCGAGTTTGATCGAGCTCAGACGCACGGCGGTATCGGATGTGAAGAAGAGGTGAAACGGACGGGGCCGCGACGCGCGGGGCCGGACGGCCCGTGTGCGCGATGCGCCCCGGAATTCAAAAGCGGGGCCGCGCGCATCTCAAGCGTTGGGCCCCGCAAACGGCTTCCATCATACCATCGCGCGTGCGCCGTCCCGCCCGTCGCCGGGTTTGCCCGATGCCGGCGCGGCACGATGGACCCGGCTCGACAGCAGCGTCGCCAGCACGATGCACGCGCCGCCCGCCCACTCGCGCGCGCTCGGCAGTTCGCTCGCGAACACCCACGCCGACAGCGCGGTGATCACGATCTCGAACAGCATGATGATCGACGCGCGGTTCGCCGGCACGCGCGCGAGCCCGTATTGCACGAGCAGGTTGTTGGCGGCCATCGTCACGCCGATCGCGGCGATGATCGCTGCCGCGACGCCGAGCTGGCTTCCCGCCGGCGCGGCCGGCAGCCCCTCGAACAGCGACGCGACCGCGCCGAACACCGCCGCGCCGCCGAACAGCGTCGCCGTACGCATCTCGGCGCGCATCTCCGGCAGCTCGCGGCTCGCCTTGATCACGAGCACGTTGCTCATCGCGAAACTCAGGCCGGCCGCGAGCCCCGCCCATTCGGCCGGGTTGGCCGGCAGCGGCACGCCGAGCTGCGGCGACCACAGCATCAGCATCGCGCCGCCGATCGACAGCGCCGCGAGCGCCGCGCCGGCCCAGGTCAGCCGCTCGCGCAGCAGGAAATGCGCGTAGATCGCGGTCCATGCCGGGGTCAGGTAGAACAGCAGCATCACGCGCAGCACTTCGCCGTGGATCGTGCCCCACACGAAACCGAGGTTGGTCACGCCCGCCGTGATCGCGATGCCCGGCAGCACCCAGTGCCAGCGCAGCGTGGCGATCGTGCGGTGCCGCACGACGACCACGAACAGGAACGCGACCACGCTCGTCAGCGCGCTCGCCAGCGTGCCGGTGAGCCCGAGCGACGCGAGAATCCGCAGCGGATACCAGATCAGGCCCCATACCGACGCGCCAATCAGGATGGCCAGCGTCGGCAGGCTGCCGCGTACCGCGTTATTCATTTGATTCGCTACCCTTTATTCGAGCGGCCCGGCCGCCGTTCCGGCGGGCCGCGACCGCATTGCGTCACGTTATAATCGTCCGCTGCGAGCCGCGCGCCGTCGGCGCCCGCCCGCAGCCGTGCGGCACCCGCGCCGCCCCTTTCGCCCTTTCGCTCCAACCGGCCGCGATGGCCGCTTCGCCCGTGAACCCTCGACTCGACTCGCTCCAGCCCTATCCCTTCGAAAAGCTGCGCGCCCTGTTCAAGGACGTGACGCCTTCCGGCGACCTGAAACCGATCAGCTTCGGCATCGGCGAGCCCAAGCACCCGACGCCGGCGCTGATCCGCGACGCCGTGGTGGCCGCGCTCGACGGTCTCGCGTCGTACCCGGCCACGGCCGGCTCGGACGCGCTGCGCACGTCGATCGCACACTGGCTCGAGCGCCGCTACGGGCTGCCGGCAATCGACCCGGCCACGCAGGTGCTGCCGGTGTCGGGGTCGCGCGAGGCGCTGTTCTCGCTCGCGCAGACGGTGATCGACGCGCGCCCGCGCGCGGACGGCAAGAAGGCGATCGTACTCTGTCCGAATCCGTTCTATCAAATTTACGAAGGCGCGGCGCTGCTGGCCGGTGCCGAACCCTATTTCGCGAACAGCGACCCGGCCCGCAACTTCGCGTGCGACTATGCGGCCGTGCCCGATGAAGTCTGGGCGCGCACCCAGCTGCTGTACGTGTGCTCGCCGGGTAACCCGACGGGCGCCGTGCTGACGCTCGACGACTGGCGCGAGCTGTTCGCGCTGTCCGACCGCCACGGTTTCGTGATCGCGTCCGACGAGTGCTATTCGGAGATCTATTTCGACGAAGCGGCGCCGCCGCTCGGCGGCCTCGAGGCCGCGCACCGCCTCGGCCGCGGCTTCGAGCGGCTCGTGATGCTGTCGAGCCTGTCGAAGCGCTCGAACGTGCCGGGCATGCGCTCGGGCTTCGTCGCCGGCGACGCCGCGCTGCTGAAAAAATTCCTGCTGTACCGCACGTACCACGGCGCCGCGCTGTCGCCGGTCTGGCAGCACGCGAGCATCGCCGCGTGGAACGACGAGGCGCATGTGCGCGAGAACCGCGCGCTGTACCTGCAGAAGTTCAGCACGGTCACGCCGATGCTCGCCGACGTGATCGACGTGAAGCTGCCCGACGCCGCGTTCTACCTGTGGGCCAACGTCGCGCGCACCGGCCTGTCGGACACCGAGTTCGCCCGCCGCCTGTACGCCGACTATAATGTGACGGTTCTGCCCGGCTCGTACCTCGCGCGCGATGCGCACGGCACGAATCCGGGCCGCGATTTCATCCGGATCGCGCTCGTCGCGGGCACCCCCGAATGCGTCGAGGGCGCGCAACGCATCGTCGATTTCCGCCGCTCGCTTGCGCGGTAAGACGTCCATCCCGATCAATTCCATTCATCTCCTGCGAAAACGAACATGTCGCAACAACTTCAGCAAATCATCGATACCGCCTGGGAAAACCGCGCCGAGCTGTCGCCGAAGGCCGCGCCCGCCGACGTCCGCGAAGCCGTCGCTCATGCGATCGAGCAGCTCGACAAGGGTGCACTGCGCGTCGCCGAGAAGATCGACGGCAACTGGACCGTGCATCAGTGGCTGAAGAAGGCCGTGCTGCTGTCGTTCCGCCTGGAGGACAACGCACCGATGCCGGCTGGCGGCTACTCGCAGTTCTACGACAAGGTGCCGTCGAAGTTCGCGAACTACACGGCCGAAGACTTCGCCGCGGGCGGCTTCCGCGTCGTGCCGCCGGCCATCGCGCGCCGCGGCTCGTTCATCGCGAAGAACGTCGTGCTGATGCCGTCGTACACCAACATCGGCGCATACGTCGACGAAGGCACGATGGTCGATACGTGGGCGACGGTCGGTTCGTGCGCGCAGATCGGCAAGAACGTGCACCTGTCGGGCGGCGTCGGCATCGGCGGCGTGCTCGAGCCGCTGCAGGCCAACCCGGTCATCATCGAAGACAACTGCTTCATCGGCGCGCGCTCGGAAGTCGTCGAAGGCGTGATCGTCGAGGAGAACTCGGTGATCTCGATGGGCGTGTACCTCGGCCAGAGCACCAAGATCTACGATCGCGAGACGGGCGAAGTCAGCTACGGCCGCATCCCGGCCGGCTCGGTCGTCGTCGCCGGCAACCTGCCGTCGAAGGACGGCTCGCACAGCCTGTACTGCGCGGTGATCGTGAAGAAGGTCGACGCGAAGACCCGCGCGAAGGTCGGCCTGAACGAGCTGCTGCGAGGCGACTGATGGCGAAGCCGCACACCGTGGTCGTCTACGGCATTCCGAATTGCGACACCGTGAAGAAGGCCCGCGTGTGGCTCGACGATCACGGCGTCGAGTTCGAGTTCCACGACTTCAAGAAGCTCGGCGTCAGCGCACCGCTGGTCGAAGACTGGCTGAAGGACGTATCGCTCGACGCGCTCGTGAACAAGCGCGGCACGACGTGGCGCGGCCTGGACGACGCCATGAAGGCGGCCGCGGAAACGAAGTCCGGCGCGGTTGCGCTGATGATCCACAAGCCGTCGGTCATCAAGCGCCCCGTGCTCGTCGTCAACGGCCGCGTGAAATCGCTCGGCTTCGTGGCCGATCAGTACGCGGCGCTGTTTGCCGCCTAGGCGGCCCGCGCGGCGCCCGCGCTGCACACGACGCCTCATCGCTGCCGGCCACCGCGCCGGCATTTTTTATCGAAAGTGGTCCGAACCATGTCCGCCACCCTAGCCCTTACCGAACAGCTGATCGCCCGCGCGTCCGTCACGCCCGACGACCAGCATTGCCAGCAGATCATGACCGAGCGCCTCGCCGCGCTCGGCTTCGAATGCGAGACCATCGCGTCGCACGGCGTGACCAACCTGTGGGCCGTCAAGCGCGGCGCCGACGGCCGCGACGGCAAGCTGCTCGCGTTCGCGGGCCACACCGACGTCGTGCCGACCGGCCCGCTCGAGCAGTGGACCTCGCCGCCGTTCATTCCCGCGCATCGCGACGGCAAGCTGTACGGCCGCGGCGCGGCCGACATGAAGACGTCGCTCGCGGCGTTCGTCGTCGCCTCCGAGGAATTCGTCGCGGCCCACCCCGGCCACCGCGGCGCGATCGCGTTCCTGATCACGAGCGACGAGGAAGGCCCGGCCACCGACGGCACCGTGAAAGTCGTCGAGCTGCTCGAAGCGCGCGGCGAACGTCTCGACTACTGCATCGTCGGCGAGCCGACGTCGACCGCCGAACTCGGCGACGTCGTGAAGAACGGCCGCCGCGGCTCGATGTCGGGCGAATTGATCGTCAAGGGCGTGCAGGGCCACATCGCCTACCCGCACCTCGCGAAGAACCCGATCCACCTGCTCGCGCCGGCGCTCGCCGAGCTCGCCGCCGAACAGTGGGACGAAGGCAACGAATACTTCCCGCCGACCACCTGGCAGGTGTCAAACCTGCATGCCGGCACCGGTGCGACCAACGTGATCCCCGGCCACGCGGACCTGATGTTCAACTTCCGCTTTTCGACGGCGAGCACCGTCGAGGGCCTGCAGGCGCGCGTGCATGCGATCCTCGACAAGCACGGCCTCGAATACACGCTGAAGTGGTCGGTGAGCGGCCTGCCGTTCCTCACGCCGCGCGGCGACCTGTCGAACGCGCTGGAGAACGCGATTCGCGCCGAGACCGGCCTCACGACCGAGCTGTCGACGACGGGCGGCACGTCCGACGGGCGCTTCATCGCGCGCATCTGCCCGCAGGTGATCGAGTTCGGTCCGCCGAACGGCAGCATCCACAAGATCGACGAGCACATCGACGTGCGCTTCGTCGACCCGCTGAAGAACGTGTACCGCCGCGTGCTCGAACAACTGATCGCCTGATGGAGCCTCGCATGACGACACCTTTTGCAACTGTTCGCGACCTGCTGCGCTATGCGGTCACGCGCTTCTCGAAGGCGAAGCTCGCGTTCGGCCACGGCTCGGACAACGCGTACGACGAAGCCGCCTACCTCGTACTTCACACGCTCGACCTGCCGCTCGACACGCTCGAGCCGTTCCTCGATGCCCGCCTGCTGCCCGACGAAATCGCGGCCGTGCTCGCGGTAATCGAGCGACGCGCGACCGACCGCGTGCCGGCCGCGTATCTCACGCATGAAGCGTGGATGCACGGCCACCGCTTCTACGTCGACGAGCGCGTGATCGTGCCGCGCTCGTTCATCGGCGAACTGCTCGACGACGGGCTGCAGCCGTATGTCGCCGATCCCGAGCAGGTCGGCGCGGTGCTCGAGCTGTGCACCGGCTCCGGCTGCTTGGCGATCCTCGCGGCCAGCGCGTTCCCGAATGCCGAGATCGACGCGGTCGACCTGTCCGAGAAAGCACTCGAAGTCGCCGAGATCAACGTGCGCGACTACGGCCTCGACGATCGCATCACGCTGCATCGCGGCGACCTCTACACGCCGCTGCCCGCGTTCCGCGCCGAGCCCGACACGCGCTACGACGTGATCCTGACGAACCCGCCGTACGTGAACGCGACGTCGATGGCGGCCCTCCCGCCCGAGTACCGGCACGAGCCGGAAATGGCGCTCGCGGGCGGCGACGACGGGATGGACATCGTGCGGCGCATCATCGGGCAAGCGCACAACTGGCTGCACGACGACGGCGTGCTCGTCGTCGAGATCGGCAACGAGCGCGAGCACGTCGAAGCCGCGTTCGGCGGCCTCGAGCTCACGTGGCTGCCCACCAGCGCGGGCGACGACGCCGTGTTCCTGATCCAGGCGTCGGACCTGCCGCGCAAGGCCTGACGGCGCGCCGCGACCGAACCGTGCGGTACGGCACACCGCTGTCCCGCACGGTTGGGTAAGATGCGCGTAAGCGGCCGTCGCGCCGCACGACTTCAGGAGTCCGTCACGCGCCCATGACCCTCGACTGGCTACATCTCGGCACCCTGGTCCTGGCCATCCATGTGCTCGGGATCATCGCGGCGTGTCATGCGCTCATGAATACCCGCACGTCGCAAGGCGCGATCGCATGGGCCGTGTCGCTCGCGGCGATGCCGTACCTGACGCTCATCCCGTACCTGTTCCTCGGCCGCAGCAAGTTCTCCGGCTATGTCGACGCGCGGCGCCACGAGATGGAAGCGCTGCGCACGCACGCACCGCGCGCGCCATGGCTCGCTGCGGACGCAACCGACGGGCAGGCCGCCGACGCGATCGGCCGGGCCGCCGTGCTCGCGCTCACGCGGCTGGGCGGAATGCCGTTCGTCGGCGGCAATGCGGTGCGCACGCTCGTGAACGGCGACGCGACCTTCTCGGCGATCCTGTCGGCGATCGACACCGCGCGCGACTACGTGATCGTCCAGTTCTTCATCGTGCGCGACGACGCGCTCGGCCAGATGCTGCGCGACGCGCTGCTCGCCCGCACGGCGGCCGGCGTGCGCTGCTACCTGCTGTACGACAGCATCGGCAGCTTCGACCTGCCGCGCGGCTACGTCGACACGCTGCGCCGCGGCGGCGTCGAGGTTCATCCGTTCGCGACCCACCGCAAGTTCGTCAACCGCTTCCAGCTCAACTTCCGCAACCATCGCAAGATCGTCGTCGTCGACGGCAATCGCGCGTTCGTCGGCGGCCTCAACATCGGCGTCGAATATCTCGGTGCGAACCGGCGCCTGTCGCCGTGGCGCGACACCCATATCGAGATTCGCGGCCCGGTCGTGGCCAGCATCCAGTACGTGTTCGCCGAAGACTGGCACTGGGCCACGCAGACGCTGCCGCCGCTCGCCGCGCCGCCGGAGGCGCTGCCCGACGACGCGATGCATTGCCTCGCGGTGCCGATGGGGCCGGCCGACAAGCAGGAAACCGGCTCGCTGTTCTTCGTCGAGGCGATCAACGCCGCGCGCGAACGGGTCTGGATCACGACGCCGTATCTCGTGCCCGACGAAGCGGTGATCGCCGCGCTGAAGCTCGCGGTGATGCGCGGCGTCGACGTGCGCATCCTGATTCCGAGCCGGCGCGATCACTACGTGGTGTTCGAGGCGTCGAAGCTCTATGCGCGCGATCTGGTCGACGCGGGCGTCAAGGTGTTTCGCTACCGGCCCGGCTTCCTGCATCAGAAAGTGCTGCTGATCGACCGCGTCGCGGCCGCCGTCGGCAGCGCGAATCTCGACAACCGCTCGTTCCGGCTGAACTTCGAAATCATGGTGCTGACCGTCGACCGCGCGTTCGCCGCCGAAGTCGAAGCGATGCTCGACGCCGATTTCGCGCTGGCCTACGAAGTCGATGCGAGCGAGTATCGGCACTCGCCCGCGTGGCGGCGTATCGCCATGCATGTCGCGCGCCTGTTCGCGCCGATCCTGTAGCGGTTGCGCGAGCGCCGGCCCCGCGCCGCCGCCCGGCGGCGCATGCTTTCGCACGGCGCGACCCAGGCAGGCTCGATCCGAACCGCCCGCTCGCCGCGCCGGACCGTCAAAGCAGCTTGTCGATATCCGCGGCGATTTCCTCGGGCTTCGTCGACGGCGCGTAGCGCTTGACGATGCGCCCGTCGCGGTCGATCAGGAATTTCGTGAAATTCCACTTGATCGCCTTGAGGCCGAGGATGCCGGGCGCCTCGTCGGTCAGGTAGCGGTACAGCGGATGCGCGTGCTCGCCCTTCACGTCGATCTTCGCGAACATCGGGAACGTGACGCCGTAGTTGCGCTCGCAGAACGCGCCGATCTGCGTGGCGTCGCCCGGCTCCTGCTTGCCGAACTGGTTGCACGGGAAGCCGAGCACGAAGAAACCGCGGGCCGCGTACTGCTCATACAGCTTCTGCAGGCCCGCGTACTGCGGCGTGAAACCGCACTCGCTCGCGGTATTGACGATCAGCAGCACCTTGCCGCGATACGCGTCGAGCGACGCAGGCGCACCGGCGAGCGTCTCTGCGCTGAACGAATACAGGGTGGACATCGGGCACTCCTTTTACGAAACCGTATCGACGTGGAGTCTAGGCGAAATCGCGCCGTTGCGGCACCTGCCGAACGGCCGATATCCGGGGCGACGCGCGCGCAGTCTAGAATAGCGGTTTTGGTCAGTCATTCCCGCCGTGATCCGTTTCAATCAGTTCAGCCTTGCGCGCGGCACCAAGCCGCTGTTCGAGTCGGCCTCGTTCGTGCTCAATCCCGGCGAGAAAGCCGGCCTGATCGGCGCGAACGGCGCCGGCAAATCGACGCTGTTCTCGGTCCTGCGCGGCGAGCTGCATTCCGACGGCGGCGATTTCGCGATGCCGCCGTCGTGGCGGATCGCCCACGTGTCGCAGGAAACGCCCGCCGTCGACCGCTCCGCGCTCGACTACACGCTCGACGGCGACACCGCGCTGCGCGAGATCGAGGCGCGTATCGCCGCCGCCTCGGCCGCGCACGACGGCGCGGCCGAAGCCGACGCGCACGCGGCGTTCGCCGACGCCGACGGCTATACGGCCCCCGCGCGCGCCGAAGCGCTGCTGCTCGGCCTCGGCTTCACGCTCGCGCAGACGCGCGAATCGGTCGCCAGCTTCTCCGGCGGCTGGCGCATGCGGCTGAACCTCGCGCAGGCGCTGATGTGCCGCTCCGACCTGCTGCTGCTCGACGAACCGACCAACCACCTCGACCTCGACGCGATCGTCTGGCTCGAAGACTGGCTGCACCGCTACGCCGGCACGCTCGTCGTGATCTCGCACGACCGCGAATTCCTCGACTCGATCTGCAACGTCACGCTGCATCTGGAAAATCGCCAGGTGAAGCGCTACGGCGGCAATTACTCGCAGTTCGAAGTGCTGCGTGCGCAGCAGCTGGCGCTGCAGCAAAGCGCGTACGAAAAGCAGCAGAAGACGATCGAGCACCTGCAGAGCTTCGTCGACCGCTTCAAGGCCAAGGCGACCAAGGCCAAGCAGGCGCAAAGCCGGATGAAGGCGCTCGAGAAGATGGAGCTGATCGCGCCCGCGCACATCGCGTCGCCGTTCACGTTCGAATTCCGCACGCCCGACGCCGCGCCGAACCCGATGATGGTGATGGAAGACGTCCGCTGCGGCTACCACGCCGAGGACGGCACCGACATCCCGATCGTCGAACGCGTGGCGCTGTCGATCCAGAACGGCCAGCGCATCGGCCTGCTCGGCGCGAACGGCCAGGGCAAGTCGACGCTGATCAAGACGCTGGCCGGCACGCTCGCGCCGCTGTCGGGCTACGTGCGCGACGGCAAGGGGCTGACGATCGGCTATTTCGCGCAGCACCAGCTCGAAACCCTGCGCGAGGACGATTCGCCGCTCGCGCATCTCGCACGGCTCGCCCCCGACACGCGCGAGCAGGAACTGCGCGACTTCCTCGGCGGCTTCAATTTCTCCGGCGACATGGCGACGAGCCCGGTCGGCCCGTTCTCGGGCGGCGAGAAGGCGCGGCTCGCGCTTGCGCTGATCATCTGGCAGAAACCGAACCTGCTGCTGCTCGACGAACCGACCAACCACCTCGACCTCGAGACGCGTCACGCGCTGACGATGGCGCTCGCGCAGTTCGAAGGCACGCTGATCCTCGTCTCGCACGACCGCCACCTGCTGCGCGCGACCACCGACCAGTTCATGCTCGTCGCGAAGCACCGGCTGCAGCCGTTCGACGGCGACCTCGACGACTACCGCGACTGGCTTCTGCAGCATGCGGCCGAGCAACGCGCGGCCGCGAAGGCCGACAGCGCGGCGGCAGCGGGCGCGGATCCGGGCGTCAACCGCAAGGATCAGAAGCGTCAGGCGGCCGAGGAGCGCCAGCGGTTGTCGCAGCTGAAGAAACCGCTGCAGAACCGCATCACGAAGCTCGAAAGGGAAATGGAAACGCTGCACGCGGAGAAGGCGCGCCTCGACGCGTTCGTCGCCGATCCGGCGAGCTACGAAGCCGCACGCAAGACGGAACTGACCGAAGCGATCCGCAAGCTGGGCGAGGTCACTACCCGGCTCGAAACGGTCGAGGCGGACTGGCTCGCCGTGCAGGAAGAGCTCGAGCAGATCGGCTGAACGCGCGCCGGGCGCCGTCGGCCGGTCGTTTCAGCGGCGGCCGGACGCCTCGGCACGATCCACAATCCACGATCCACGATCGACGAACCCGCCCGGCCGCACCGGGCGCGGAAACGACAAGGCCGGGCGCCCCGGCCCGGCCTCTTTGTCATCGTTGGCGTTCGACGTGATCGCGTCGGCCGTCCGCCGGCCGCGCCATCCGCTCAACGCCGCGGCAACGTATCGCGCGGCATCTGCTCGTCATCGCCCATCAGGTGACGCCGCCCTTCGGTCGGCCGGCGGATCGCCGCGGCGACCTCCGCTTCCGTCACGTCCTCGGACACGACCCGGCGCGCCAGGCGCCCTTCGTCGTCGATCCATTCGACGATGCGGCATCCGCCGCCCCACGGCTGAACGATCGGCTCCGACACACGGCAGCCGCGCAGGTTGTAACTGCGTCCGCTCGGCGCTTCCCCATACTGTTTAAACATAGGTTCCCTTCGCATTGCGCGGTTCGACAATCCGGCAAAGGATAGGGAAAAGCGATGTCCGGCGGGTTACATCAGCCTACATATTCATTACGGCCAATTACGCGACAGATCACCGCGAGCCAACGCACGGCGGCGCTGGCCAGCCACGGCTATTCGAGATCGCGCACACGGTCGATCGCCTGCTCGATCCGCTCGACGGCCATCACGTTCAGTCCTTCGATCGGCTGTTTCGGCGCATTCGCCTTCGGGATCAGCGCCGCGGTGAAACCGAGCTTCGCCGCCTCGCGCAGCCGTTCCTGGCCGCGCGGCGACGGCCGGATCTCGCCGGCCAGCCCCACTTCGCCGAACACGATCAGGCCCTTCGGCAGCGCCTTGTTGCGCATCGACGAATGGATCGCGAGCAGCACCGCGAGGTCGGCGGCCGGCTCGGTGATCTTCACGCCGCCCACCGCGTTCAGGAACACGTCCTGGTCGAAACACGCGATGCCCGCGTGCCGGTGCAGCACCGCGAGCAGCATCGCGAGCCGGTTCTGCTCGAGGCCGACCGCGAGCCGGCGCGGGTTCGGCACGTGGGCCGTATCGACGAGCGCCTGGATCTCGACGAGCAGCGGGCGCGTGCCCTCCTGCGTGACGAGCACGCAGGAACCCGGCACGACCTGCTCGTGCTGCGACAGGAACAGCGCGGACGGGTTCGCGACGCCGCGCAGCCCGCGCTCGGTCATCGCGAACACGCCGAGCTCGTTGACCGCGCCGAAGCGGTTCTTGAACGCGCGCACGAGCCGGAACGACGAATGGGTGTCGCCCTCGAAGTACAGCACCGTGTCGACGATGTGCTCGAGCACGCGCGGGCCCGCGAGGTTGCCCTCCTTCGTCACGTGCCCGACCATGATGATCGCGGTGCCGGACTGCTTCGCGATGCGCGTGAGCTGCGCCGCGCACTCGCGCACCTGCGCGACCGAGCCGGGCGCCGATGTCAGCGCTTCGGAATAGACGGTCTGGATCGAGTCGATGACGGCGACGTCCGGCCGTTCCGCGTCGATCGCAGCCTGGATCTTCTCGAGCTGGATCTCGGCGAGCAGCTTCAGCTCGGCCGCCGGCGCGCCGCCGTCGAGCAGTGCGAGCCGTTGCGCGCGCAACGCGATCTGCGCGGCCGATTCCTCGCCGCTGATATAGAGTGCGCGCCGCTCGCTCGCGATGTCCGCGAGCGACTGCAGCAACAGCGTCGACTTGCCGATGCCGGGATCGCCGCCGATCAGCACGACGCCGCCCGGGACCAGCCCGCCACCCAGCACGCGATCGAATTCGCCGATGCCGGTGGAGAAGCGCGGCACGTCGGCCGCTTCGATGTCGACGAGGCGCTGCACGGGCGCGCGTTTCGCGAGCGACTGGAAGCGATGGGCGGCCGGCGACTCGGCGACCGATTCGACGAGCGTGTTCCAGGCCTGGCACGACGGGCATTGCCCCTGCCACTTCGGGGTTTGTCCGCCGCACTCGCTGCAGACGTAGACGGTTTTCTGTTTGGCCACGCGTGCTGCCCTTATTCCGCGCGCACCGGTACGCGGGCGGCGACCGCGCACATCAGTTCATAGCCGATGGTCCCGCAATGGCGCGCGACGTCGTCGATCGGCAGCGCGTTGCCCCACAGCTCGACCCGCGCGCCGACGCCGGCCTGCGGGCACGGCGTCAGGTCGACGGTGATCATGTCCATCGACACGCGGCCGACGATCCGCGTGCGGATGCCGTCGACGATCACGGGCGTGCCTTCGGGTGCGACGCGCGGATAGCCGTCCGCATAGCCGCACGCGACGACGCCGATGCGCATCTGCGCTTGCGCGGAGAACGTCGAGCCATAGCCGATCGCCTGCCCCTTCGCGATCGTCTGCACGGCGATCAGCTCGGAGGCGAGCGTCATCGCGGGCTTCAGGCCCGTGTCGGCGATATCGGACGACAGCCCCGACGGCGATGCGCCGTACAGCACGATCCCCGGCCGCACCCAGTCGAAGTGCGTATCCGGATGCCACAGCACGGCCGCCGAATTCGCGAGGCTGCGCGCGCCCGCGATGCTTGCCGCGCCGCGCTCGAACGTTGCGAGCTGCTCGGCGACGCCGCGCTCGTTGTCGGCGTCCGAAAAATGGGTCATCAACGTGATCTGGCCGATGCCGGGGCACGCACGGGCGCGCTCCCACGCGGCGCGGTACTTCTCCGGCACGTAGCCGAGCCGGTTCATCCCGCTGTTCATCTTGAGCTGCACGTTGACGGGCTTCGACAGCCGCGCCGTCTCCAGCATCCGCATCTGCTCGTCGTTGTGGACGGTGGTCGTGAGGCTGTAGCGGTCGATCACGTCGATGTCGGTCGAGCGGAAGAACCCTTCGAGCAGCAGGATGGGGCCGGCCCAGCCGAGCTCGCGCAGCTTCACGGCCTCGTCGAGGTCGAGCAGGCCGAAGCCGTCGGTGCCGCGCAGGCCGGGAAACACGCGCGCGAGACCGTGGCCGTACGCGTTGGCCTTGACGACCGCCCAGACCTTGGACGGGCCGGCAAAGCGGCGGACGACGGAGAGATTGTTCGCGAGGGCGGCGGTGTGGATGGTGGCGGAGATCGGGCGCGGCATGGGAAATTTACGTAAAGACGCTTGCGAATCATCAGCTTACCGCGCCTTTTGAGCACCGAAGCCGACAATTTGCGGAACGATCGGGGAATCTTGCTAGTCCGAATTGCCGTATTTTCGTGTTATAAAGCCGTGCGCACAACCCATTTCGAACGGAATAAGCCGATCGCATACCAGGCGGCCTACGCGGCCCTGCCGCAGCGACGAAAGCATCGCATCAGATGAAAAAAGGTTTTTACACCATCATGGCCGCGCAGTTTTTCTCGTCGCTGGCCGACAATGCGCTTCTCATCGCCGCCATCGCCCTGCTGAAAGACCTCCACGCCCCCAACTGGATGACACCGCTGCTCAAGCTGTTCTTCGTGTTGTCGTATGTGGTGCTGGCGGCCTATGTCGGTGCGTTCGCCGATTCGCGTCCGAAGGGGCGCGTGATGTTCATCACCAATTCGATCAAGGTGGTCGGCTGCCTGATCATGCTGCTCGGCGCCCATCCGCTGATCGCATACGGCATCGTCGGGTTCGGCGCCGCGGCCTACTCGCCCGCGAAGTACGGCATTCTGACCGAGCTGCTGCCGGCCGACCGGCTCGTCGCCGCGAACGGCTGGATCGAAGGCACGACCGTCAGCTCGATCATCCTCGGCACCGTGCTCGGCGGCGCGCTGATCAGCCCGCACATCGCGTCGCACGTGATCGCGCACACGCCAGCCTGGATCGCCACGCCCGCCGAAGCGGCGATGGTGATCATCATGGCGATCTACGTGATCGCCGCCATCTTCAATCTGCGGATCCCCGATACCGGCGCGCGCTACCCGAAGCAGGAGCGCGGCCCGGTCAAGCTCCTCACCGACTTCGCCGACTGTTTCATGGTGCTCTGGCGCGACAAGCTCGGCCAGATCTCGCTCGCGGTCACGACGCTGTTCTGGGGCGCGGGCGCGACGCTGCAGTTCATCGTGCTGAAGTGGGCCGAAGTGTCGCTCAACATGTCGCTGTCCGAAGGCGCGATCCTGCAGGCGGTGGTCGCGGTCGGCGTCGCGGGCGGTGCGATCGCCGCCGCCGCGCGGATCCCGCTGAAGAAGTCGCTCAGCGTGCTGCCGGTCGGCATCATCATGGGCATCGCGGTCATGCTGATGGCGTTCTATACGCGCGACCTGTTCCCCGCGCACTGGGCCGTGCATTTCGGCCACCTGCGCCTGCCCGTGTACCTGATCGTCGCGTACATCTTCCTGATCTGCGTCGGTGCGCTGTCCGGCTACTTCGTGGTTCCGATGAACGCGCTGCTGCAGCATCGCGGCCACGTGCTGCTGTCGGCCGGCCATTCGATCGCGGTGCAGAACTTCAACGAGAACCTGTCGGTGCTCGTGATGCTGTGCCTGTACGCGGTGCTGGTCTGGCTCGACGTGCCGGTCGGCGTCGTGATCGTGCTGTTCGGCACGTTCGTGTGCCTGACGATGTGGCTCGTGATGCGCCGCCACCAGGCGAACCAGCGTCAGTTCGACTCGGTCGCGCTGATCGGCGAATCGCGGCACTGACGCTACACTTCCTGTTTCCGTCCGTCGGCGCCGGTCTTCGAACCGGCGCCTTGCCATCATGACGCACCCGATACCCAATGTCCTGACGATCGCCGGCTCCGACTCGGGCGGCGGCGCGGGCATCCAGGCCGACCTCAAGACCTTCTCCGCGCTCGGCGCGTACGGCGCGAGCGTGATCACCGCGCTGACCGCGCAGAACACGCGCGGCGTGACCGGCGTGAACGCGCCGGACGCCGCGTTCGTGACCGCGCAGCTCGACGCGGTGTTCGACGACATCCGCATCGACGCGGTCAAGATCGGCATGCTCGCGAACGCGGCGATCGTGCACGCGGTTGCCGACGCGCTGCGGCGTTACGCGCCGCGCTTCGTCGTGCTCGATACGGTGATGATTTCGAAGAGTTCGCACGCGCTGCTCGCGCCCGATGCGGTCGACGCGTTGCGCGACGCGTTGCTGCCGCTCGCAACCGTCGTCACGCCGAACCTGCCCGAAGCGGCCGCCCTGCTCGGCGACACGCCCGCGATGACCGAAGACGACATGATCCGGCAAGGCCAAGCGCTGCTCAAGACCGGCGCGCGCGCCGTGCTGATGAAGGGCGGCCACCTGCCCGACGCGGCCGCGAGCCCCGACTGGCTCGTCGATGCGGCGCATGCGGTGCGGTTCGACGGCACGCGCGTGCCGGTCAGCAACACGCACGGCACGGGCTGCACGCTGTCGTCGGCGATCGCCGCGCTGCTGCCGCAGCGGCCCGATCTCGACAGCGCGGTGCGCGAAGCGAAGGTCTACCTGACCGGCGCGATCGCCGCGAGCGGCCAGCTCGACGTCGGCCACGGCGTCGGCCCCGTCCATCACTTCCATCGCTGGTGGTAAGCACCGGCTGACGCGGCGTCAGTGCTCCTGGGCGGCGAACGCCTGCGCACGCGCGGGCCAGTCGTCCGGCACGATGAAGCCGCGCGCCGTCTCCCGCCATACGCCGTTGCCGTCCTGTCGATGGACGCCGATCAGCGCGGGCGCCTGGCGCGCTGTCAATGCGGCCGGCAACTCGAGCGAACGCACCAGCGGTTCGGGCGCGGCGTCGGCCGCCGCCACCCGCCGCGGCGCGAGCCATGCGAGCCGCGGCAGCACGTTCCACGCCGCACCGTCGGGCTGCGCGGATGCCCACGCCGGCCACTGCGCGTGCGTGAGCCAGAACCCGCGCGGATGATCGGCCGCGATTTCCGCGGCCACCGGCGGCAGCGGCACGCCGTGCGGATAGAACAGCCAGCCCTTGATGAACATCTGCGCATCGGACGGCGCGCCGTAGCCCAGCAGCGCGAACCCGTGGCGATCGCTCAGCCGCAGCTGATGCTCGAGCAGCCGGCTGCGCTTACGGTCGAGGCGGTCGACGAGATTCGGCCCGACGAAATCCGCGAGCGACGCGTCGCCGTGTACCGGCGCGCATAGATAGCACTTGACCGCGAGTTCCCAGTGCAGGCGCAGCCCGCCCGGCGCATCGACGAGGAAATCGACCTCGCCGAGCGTCTTGCCGTTGCTGCGCAGCGGCAGGTTGGCGGCGACGAGCCGCAGCGACGGCCCGTGCGTGAGGAAATACTCGAGCAGGCATTCGGCATAGCGGCCGAGTCGCACGGGCCGCAGCCCGTCGAGCGCGCGGTGCAGCGGCTCGGGCGCGGCATCGAGCGCGACGAGCCACGCTTCGACGGCCACGCGTTCGACCGCATCCGACCACGGATGCGCGAGCGGCGCGCCGGGCGCGGCAGTGAGCAGGCTCGGGCTCGCGAGGAGCCAGCCCAGATCGCGGACCGCGGCATCGTGCAGCGTATCGACGAACGCGAACGCCGCGCCGCGCGTCATTGTCCGGCCGGCCCGTGCGCGGCGGCGCCCTCCGCCCGCTGGAACGTATCGCGCGCCAGGCACAGGTCGGCCCACGCCTTCGACTTGTCCTGCAGGCTGCGCAGCAGGTACGCCGGGTGGTAGGTGACGATCACCGGCACGCCTTCGTACGTGTGCACGCGGCCGCGCAGCGATGCGATGCTCGCGTCCGTCTTCAGCAGCGTCTGCGCGGCGAAGCGGCCGAGCGCGACGATCAGCTTCGGCTTCACGAGCGCGACCTGGCGCTGCAGGTACGGCTCGCAGCGCGCGACCTCGTCCGGTTCCGGATTGCGGTTGCCGGGCGGGCGGCACTTGATCACGTTGGCGATGTAGACGTTGTCGCCGCGCTTGAGCGCGAGCGACTGCAGCATGTTGTCGAGCAGCTTGCCGGCCTGGCCGACGAACGGCTCGCCCTGCCTGTCCTCGTTCTCGCCCGGCGCTTCGCCGATCAGCATCCAGTCCGCTTCCCGATCGCCGACACCGAACACGGTATTCGTGCGCTTCTCGCACAGGCGGCAGCTCGTGCAGCCGGCGACGCGTGCGGCGAGCGCATCCCAGTCGAGCATCGCGACCTGCGTTGCAGCAGGACGCGCTTCGGCCGGCGGCAGCGGATCGCCGGGCGGCGCCGCGTCGAACCACGCGAAATCGTCTTCGGTGAGCGGCGGCAGGTCGTCCGCGGCGGCGGCGGCCGGGGACGATGCCGGCCCGGCGGACGCGCGATCGTCATCGATCGCGGCACGCGCGCCGCTGCCCGTTTCCGCAGCCGGTGCCGCGGAGCGCGCGGCGCCGCCAGCGGGCGGCGTATCCGCCAGCGGCATATCGCCGCGCGGGAACACGCGTGCAGGCGCCTGCGTGTCACGCGGCTGCTCCGACGTCGGCCGCGACGCGGGCACGACGGTTGCCACCGCAACGGCGGACGCATCGTCCGCCGCGCCCGGCACGTCGACCGGCCCTGCCCCCGCGCCACCCGCTTCGGCGCCTTCCGCGCGCGACCCGCGCCGCACCCAGATCTGCGCGAGCCCCATTTCCTCGAGCGCTGCTTCAGCCCACGCCATGCGCGTCCCCTTCGTCCTTGTTCAGCGTCAGACGCATCACGATCGCGTCCTCCCGGCTGCGATGCCGCGCCGGATAGTAGTTCTTGCGCCGGCCGATCGTCACGAAACCGAAGCGCTCGTACAGATGGATCGCCCGCGGATTGGACGGCCGCACCTCGAGCAGCACGCCGTCGAGCCCCTCCGCGCGCGAGATGCGCACGGCTTCGCGCAGCAGCGCGAGGCCCGCGCCCGACTGCTGGGCAGCCGGCGCGACGCACAGGTTCAGCAGGTGCATTTCGTCGATCACCGGCATCAGCACGCAATAGCCGACGAGCGCGCCCGTCACGTGCCGCAGGCACACGCCGAAATAGCCGTTGCGCAACGAATCCTGGAAATTGCCGCGGCTCCACGGGAATTCGTACGCGACCTGCTCGATCGCGACGACCTCGTCGAGATCGGTGTCGGTCATCGGCGACAGATAGCGGTCGCTCAACAGGACGCCCGTCATCCTTTTGCTCCGTCCGTCTGCGCGGCACGCGCGGCCATGCGCTCGGCGGTGGTCTGCGCGACCTTGTCGCGCACGTATTCGGGTGCGGCCTGGTCGGCCGGCACCGTCCGGCCGGCGCGGAACGCCCGCAGCGCGGCATGCGCGACCGCCAGCGCATGCGGCAGCGCATCGCCGTCGATCACGGCCGCGGCCGCCGCGGCCGGCAGTTGCGCGCCGAACGCGGCGGCCGCGTTGCCCGCGAGCGTGAACGGCGCGTCGGGCACGCCGACGGCGCCCGGTGCATCGAGCGACGCCGGATGCAGCGTGCGCCAGTCGCCCGCCTGCTCGTCCCATGCGAAGTCGGCCCAGTACGCTTCGTCCATCCGCGCATCGAGCGCGGCCAGCACGCGCGTCGTGCCGGGTGCGCGCAGCCGCGCGTGCTCGGCGCACGCGAGCAGCGTGCTGACCGGCACGACCGGCAGCCCGCGCCCGAACGCGAGCCCCTGCGTAATGCCGGTCGCGGTGCGCAGCCCGGTGAACGAGCCTGGGCCCGCGCCGAACGCGATCGCGTCGCAGTCGGCGAACGTGAGGCCCGATTCGGCGAAGAGTTCCTGGATGGCCGGCAGCACGCGCGTGCTCGACACGGCGCCCGTCAGCTCGTGGCGGACCCAGGTTTGCGGGGTGGAAACGGCGTCATCGGCGAAAACCGAGCGCAGCAGCGCGACCGAGCAGTATTCGGTCGACGTATCGATGGCGAGGAGCACTGTTTGCGTCATGGCCGACATTGTAATGCGGCGCCCCGCTCCCACGGGCGATCGGAACCGATCGCGATGCGCGCGCCGTGCGGCCGGCGGTTTGGAAGGATCGCTCGACCCCGCGCGGCGCGGCGCTTGTTAAGATCGCCCGACCTGAAACCCTTACGGAGACACACGATGAGCGAACTCACCGCCCAATTCGACCAGGCCCAGGTCGACGTCAAGCAACTGACCGAGCGACCGGGCAACCTGACGCTGCTGCGCCTGTATGCGCTCTTCAAGCAGGCGACCGACGGCGACGCGCACGGCGACAAGCCGGGCTTCACCGACATCGTCGGCAAGTACAAGTACGACGCGTGGGAAGCGCTGAAAGGCACGACCCAGGACGCGGCGAAGCAGCAATACATCGAGCTCGTCGAATCGCTGAAGAACGGCACGGCGTCCTGATCTGTCCCGCCTGCCGCAATAGGCAATCAAATCAGTGGCGCAGCGCAGCAAATATCTCTATAATGCTGGCTGCGTCACCTCCCGCGCTCGGCTCGCAAGCCGTTCCGGCCCGACGCCTCGTAGCGTTAAGCTCCAATCCGGTTTAGAACCTGTCCCCTCCTGCTTCGACCCTCGCGGTCGTCAACTAGGCTGGCGGCCCCCGCTCCAGAAGCGCGCCGCACCCAAAACAGCTTCTAATGCCTCATCCGCCGACGGTTCGGCGGATTGCACCCGTTTCCCGATTTGCTCGCTGAATCCGACGACTTGGGTATGCGCGATTGGCGCCGACGTTTCACCCACTGTGTTTCAAGGATTGTTATGACTTCGAGCATCAACTCCAGCCCGCTCAACGCGATCGCCGACCAGGCGCTCGGTCTCGAGAACGCCGCCGCACCGGCCGCGGTCGAACCGGCGTCGGACGAGCCGACTTTCGCGTCGCTCGGGTTGTCGCCGGAGATCGTCTCCGCGCTGCAGGCCGCCGGCTACGCCAAGCCGACGCCGGTCCAGCAGCGCGCGATTCCGGCCGGCATCGCCGGTCGGGACCTGCTGGTGTCGAGCCCGACCGGTTCGGGCAAGACGGCCGCATTCATGCTGCCCGCGATCGAACGTTTCGCGCAGCTCCAGAAGGCGCAGGCGCAGCAACCGCGCGCGCCGCGCGAACCGAACCAGGGCGACCGCCGTGCGCGCCGCCCGCAGCCCGTCGCCCGCCCGGGCCTGCTCGTGCTGACGCCGACCCGTGAACTCGCGATGCAGGTCACCACGGCCGCGTCGACCTACGGCAAGCACCTGAAGCGCCTGCGCACGGTCAGCATCCTCGGCGGCGTCGCCTACGGCCAGCAGCTGATGCTGCTCGCGAAGAACCCCGAGATCCTGGTCGCCACGCCGGGCCGTCTGCTCGACCACCTCGAGCGCGGCCGCATCGACCTGTCCGAACTGAAGATGCTCGTGCTCGACGAAGCCGACCGCATGCTGGACATGGGCTTCATCGAAGACATCGAGACGATCGTCGCCGCCACGCCCGAGTCGCGCCAGACGATGCTGTTCTCGGCCACGCTCGACGGCAAGATCGGTTCGCTGACGAGCCGCCTGCTGAAGGATCCGGAGCGCATCGAGATCCAGCAGCGCCTCGAATCGCGCGCGAACATCGCGCAGACCGTGCACTACGTCGACGACCGCGACCACAAGGACCGCCTGCTCGATCATCTGCTGCGCGACGACGCGCTCGACCAGGCGATCATCTTCACGGCGACCAAGATCGATGCCGACCAGCTCGCCGGCCGTCTCGCCGACGCCGGCTTCGAATCGGCCGCGCTGCACGGTGACCTGCCGCAGGGCGCACGCAACCGCACGATCCGTGCGCTGCGCGAGCGCCGCGTGCGCGTGCTGGTCGCGACCGACGTCGCAGCCCGCGGCATCGACATCCCGGGCATCACGCACGTGTTCAACTACGACCTGCCGAAGTTCGCGGAAGACTACGTGCACCGTATCGGCCGTACGGGCCGTGCCGGCCGTTCGGGCACCGCGGTGAGCCTCGTGCACCACGCCGAGCAAGGCGCGCTCAAGCGCATCGAGCGCTTCGTGCGCTCGCCGCTGCCGGTCAACGTGATCGAAGGCTTCGAGCCCCGCAAGGCACCCCCGCGCAACGATCGCGGCACCGGCGGCCGCGGCCGTCCGGGCGGCGGTAACGGCGGTCGTCGTTTCGGCGGCAAGCCGGGCGGCGGTCATGGCGGCAACGGCCGCAGCTACGGCGGCGGCAACGGCGGCGGCTGGAGCGGCAAGCCGGGCGGCAGCCGTGACGGCGGCCCGCGTCGCGACGGCCAGCGCAGCGGCGGCCCGCGTCGCAGCAATTCGGCGTCGTAAGCACGCCCCGGCGGCCCCCGCGGCCGCCCGCCCATCCGGCAAACCGGCGCACCCGCGCCGGTTTTTTTTCGTCCCGCACCAAATTTCACCATGCGGAAAATTTTTTTGCGTCGTAAAAAATCATGCTGCGCGGCACAACCTTACAATTGCGAGATGGGAAAAATCGTTTCTCATTGCGAAACACAAATCGCAAGCAGTTGATTAATAACGACTAAAAAGTTTCAAACTTCCTGGTATAGCCCCTGTTTCACCTCGATCGGTTTGCCTAGACTCTTATACAAGACTTCTCGAAGCGGCACGCACCGCGCCCCGCTTCGGGAACAGCATCAGCACCGTCCAATTCGACCGATCTGGCAACACACCGCATCAAGGAGCTCATCATGTCGCGACAGCAACAGGCACAGGAACTGCAAAAGCAATGGGAAACCGATCCGCGCTGGAAGGGCATCAAGCGCAGCTACACGGCTGAGGATGTGGTGCGCCTGCGCGGCTCGATCGTCGTCGAGCACACGCTGGCCAAGCGCGGCGCGGAAAAGCTGTGGCGCCTCATCAACGAAGAGCCGTTCGTCAACGCACTCGGCGCGCTGACCGGCAACCAGGCGATGCAGCAGGTGAAGGCCGGCCTGAAGGCGATCTACCTGTCGGGCTGGCAAGTGGCCGGCGACGCGAACGTCGCGGGCGAAATGTACCCGGACCAGTCGCTGTACCCGGCGAACTCGGTGCCGCTCGTCGTCAAGCGCATCAACAACACGCTGACGCGCGCCGACCAGATCCAGTGGTCGGAAGGCAAGAATCCGGGCGACGAAGGCTACGTCGATTTCTTCGCGCCGATCGTCGCGGACGCGGAAGCCGGCTTCGGCGGCGTGCTGAATGCGTTCGAACTGATGAAAGCGATGATCGAGGCCGGCGCCTCGGGCGTGCACTTCGAGGATCAGCTCGCGTCGGTGAAGAAGTGCGGCCACATGGGCGGCAAAGTGCTGGTGCCGACCCGCGAAGCGGTCGCGAAGCTGTCGGCCGCGCGTCTCGCAGCCGACGTGATGGGCACGCCGACCCTGCTGGTCGCGCGGACCGACGCGGAAGCGGCGGACCTGATCACGTCCGACATCGACGACAACGACAAGCCGTTCCTGACGGGCGAGCGCACGGTCGAAGGCTTCTTCCGCACGAAGCCGGGCATCGGGCAGGCGATCTCGCGCGGCCTCGCGTATGCGCCGTACGCCGATCTCGTCTGGTGCGAGACGGGCAAGCCGGATCTCGAGTACGCGAAGAAATTCGCGGAAGCGATCCACAAGCAGTTCCCCGGCAAGATGCTGTCGTACAACTGCTCGCCGTCGTTCAACTGGAAGAAGAACCTCGACGACGCGACGATCGCGAAGTTCCAGAAGGAGCTCGGCGCGATGGGCTACAAGTTCCAGTTCATCACGCTGGCCGGCTTCCATGCGCTGAACTACTCGATGTTCAACCTCGCGCACGGCTATGCCCGCACGCAGATGAGCGCGTTCGTCGAACTGCAGCAGGCCGAGTTCGCGGCGGCCGACAAGGGCTTCACGGCCGTCAAGCACCAGCGCGAAGTCGGCACCGGCTACTTCGACGCGGTCACGCAGACGGTCGAGCGCGAAGCCTCGACGACCGCGCTGCACGGCTCGACCGAAGACGAACAGTTCTTCGACGGCAAGAAGGTCGCGTAACGCGCGCAAGCGTCACGCCGATGCCGGCCCGTCACGCGACGGCGCGGCATCGGCGGCACCGGACAACAATCAGGGAGGAGACGGCTGGCGCGCGATCGACGTCGCGCGACCGGTCGCGCGCGGCCAGTGGCCGCCAGCAACGACGCGCGCCGGCCTCGTCCGGCGCGCCCTTTTTTCAGCGGCGCCGCCGTGCTGTCGCCCGCGCGGCTACGAACGACGGGCGCCGCGTCTACCGATAGACGATCACCGGAATTTTCGTATGGGTCAGCACGCGCTGCGTTTCGCTGCCGATCAGCAGGCTGCCGAGCCCGCGGCGTCCGTGGGACGCCATGAAGATCACGTCGCAGCCGCCACGTTCGGCCGCCTCGATGATGCCGAGGTACGGCGACGGATGCACGCTCGTCCAGCTGTCGCAAACGACGCCGGCCGCCTTCGCGGCCGCCTGCACGTCGTCCAGGTGCGCGCGTGCCTCGCGCTCGCTGCGCGCGCGGAAATCGGCGGGCGGCTCGATGATCACTTCGGAAAACGGCGAGTACGGATACTGCGGCAGGCACGCATAGGCCGTGACCCGCGCGCCGACCGCGCGCGCCAGGTCGATCGCGCCGTCGATCGCCTTCTGCGACAGTTCGGAACCGTCGGTTGGAACGAGGATGTGCCGGAACATCGCGCCCTCCTGCGTCAGACGCACCGCGCGCGCCGCGAACCCATGCGGGCCGGCTCCGGCGCGTCGCGCATGCCAGTTTCGATTGTAGTGCGCGAAACCGGGCGACCGGCGCCGGCAGCGGGTTCGCCCTCATATCGGAAACGCGCGGGCCGGTGCGCCCTGCTCGCCCCCGCCCTACTCGCCCCAATACCCGGGCCGTTCGTACGTATGTTTCAGGTAATCGAGAAACAGCCGCACGCGCAGCGGCAGGTGACGGCGCTGCGGAAACACCGCGTGGATGCCGATCGGCGGCGCCGCGAACGCGTCGAGCACGGTGACGAGGCGGCCGGCCGCGATGTCGTCGCCGACCTCCCACCACGATCGCCATGCCAGGCCGTAGCCGGCGAGGCACCACTCGTGCAGCACCGCGCCGTCCGAGCATTCCATCGTGCCGTTCACGCGGATCGACACCACCTTGTCGTCCTCCTGGAACGCCCAGCCGCGCTGCTGGTTCGCATTCGCGGCAAGCGCGAGGCAGTTGTGGCGCGCGAGTTCCGCAAGCGTGGCCGGCGTGCCGCGCCGCGCGAGATACGCGGGGGACGCGACGCACACGCGCCGGTTCTCGCCGAGCTTCAGCGACACCAGCGACGAATCGGGCAGCTCGCCGAGCCGCACCGCGCAATCGAACCCTTCGTTGACGAGGTCGACCATCCGGTCGGACAGGTCGAGCGTGACCGACACGTCCGGATGCGCGCCGCTGAATTCGGGCACGAGCGGCGCGACGTGGCGCCGCCCGAAGCCGGCCGGCGCGGAAATGCGCAGGTGGCCGCTCGCCTTCACGCCGCCGGCGGACACGCTCGCCTCCGCGTTCTGCATGTCGTTGATGATCCGCTGGCAATCCTCGAGGAAGGCCGAACCCTCGAAGGTCAGCGTGAGCTTGCGCGTGGTCCGCACCAGCAGCTTGACGCCGAGCCGCTCCTCGAGCGCGTCGAGGCGGCGGCCGATGATCGCCGGCGCGACGCCTTCCGCGTGCGCGGCCGCCGACAGGCTGCCCTTCGCCGCGACCGCGGCGAACGTTTCGATCTGTTTGAACCGGTCCATGACTCGCAAGGGCGGCGCTCCCGCCCTTCAAATAGCTTGAGCCGTCAAGATTATGTATATGAAAGTAAAAGATCAAGTGATGTTTAGCGTCTTTTTTAGCACTGACGAGCACGAATAAAATCGTTTCCGACCTCTGAAACTGGAGCGCAAGGCTATGTCGGCCACAACGACACTCTCCTCTCCCGACGCAATCCTCTTCGATGCATTCGGCACGTTGTTCGACGTGCATGCGGTCGTGGCCGCGGCAGAGCAGATGTTTCCCGGTCACGGGGACCGGTTGTCGCGGCTGTGGCGACGCAAGCAAATCGAATACTCGCAGTTGCGCACGCTCGCCGATCCGTCCGGCGCCCGCTATCGCCCGTTCCGCGACATCACGCTCGACGCGCTGCGGTTCGCCGCGCGCAGGCTCGGGCTCGCGCTGAACAGCGCGGCCGAGAAGCGGCTGATGGACGAATACGCGTGCCTGTCCACTTATCCCGACACGGTGCCCGCGCTGCGCAAGCTGCGCGCGCTCGACCCGCGCCCGCCGCTCGCGATCCTGTCGAACGGCAACCCGGAGATGCTCGACATCGCGATCAAGAGCGCTGGCATGACCGGCCTGTTCGATCGCGTGCTGTCGGCCGACGCGGTACGCGCGTACAAGCCGAGCCCGGTCGCGTACGCACTCGGCACCGCCGCGTTCGGCGCGAACCCGCGCGACATCGTGTTCGTGTCGTCGAACGCCTGGGACGTCGCGGGGGCCGCCTGGTTCGGCTACACGACGTTCTGGCTCAACCGCACGGGTGCGCCCGCCGAGGAACTCGGCGCGCCGCCCGACGGCACCGGCAGCGGCATGGCCGACCTGCTCGCATTCCTCGCCACCCCGGCTCCGTCCGGCAGACCCGCGAACCGCGCGCGCCCCGGCCCGGGCGCATGACGTTCGCTGCGCTGCCGCCTTCCCCCTTCACCGAAACCGCAACTGACCGACCAAGGAGATGAGACTCATGAGCACCCCGATCACGCTGCCGCAAGGCATGGCGATCACCGGCGAAATCAAGCCGGGTTACGAAGCGATCCTGACGCCTGAAGCACTCGCGCTCGTCGCGGCGCTGCACCGCACGTTCGAGCCGCGCCGCCGGGCACTGCTGCAGGCCCGCGTCGAACGCACCAAGCGCCTCGACGCCGGCGAGCGCCCCGATTTCCTGGCCGACACGAAGGCGATCCGCGAGGGCGACTGGAAGGTCGCGCCGCTGCCGGCCGACCTGCAATGCCGCCGCGTCGAGATCACCGGCCCCGTCGAGCGCAAGATGATCATCAACGCGCTGAACTCGGGCGCCGATTCGTACATGACGGACTTCGAGGATTCGAACGCGCCGAGCTGGACGAACCAGATCGACGGCCAGATCAACCTGAAGGACGCGGTGCGCCGCACGATCTCGCTCGAACAGAACGGCAAGTCGTACCGGCTGAACGACAAGGTCGCGACGCTGATCGTGCGCCCGCGCGGCTGGCATCTCGACGAGAAGCACGTGACGGTCGACGGCCAGCGCGTGTCCGGTGGCATCTTCGATTTCGCGCTGTTCCTGTTCCACAACGCGAAGGAACTGATCGCGCGCGGCTCGGGCCCGTACTTCTACCTGCCGAAGATGGAAAGCCATCTCGAAGCGCGCCTGTGGAACGACATCTTCGTCGCGGCACAGGAGGCCGTCGGCGTGCCGCGCGGCACGATCCGCGCGACGGTGCTGATCGAGACGATCCTCGCCGCGTTCGAGATGGACGAGATCCTGTACGAACTGCGCGAACACAGCTCGGGCCTGAACGCCGGCCGCTGGGACTACATCTTCTCGGCGATCAAGAAGTTCAAGAACGACCGCGACTTCTGCCTGGCCGACCGCTCGAAGATCACGATGACGGTGCCGTTCATGCGCGCGTACGCGCTGCTGCTGCTGAAGACCTGTCACAAGCGCAATGCGCCGGCGATCGGCGGAATGAGCGCGCTGATCCCGATCAAGAACGATCCGGAAGCGAACGACAAGGCGATGGGCGGCGTGCGCGCGGACAAGCAGCGCGACGCGACCGACGGCTACGACGGCGGCTGGGTCGCGCACCCGGGCCTCGTGCCGATCGCGATGGAGGAATTCGTCAAGGTGCTCGGCGACAAGCCCAACCAGATCGCGAAGCAACGCGACGACGTGCAGATCGAAGGCAAGAACCTGCTCGACTTCCAGCCTGAAGCGCCGATCACCGAAGCCGGCCTGCGCAACAACATCAACGTCGGCATCCACTATCTCGGCGCCTGGCTCGACGGCAACGGCTGCGTGCCGATCCACAACCTGATGGAAGACGCGGCGACCGCCGAGATCTCCCGCTCGCAGGTGTGGCAGTGGATCCGCTCGCCGAAGGGCGTGCTCGACGACGGCCGCAAGGTCACCGCCGAGCTCGTGCGCGAGTTCACGAAGGCCGAGCTCGACAACGTGAAGCGTTCGGTCGGCGGCAACACGCAGCCGTACGAGCGCGCCGCGGCGATCTTCGAGCAGATGTCGACGTCGGAAGGCTTCACCGAATTCCTGACGCTGCCGCTGTACGAGGAAATCTGACGACGCGGGCCGGGTCGCCCGGTCCTGCCCGCCGCCGGTCGCTCGACTCGGCGGCATGAAAAAAGCGCCCCGCGGGGCGCTTTTCCTTTGCTGCGCAGCGGGTTCGCTATGCGGATGCGGCGGCGGCTTCCCGCTCGCGCCGGTGCTGAACCCAGTCGCCCGATGCGATGCGCGGACGGTCGGCTGCCGCATGCGCGGCGACCGGATAGTAGACGCACGCATAGGCACGACCGCCGAGTTCGACGGTCACCGGCTCCTGCCGGAACAGCGTGTCGACGCCCGGATAGACGCGCTCGATCTCGTCGAGCACGGGCACCAGTCGCTCGTCGATCTCGTAGACGTCGCCCCACACGAGCGACCGGCCGGCCGGCCCGGGCACCATGCCCGGATACGTGCCGAAATCGTACAGTTCGCCCGGCAGTGCGGCCGCCCCGAGCAGCGTCGGCGCGGCGATCCCGTGCCGCGCGGCCGCCTGGCCGATGTCGTTGGCTTCTCCCGCTCTCAACGTGCCGTAGACGAATACATGGCGCATCGTGGTCCTCCTCTTCGATTCAGGTGTTGCCGTGCCGGGCCGTCGCGGCCGTGCCGCGGGTGCCGGCGCCTTCGGGGCGCTGCTTGTGCGAAAACGCGCCCGCATCGATAGACCACGCCGGCGGCACGATGGTTCTTTTCGGCGCGACGCATCACGCTGGCCCGGGCTTGCGCCGGCCGGAACACGTGCTGCCCCATACAAAGTTCATTTGAACCGTGCATTATCGGCCGAAAAACCGCCGCATGCGCCTGCGCGGCGCCTTCTAAAATGACGGCATCGCCGCCGCGCCGACCGAATCGTCCATGAACCCGCCAGCCCAAGCCGACGCATCGAACCCGTACGACGTCATCGACATCCCGCCCGAGTTCGCGCCGACCCGCGTCCATCCGATGCGGGTCCGGGCGCGGCAGGTGGACGCCGGCCGCCGGATCCCGCTGCACACGCACGCGTGGGCGCAACTTGCGTATGCATCGCGCGGCGTGCTGCGCGTCGCGACGACCGGGACGACGTGGATGGTGCCGCCTTCCCGCGCGATCTGGGTGCCGCCGCACGTCACGCACGAGGTCGTGATCGTCGAGGAAGCGTACTTGCGCACGCTGTACATCGACGAGTCGGTCGTGCCGGATGGGCTCGACGCATGCCGGGTGGTCGAGGTGACGGGCTTGCTGCGCGAACTGATCGTCGCGCTCGACGCGCGCGACCTGAGCGGCACCCGCGAACGGCTGCTGTGCGGGCTCGTGCTCGACGAGCTGAGCCGCGCCGAACCGCTGCCGCTCGCGGTGCCGATGCCCGACGAGAAGCGGCTGCGCATGCTGTGCGAGGCGGTGCTCGCGCAACCGGCGCATGCGGAATCGCTCGAACACTGGGCGAGCGAGGTCGGCGCGAGCACGCGCACGATCTCGCGGCTGTTCAGGCAGGAACTGGGCGTGAGTTTTTCGCAGTGGCGGCAGCAGGCGCTGCTCGCGCGCGCGATCCCGCTGTTGAACCAGGGGCGCCCGCTGTCGCATATCGCACGCGAACTCGGCTACCAGAGCCAGAGCGCGTTTTCGGCGATGTTCCGGCGCGCGTTCGGCGAAAGCCCCCGCGCGTTCATGCTGCGCGGCTACGAGCATCGCGGCGCGGAAGACGGCATCGCAACCGACGACGCCCCCGACGACGACGCGATCGACTCGATCGACACTGCCCGCTGACCGTCGCTGCGTGCCCCCCGCGTGGGTACCCGTTACGCGCTCAAACCGGACGCACCATGTGGCGAATCGAGCCGAGCTGGGCCAGCCTCGGCCCGGTGACGCGGTAGCCCATGCGCAGGTAGAGGCGCGCGGCCGGATTGTCGACGAACACACGCAACTGCAGTTCGTGCAGCCCGCGGGCGCGCGCCCAGCGATGCGACATGTCGAGCATGTAGGTGCCGGCGCCCTGTCCGCGATGGCCGGCCGCGATCTGCACGTCGCGGATGTGCAGCGAATCGCCCTCCTCGGTCACGCGCAGCACGCCGATACGTTCGCCGTCGGCTTCCAGGATGAAGTTTTCGGATTCGCGCCAGCTCGCATAGAACAGGTCGCTGCGCCAGACGAGCCCATGGCGCTTGTAATAGCCGCCCATGTTGCCGTGCGTCAGCGCCTCGGCAAACGGAAAATCGCCAGGCTCCGCGGGCCGGAGCTGATACAGCAATCGCAGGTCGGTCGGATCGAGCATCGCGCAGGGGTCAAAAACGCATTCCGCCACGATAGCGCAGTCGCGGGCGGATGCAATCGCGAATTTCTCGTAGTGGCGCCGGATCGGCGACGCAGATGAAAAAGCCCGCACGAGGCGGGCTTTTTCATTTTCTGGCGGAGCGGACGGGACTCGCCTACATCCTGCAGGCCGCGGCTGCGCGTACACGCGCAGCCCTTCGCGTCCCGCCGGAAGCCGCGCAGGCGGCTTCCTCCGCTCCGCAGTCACGCGCTCGCAAGCGAGCGCAACCGACGATGCAAATGAAAAAGCCCGCACGAGGCGGGCCTTTTCATTTTCTGGCGGAGCGGACGGGACTCGAACCCGCGACCCCCGGCGTGACAGGCCGGTATTCTAACCGACTGAACTACCGCTCCAGTCTTGCTTCTTGCCTGGCAGGCGTCGGTTACTTCCTGCCGGCGCATCGTTTGTTCGAACGACGCCGAAATCTGGCGTCCCCTAGGGGATTCGAACCCCTGTACTCACCGTGAAAGGGTGATGTCCTAGGCCTCTAGACGAAGGGGACAACGTACTGCTTACATCTTTAACGCAAAAGCCCGCTCAAAACGTTCATTTGAACGGGCTTTGTTCTGGCGGAGCGGACGGGGCTCGAACCCGCGACCCCCGGCGTGACAGGCCGGTATTCTAACCAACTGAACTACCGCTCCAGCTTTCTTCACTCTCACCTGCAGGACCTCGTTCACGTCCTGCAAGCGTTGCGACACTTCTACTACGAAACGCCGCTGAATCCTGGCGTCCCCTAGGGGATTCGAACCCCTGTACTCACCGTGAAAGGGTGATGTCCTAGGCCTCTAGACGAAGGGGACAACGTACTGCTTACATCTTTAATACAAAAGCCCGCTCAAAAACGTCTTGAACGGGCTTCGTTCTGGCGGAGCGGACGGGACTCGAACCCGCGACCCCCGGCGTGACAGGCCGGTATTCTAACCGACTGAACTACCGCTCCAACTTTCTGCACCGTTACCTGCAGGACGTCGGTTACGTTCCTGCAAGCCTAGCGACACTTCTACGAAACGCCGCTGAATCTGGCGTCCCCTAGGGGATTCGAACCCCTGTACTCACCGTGAAAGGGTGATGTCCTAGGCCTCTAGACGAAGGGGACATGATCTTTTCAGATCTGTCTGGCTTTCGCTATTCATTCATCATCAACAGCGAAGGCCGAAATTCTAACTGCTTTAAATCATTTTGTGAAGCATTTATTACTTACTACCGCTGCTTCGCAAATCAATTCGTTCTGCTCTGATGGTGGAGGTAAGCGGGATCGAACCGCTGACCTCTTGCATGCCATGCAAGCGCTCTCCCAGCTGAGCTATACCCCCCTTGCAGAACAGAAATGAGATTATATGGACCGAATTTGAACTTGTAAATACCCTTTTTGCGATTCGAGCGAAATTTTTTGCGAAGCCGCCGTGACACCCTGCGCGAGCGGCTTCGCATCCGCTCCAACCTCAGGCCAGCGCGGCCTCGATACGCGACACCACGACGTCACGGCCGAACAGCACGAGCACCGCGTCGATCGACGGCGTATGCGTCGTGCCCGCCACCAGCAGGCGCACCGGCATCGCGAGCTGCGGCATCTTCAGCTTGTGCGCGCCGAGCGTCGCCTTCAGCGCGGCGGACACCGCTTCCTTCGTCCAGTCGGCCGCCTTCAGCGCGGCGACGAGGTCGGCCAGTGCCGGGCGCACCGCATCGGTCACGTGCTGCGCGAGCGCGTCGGCATCCGGCGCCGGCACGCGGTAGAACATCGCGGCGCCTTCGGCGATCTCCTTGACCGTCGTCGCGCGGTCCTTCATCAGGCCGACCACCGCGTCGAGCGCGGGGCCCGTCGCGATCGCCGCGTCGTCGATGCCGAGCGCGTCGAGGAACGGCTTCGCCAGCGCGGCGAGGCGCGCGTTGTCCGCTTCCTTGATGTAATGGGCGTTCAGCCAGCTCAGCTTGCTGTGGTCGTACTGCGCGGGCGACTTGCCGAGATGCTCGAGGTCGAACCATTCGACGAACTGCTCGCGCGAGAAGATTTCCGCGTCGCCGTGCGACCAGCCGAGGCGCGCGAGGTAGTTGACGACGGCCTCCGGCAGGAAGCCGGCGTCGCGGTACGCCATCACGCTCATCGCGCCATGCCGCTTGCTCATCTTCTCGCCCTGCTCGTTCAGCACGGTCGGCAGGTGCGCGTAGACGGGCGGCTCGCCGCCGAGCGCGCGCAGGATGTTGATCTGGCGCGGCGTGTTGTTCACGTGGTCGTCGCCACGGATCACGTGCGTGATGTTCATGTCCATGTCGTCCACGACCACGCAGAAGTTGTAGATCGGCGTGCCGTCCGGGCGCGCGATCACGAGGTCGTCGAGTTCCTCGTTCGAGATCTCGACACGCCCCTTCACCGCGTCGTCCCACACGACCGTGCCGGTCAGCGGGTTGCGGAACCGCAGCACCGGCTTCACGCCGGCCGGCGGCTCGGGCAGCACCTTGCCCGGCTCCGGACGCCACGTGCCGTCGTAGCGCGGCTTGAGGCCGGCCTCGCGCTGGCGTTCGCGCAGCGCGTCGAGCTCCTCGGCCGACATGTAGCACGGGTACGCGAGGCCCTGCTCGAGCATCTGCGCGAGCACCGCGCGGTAGCGGTCCATCCGCTGCATCTGGTAGATCGGGCCTTCGTCGAAATCCAGGCCGAGCCACTGCATCCCCTCGAGGATCGCGTCGACGGCTTCCTGCGACGAACGCTCGACGTCGGTATCCTCGATACGCAGCACGAACGTGCCTTTCATCTTGCGCGCGAACGCCCACGGATAGAGCGCGGAGCGGATGTTGCCGAGGTGGATGAAGCCGGTGGGACTCGGCGCGAAGCGGGTACGGACAGGACGGGTCATAAACGGTAACTCGAACGCCTGGGGCGCATGAATGATTCGACGCGGGATCGACGGCGACAGCCCGGACAGCACTGGGGCCGGCCGCGCCCGGAACGGGAAAGAAGCCGGAATTATACTCGCGCCGCCCTTCGCGCCAAGCGCGCCGCTTGCTTTATGATGTGCGCGCCGCGGCCGCCAGCCGGCGCCGCGCCGGCCGCGCGGTTTGTGCCGCGCGGCCGCTCGGAACCTATCGCCGCCGCGGGCCGCACGGCCCGCCGCCAAGCCGCCGGAGAACCATTCGATGTCGTCCCCTCGCCTGTCGCGCCGCCACTTCACGATCGCCTGCGCATCCGCCAGCCTCGCCGCCTGCACGTCGTTCGGCGACAAGTCCCGCCCCGACAACGCCGCGAATCCCGCGCAGTCGCGCGAGAAACCCGTGAAGATCGGCATCGCGCTCGGCGGCGGCGCCGCCCGCGGCTTCTCGCACATCGGCGTGCTGAAGGCGCTCGAGGCGCGCGGCATCCCGGTCGAGATCGTCGCGGGCACGAGCGCGGGCTCGGTGGTCGGGGCGCTCTATGCCGCCGGGATGAGCGGGCTGCAGATCAACAAGATCGCACTCGACATGGATCAGGCGGCGATCAGCGACTGGGCGCTGCCGTTCCGCTCGCGCGGGCTGCTGCAAGGCGTGGCGCTGCAGAACTTCCTGAACAAGACGCTCAACAACCGGCCGATCGAAAAGATGGCGAAGCCGCTCGGCATCGTCGCGACGGACCTGCAGAACGGCCAGCCGATCCTGTTCCAGCAGGGCAATACGGGGCTCGCGGTGCGCGCGTCGTGCAGCGTGCCGTCGGTGTTCGAGCCCGTGAAGATCGGCAACCGCGAATACGTCGACGGCGGTCTCGTGAGCCCGGTGCCCGCGTCGTTCGCGCGCAAGATGGGCGCGAGCTTCGTGATCGCGGTCGACATCTCGTCGCGGCCGGACGGCGCGGCGACCAACAACCCGATCGATATGCTGCTGCAGACCTTCACGATCATGGGCCAGACGATCAAGACCTACGAGCTCGACAAATACGCGGACGTCGTGATCCGCCCGAACCTCGCGGCGATGGGCGGCAGCGACTTCAACCAGCGCAATGCGGCGATCCTCGCGGGCGAGGAAGCCGTCGCGCGCGTCATGCCCGAGCTGCAGCGCAAGCTCGCGGCGGCCCGCGGCGTCGCGGCGGCATAAGCGGCGCATCGCGGGACGCGGGACGCGGGACGCGGGACGCGACAGCGAGCGCGAGCGCGCCACCGACGATGGCACCGCCACCAGCCGCTTGCGCACGCCCCAAAACAAAAAACCCTGCCGCCTTCCGGTGACAGGGTTTTTTGGATCCGGCGGTTCGCCGGCGAGCGTCGGTCAGTTGCTGCCGTTCGCCGCGTCGTCGCCGATCGTGGCACGCACGCGCTGGCGCAGGTCGTCGGCCTTCATCGGGAACTCCGACTCGAGCCGGCGCGCACCGGTGAAACGCTTTTCCCAGTAGCCGCTGTCGAGATCGTCGACGCGAATCGTGCTGCCCGTCGACGGCGAATGCACGAACTTGTTGTCGCCGATATAGATGCCGACGTGCGAGAACGTACGGCGCATCGTGTTGAAGAACACGAGGTCGCCCGGCTTCAGGTTGCTCATGCTGACCTTCTCGCCGACGCGGCTCATCTCTTCGGCGCGACGCGGCAGCGACATGCCGAGCGTGTCCTGGAACACGTAGCGCACGAACCCGCTGCAGTCGAGGCCGGAATCCGGCGAGTTGCCGCCCCAGCGGTAACGCACGCCGATCATGTTCAGCGCACCGACGACGACGTCGCCGGCCTTGCCCGCCATGCCGGCAAGAAACGACTTCGCGCCGCCGCTCGACGACTGGGCGCTGGCCTGCTGGGGGGAGGAGCTCGACCCGATTTGAGTCGAATTCGTGACATTCTGGTTAAAACTGCTGACTTCGTCGGCGAACGCGCCGGGAGCTGCTGCGAACAGGGCGCCGATGAACAGCCCGGCGAGGGTGCGCGCGCATGCCTGGGTCAGGGATCGATGCTGCATTGGTCGATGGAATGTGCTTAAAAATCAGCTGATTGGCGGAAAATTTCGGTCGATACTAGCCAGCGCGTAATCGTTTGTCAAAACAAATTAAAAAATACAATCGAGATAGTCAGACCATTGGACGCCTATCACGCTTTCCAGACCGCTTTCAACAGCTTTTGTGTGTAAGGATGTGACGGTTTCGTGAAGATATCGGCCACGTCGCCGGACTCGACGATCGCCCCGCCCTGCATCACCGCGACCCGGTGCGCCATCGCGCCGATCACCTCCAGGTCGTGGCTGATGAATACATAGCCGAGGTTGTATTTCTGTTGCAAATTCGCGAGCAGCTTCAGCACCTGCTGCTGGATCGACACGTCGAGCGCGGACGTCGGTTCGTCGAGGATCAGGATGCGCGGCTCCAGCACCAGCGCGCGCGCGATCGCGATCCGCTGGCGCTGCCCGCCCGAGAATTCGTGCGGATAGCGATGCAGCACCGTGCGGTCGAGGCCGACTTCGCGCAGCACGGCCAGCGACTTCGCGCGGCGCGCGTCCGGCGTGAGTTCCGGGCGATGCAGTTCGAGCCCCTCGCCGACGATCCGCTCGATCGTGTGACGCGGCGACAGTGAACTGAAGGGATCCTGAAAGACGACCTGCATGTTCGAGCGCAGCGCGGTCTGTTCGCGGCCGCGATAGGTCGACAGCGCGCGCCCCTGGAATTCGATCTCGCCGTGGGCCGTCCTTTGCAGCCCGAGCAGCGCCATCGCGAGCGTCGACTTCCCGGAGCCGGATTCGCCGACGATCCCGAGCGTCTCGCCCTGCCGCACCGACACGGACACGTCCGCGACCGCCGTCACGGGCGTCGTGCCGAACCAGCCTGCGAAGCCCGGCCGCTTGCGCGCGAACTGCACGCTGACGTGGCGCGCATCGAGCACGACGGGCGCGATCGGCATCACCGGCGCGACCGCGCGCTGCGGCCGGCTGTTCAGCAGCCGCTGCGTATACGGATGCTCCGGCTCCGCGAAGATCCGCTCGACCGGCCCGCTTTCGACCAGCTTGCCGCGCTCCATCACCGCGACCCGCTCGGCGAAGTGCCGTACGAGGTTCAGGTCGTGCGTGATCAGCAGGATCGCCATCCCGCGCTTTTCCGCCTCCTCGCGCTGCAGCTCGAGCAGCAGCTCGACGATCTGCGCACGGATCGTCACGTCGAGCGCCGTGGTCGGTTCGTCCGCGAGCAGGAGGCGCGGCCGGCAGGCGAGCGCCATCGCGATCATCGCGCGCTGCCGCTGGCCGCCCGACAACTGGTGCGGGTAACTGTCGACGCGCCGCTCCGGCTCCGCGATGCCGGTGCGCGCAAGCAGCGCGATCGCGCGCTTGCGCGCCTCCACCGCCGTCACGCCGTCGTGCAGCACGATCGTCTCGCCGATCTGCGTGCCGATCGTGTACAGCGGGTTGAGCGCCGTCATCGGCTCCTGGAAGATCATCGCGATGTCCGAGCCGCGTAGCCCGCGCATCTCGCGTTCGCTCTTGCCGGCGAGGTCATGGCCGGCGAAGCGGATCGTGCCGCTCACGTCGGCGTCGCGCAGCAGCCGCAGGATCGACAGCGCGGTCACGCTCTTGCCCGAACCCGACTCGCCGACGAGCGCGACGCGCTCGCCGCGGCCGATCGCGAGCGTCACGTCGTCGACGGCCACCGTGTCGCCGAAGCGCACCTGCAGATGGTCGAGCGACAGCAGCGGCTCGCCCGCGTTCGATACGGCCGTGTCGCTCATCGCTGGCCTCCTGCCGCGCGCACCGAATCGGCGATCCGCGTGTCGAGCGCGTTGCGCAGCGCGTCGCCCATGAAGGTCAGCAGCAGCAGCGTCGCGACCAGCACGCCGAACGTCGACAGCGAGATCCACCACGCATCGAGGTTGCCCTTGCCCTGCGCGAGCAGCTCGCCGAGGCTCGGCGTCGGCGGCGGCACGCCGAGCCCGAGGAAGTCGAGGCTCGTGAGCGCGAGGATCGCGCCGCTCATCCGGAACGGCAGGAACGTGATCACGGGCGTCATGCTGTTCGGCAGCACGTGGCGCCAGATGATCTGCCAGTTCGTGAGCCCCATCGCGCGGGCCGCGCGCACGTAGTCCTGCATGCGGTTGCGCAGGAACTCGGCGCGCACGTAGTCGGCCAGGCCGATCCAGCCGAACAGCGACAGCAGCACGATCAGCAGCAGGAAGCTCGGCTCGAAGATCGACGCGAAGATGATCAGCAGGTACAGCTCCGGCAGCGAACTCCAGATCTCGATCAGCCGCTGCCCGACGATGTCGATGCGCCCGCCGAAGAAGCCCTGCACGGCGCCCGCGGCGATCCCGAGCAGCGTGCCGATCGCGGTCAGGACCAGCCCGAACTCGACCGACACGCGGAACCCGTACACGAGCCGCGCGAGCAGGTCGCGCCCGTGCGCGTCGGTGCCGAGCCAGTTCGCACGCGACGGCGGCGCCGGATTCGGCACGCTCGAGAAGTAATTCAGCGTGTCGTAGTAATAGCGGTTCGGCGGATACACGACGAAATTGCCCGGCGCCTCGAGCCGCTTGCGGACGTACGGATCGAGATAGTCGGCCGGCGTCGGGAAGTCGCCGCCGAAGGTCGTCTCCGGATACGCATGGAACATCGGGAAATAGGTCTGGCCGTCGTAGCGCACGACGAGCGGCTTGTCGTTCGACCACAGCGGCGCCGCGAGGCTCGCGGCGAACGCGACGACGAAGATCACGAAGCTCCAGTAGCCGAGGCGCTGCTGGCGAAAGCGCTGCCAGACGCGGCGCGCGGGCGACGGCGACACGCGCGCACGGGCCGCGTCGAGGCGGGACGACACGACGGCCCGGTTCATCGCGCACCTCGCCCGGCGAGCGCGGGCAGGCGGACGGGCGCGCCGGCGAGCGGCGTGCTGGCGGACGGTTTCATGTCAGCGCTCCAGGTTGTCGAATTGAATACGCGGGTCGACCCACACATAGCAGAGGTCCGAGATCAGCTTGGTCGCGAGCCCGATCAGCGTGAACAGGTACAGCGTGCCGAGCACGACCGGATAGTCGCGCCGCACGACCGACTCGTACGACAGCAGCCCGAGGCCGTCGAGCGAGAACAGCGTCTCGATCAGCAGGCTGCCCGTGAAGAACGCGCCGATGAACGCGGCCGGAAACCCGACGATCAGCGGCAGCATCGCGTTGCGGAACACGTGCTTCCACAGCACGGTGCGCTCGGCGAGCCCTTTCGCGCGCGCGGTCAGCACGTACTGCTTGCGGATTTCGTCGAGGAACGCGTTCTTCGTGAGCATCGTGATGACCGCGAAGCTGCCGACGACCGATGCCGTGATCGGCAGCGCGATGTGCCACAGATAATCGAGCACCTTGCCGGCGAGCGACAGCTGGGAAAAGTTGTCCGACGTGAGCCCGCGCAGCGGGAACAGCTGCCAGAACGAGCCGCCGCCGAACAGCACGAGCAGCAGCACGCCGAGCACGAAGCCCGGAATCGCATAGCCGACCAGCACGACGAGGCTCGTCGCGACATCGAACGGCGAGCCGTTGCGCACGGCCTTCGCGATGCCGAGCGGCACGGAGATCAGGTAGGTGACGAAGAACGTCCACAGCCCGATGCTGATCGACACCGGCAGCTTCTGCACGACCAGCGACCACACGCTCTGGTGGCGGAAGTAGCTGTCGCCGAGATCGAAGCGCGCGAAACGCTTCAGCATCAGCCAGTAACGCTCGAGCGGCGGCTTGTCGAAGCCGTACAGCGCCTTGAGCTGCGCGAGCTGCTGCGCGTCGACGCCGGTGTGCGCACGCATTCCGAACGGCGCCGCGCCCTGCTCCGTCGCGCCCTTGCGCAGTTCCTGCACGGCCTGTTCGACCGGGCCGCCCGGCACGAACTGGATCACCGCGAACGTGAGCGTGAGCACGCCGACGAGCGTCGGGATCATCAGCAGCAGGCGTTTGAGGATGTAGCTCCACATAGGGCGTCGACTCGCGATCGATAGGCTGGGTTGAACGAAGGGCCGGCAGGCTTCAGTGATCGGGCTTGGCCCACCAGGTCGATACGACCCAGCCCTCGGCCGAATAGTACAGCGGCAGCGTTTGCGGATAGCCGAGCGTGCGCTTGTATGCGATCCGGTGCGTGGTGCTGTACCACTGCGGAACCGCGTAATAGCCGTGCATCAGCACGCGGTCGAGCGCATGCGTCGCGTCGAGCAGGTCCTCGCGCGTCTGCGCGGCGCCGAGCGCATGCAGCAGCGCGTCGACGGCCGGCGACTTCAGGCCGATGATGTTGTCGGAGCCCGGTTCGTCCGCGAACTTGCTGCCGTAGCGCGAGAACTGCTCGGCGCCCGGCACCTGCACACCCGGCAGGCGAACCGTCGTCATGTCGTAGTCGAACGCGTCGAGGCGCTTCTGCAGCAGCGCGTAATCGGCCGTGCGAAAACGCGCGTCGATGCCGAGCTTCGCGAGATTGCGCTGGTAGGCGGTCACGACGCCTTCCATCGCCGCGCCCGAATCGTCGAGGATCTCGAACGTGAACGGCTCGCCCTGCGCGTTGCGCAACGCGCCGTCGCGGTAGGTCCAGCCGGCCTGCGCGAGCAGCGCGCGCGCCTTCAGCAGGTTCGCGCGCAGCGAGCCCGGCGGGTTCGTGTTCGGCTGCGTGACCATCGGGCCGAACACGGCCGGGTCGAGTTGCGTGCGCAACGGCTCCAGCAGCTTCAGTTCGCCCGGGCCCGGCGTACCGGTCGCCTGCAGGTCGGTATCGGCGAAATAGCTGTCGAGGCGCGTGTACGCGCTATAGAACAACTGGCGGTTCAGCCATTCGAAGTCGAACGCGAGATCGAGCGCCTGGCGCACGCGCACGTCGCGAAACAGCGGCCGGCGCAGGTTCATGAAGAAGCCCTGCATGCCCGCGCCGTTGTGCTGGCGGAACTCGCGCTTGACGAGCTCGCCGCTGTCGAAGCGCTTGCCGACGTCGCGCCGCGTCCAGTTGCGCGCGATGTATTCGACCAGCACGTCGTACTCGCCGGCCTTGAACGCCTCGAGCCGCGCGACGCCGTCGCCGTAGAGCTTGTAGACGATCCGCTCGAAGTTGTCGGTGCCGACCCGCACCGGAAGGTCGGCGCCCCAGTACGCGGGATTGCGCCGATAGGTAATCGTGCGGCCGTTGTCGTAGCGCTCGATCAGGTACGGGCCGCTGCCGATCGGCTGCTCGAACGCGAGCTGGTCGAACGGAATCCGCGAACCGTCCGCGCGCAGCCCCCACTTGCGCGAGAACACCGGCACGCCGCCGGCGATCAGCGGCAGCTCGCGGTTCGTGCTGCGGAACTCGAAACGCACGGTCGCGGGATCGACCACCACCGCCTTCGCGATCTCCGCGAAATACGCGCCGAACTGCGGTGCGGCCTGCTTGCTCTTCAGCGTGTCGAACGAAAACCTGACGTCGTCGGCCGTGACCGGATCGCCGTTCGAAAAGCGCGCGCGCGGGTTCAGGTGAAACGTGACCGAGCGGCGGTCCGGCGCGATCGCGATGTCGTCGGCGAGCAGCCCGTAGGCGGATGCCGGTTCGTCCATGCTGCCGGTCGCGAGGCTCTCGAACAGCAGGTCGATGCCCGGCGCGGGGTTGCCGCGCATCGTGAACGGATTGAACTTGTCGAACGACGTGAGCCGGCTCGGGTTCGCGAGCACGAGCGTGCCGCCCTTCGGCGCGTCGGGGTTCACGTAGTCGAAATGCCTGAAGCCCGGCGGATATTTCGGCTCGCCGTACTGCGCGATCGCATAGGCCGCGTGCGCGGCGGTTGCAGCCAGTACCGCCTGGAGTGCCCATGCTGCCGCCGTGCGGCCGGCGGCCCGTACCGCATGCGCGGCGCCGAAGCGGATGCGGGTGGCGGCGGTCCGGGGCGAACCCTTCGTCATAGAGGCCCTGTCGGTCGATTGAGGGATGGAACGTGGGTCGATTCTACCCATTCAATTCGACGTCGAGCCAACTTGCGGGTTTTCGCGCACGGCACCGGCGCGTTGCGGCTGCCGCGTGCGACTCGCACCGGCAAAGAAAAACCGCCCGGTGTTCAGTTCACACGGGCGGTTTTCCTTCGAGGGCGCGCACGCATCGCGCGTGCGCCGCAGATCGATCAGCGCCAGCCGTTGTGACGGCCGTTGTCCCAGTGACCGCGATCGCCGTGCCAGCCGCGGCCATGATGGCGATACCACTCGTCGCGGCCCCAGTAGCGGCGGCCGTCCCAGTAGCGATCGCCGTGCCAGCCGATCACGATCGCCGGGGCCGGCGCGTAGACGGGCGCCGGCGCATACACGGGCGCCGGCTGGTAGACGACCGGCGGAGGCGGCGGCGCATACACGGGCGCGGGTGCGACGTAGACCGGAGCCGGCACGCCGACGTTGATCCCGACATTGACTCCCGCCATTGCTGCGCCCGACACGAGCACGGCCGTCATACCGGTCAAGAGCGAGGCAACACGCAAAGTCTTCATGGATTCCTCTTCGAGTTGTTTCATGTGTGATTCGACTATAACGGCACGCACAGTCTCCGCATATTTCAAGTTTGTAAGAACTGATGCGCTGCATCGCACGTGGAAGCGTCCGCTAACGTCTTGTAACAATTGACGCGCTGCCGCGACGTCCGTTCCGCCGCTTCCTGAAACATCTTTCATCCTGGCCCGCGTCCGGCGTCGAGCGACGCCACGCACACCGCGCGACCACAATGACAAAGGCGGCACTCGCGTGCCGCCTTTGATGCATGAATGCGCATGGAGATCGTCCGCTGCGCCGCGATGCCGCTCAGCCGCTCACGGGCTCAGCGCGACATCATGTTCATGCTGACGTTGTGCATCACCCACAGCGTGCCGACGATCAGGATCGCCGCCGTCAGCACGGTGTAGCTGAACGCCATCACGTTCCAGCGCTGGCCGGACGAACCGTTCATGTGCAGGAAGTACACGAGGTGCACGACGATCTGCACGAATGCGAGCACGGCGAGCGCGATCAGCGATGCGTGCGGCGACAGCACGCCGCCCATCACGAGGCCGAACGACGCGGCCGTGAGCAGCACCGACAGGATGAAACCGGCGACATAGCCGCCGACGCTGCCGTGCCCTTCCTCGAGTTGCGACGAATGAGAATGGGCCATTTAGATCACGCTCGCGAGATAGACAAAGGAAAACACGCAGATCCACACGATGTCGAGGAAGTGCCAGAAGAGGCTCAGGCACGTCAGGCGCCGCAGGTCGCGATCGGTCAGGTCGCCGCCGCGCAGCACGATCTGCCCGGCGAGCACGATCATCCACACGAGGCCGGCCGTCACGTGCAGCCCGTGCGTGCCGACCAGCGTGAAGAACGCCGACAGGAACGCGCTGCGCTGCGGGCCCGCGCCTTCCGCGATCAGGTGCGAGAACTCGCGCAGCTCCATCGCGAGGAACGCCGCGCCGAGCACGAACGTCACAGCGAGCCACGCGAGCAGCGCGCCGCGCCGCTGCTTGTAGGCGGCCAGCATCGCGAAGCCGTAGGTGATGCTCGACAGCAGCAGCGCGGCGGTTTCCACCGCGACGCCCGGAATGTCGAACAGGTCCTTCGCGGTCGGACCGCCCGCGTACTGGTTGCCGAGCACCGCGAACGTCGCGAACAGCGCCGCGAAGATCACGCAGTCGGTCATCAGGTACAGCCAGAAGCCGAACACCGAGTGCGACGGCGGATGGTCGTCGTGCTCGAGCAGGGTTGCGCTCAGGGTTTTCTGCAACATCAGTTGGCCTCCAGTTCCACGTCGTCGACACGCGTGGCCACGCGCACCGCCGGTTGCTTCTCTTCGATCCTGCGCACCTTCGACGCCGGGATGTAGTAGCCGTCGTTGTCACGCGAGCTGTAGACCACGAGCGTCGCGACGATGCCGACCAGGCCGCCGATCGCCATCCACCAGATGTGCCACACCAGCGCGAAGCCCAATACCAGGCTAAAGACCGCGACCACGAGACCCGCGCACGTATTCGACGGCATGTGGATGTCGCGGATCGCCGTCGGGTTCGGCCGGCCGTCGCCGCGTGCCTTCATGTCGGCGTACGCGTCGAGCGTGCGCACCTGCGGGATCACCGCGAAGTTGTACTCGGCCGGCGGCGACGAGGTTGCCCATTCCAGCGTGCGGCCGCCCCACGGGTCGCCCGTGGTGTCGCGATATGCCGGCAGGTTGCGGTTGCGGATGCTGACCACCAGCTGCAGCAGCTGGCATGCGATGCCGATCGCGATCAGCACGGCGCCGAACGCGGCGACCAGCAGCCACGGATGCCACGCCGGATTGTCGTAGTGGTTCAGGCGGCGCGTCATGCCCATGAAGCCCAGCACGTAGAGCGGCACGAACGCGACGTAGAAGCCGACCTGCCAGAACCAGAACGCGGCCTTGCCGAGCTTCTCGTTCAGCTTGAAGCCGAACGCCTTCGGGAACCAGTAGTTGAAGCCCGCGAGATAGCCGAACAGCACGCCGCCGATGATCACGTTGTGGAAGTGCGCGATCAGGAACAGGCTGTTGTGCAGCACGAAATCCGCACCCGGGATCGCCATCATCACGCCGGTCATGCCGCCGAGCGTGAACGTGACCATGAAGCCGATCGTCCACAGCACCGGCGTCGTGAATTCGATCCGGCCGCGGTACATCGTAAACAGCCAGTTGAACACCTTCACGCCGGTCGGGATCGCGATGATCATCGTCATGATGCCGAAGAACGCATTCACGTTCGCACCGGAGCCCATCGTGAAGAAGTGATGCAGCCACACGAGGAACGACAGCACCATGATCGCGCAGGTCGCATACACCATCGTCTTGTAGCCGAACAGCGGCTTCTTCGAGAACGTCGCGATGACTTCCGAGAAGATGCCGAACGCCGGCAGGATCAGGATGTACACCTCCGGATGACCCCACGCCCAGATCAGGTTCAGGTACAGCATCGCGTTGCCGCCGGCTTCGTTCGTGAAGAAGTGCATGCCGAGGTAGCGGTCGAGGCCGAGCAGCGCGAGCGTCGCGGTCAGGATCGGGAACGACGCCATGATCAGCACGTTCGTGCAGAGAGCAGTCCACGTGAACACCGGCATCTTCATCAGCGTCATGCCGGGCGCGCGCATCTTGATGATCGTCACGAAGAAGTTCACGCCGGTCAGCAGCGTGCCGACACCCGAGATCTGCAGCGCCCACAGGTAATAGTCGACCCCTACGCCCGGGCTGAACTGCAGCTCCGACAGCGGCGGATACGCGAGCCAGCCGGTCTGCGCGAACTCGCCGATCACGAGCGAGATGTTGATCAGGATCGCGCTGACGGCCGTCATCCAGAACGACAGCGAGTTGATGAACGGGAACGCGACGTCGCGCGCGCCGATCTGCAGCGGCACGACGAGGTTCATCAGGCCGACCATGAACACCATCGCCATGAAGAAGATCATGATCACGCCGTGTGCCGTGAAGATCTGGTCATAGTGGTGCGGCGGCAGGTAGCCGGGCGCGTTGTACGCGAGCGCAAGCTGCATGCGCATCATGATCGCGTCGGCGAAGCCGCGCAGCAGCATGATCAGCGCGACGATGATGTACATCACGCCGAGTTTCTTGTGGTCGACCGTCGTCAGCCATTCCGTCCACAGCCACTTCCAGCGGCCGGTGATCGTCAGTGCGGCGAGAATGCCCAGCACGACCAGCCCCATGAAGGCGCCTGCCACCATGATGATGGGCTGATCGAACGGGATCGCCGCCAGTGTGAGTTTGCCGAACATGCGTTACCCCTTCGTGCCGCAGGCGGCGTCCTTCAGATCGAGGACGTGGCCATCGTTGTATTTCGCGATGATGTTGTGGAAGAGCCGCGGATCGACCGACGAGAAGTAGCGCACGGGCGCCTTCTCGCTCGGCTGCGCGACGGTGCCGTACACGGTCGCGTCGAGCCGGTCGGGCGACGCCTTGACCTTCTGCACCCACGCGTCGAACTGCTCGCGCGGCTCGGCGAGCGTGCGGAACTTCATGTCGGAGAAGCCGCGGCCGCTGAAGTTGGCGGACGTGCCCGCGTAGTCGCCGGCTTCGTCGGCGATCAGGTGCAGGCGCGTCTGCATGCCGGCCATCGCGTAGACCTGGCCGCCGAGCTGCGGAATGAAGAACGAGTTCATCACCGAATCCGACGTGATGCGGAAATTCACCGGCGTGCCGACCGGAATCGCGAGCTGGTTCACCGACGCGATGCCGAGTTCCGGATAGATGAACAGCCACTTCCAGTCGAGCGCGACGACCTCGACGTCGATCGGCTTCACCGACGACTCGAGCGGCTTGTACGGATCGAGCTCGTGCGTGGTTTTCCACGTGAGCACGCCGAGGAACAGGATGATCAGCGTCGGCACCGTCCAGATCACGACCTCGATCGCGGTCGAGTGCGACCAGTTCGGCGCATAGGCGGCGTTGCGGTTCGATGCGCGGTAACGCCACGCGAACCACAGCGTGAGCAGGATCACCGGCACGACGACGATCAGCATCGCCCATGTCGAGGTCGCGATCAGCGCCTTTTCGGCGGCCCCGACGCTTCCTTTCGGATTTAGTACATCTAAATTACAGCCTGACAGGCTCAGCGCCGCGCCGATCGATATCAGCGCCGTCCAGCCTTTTGAAGCTCTTCTTTTCATCACACAGCCCGAGGGTCATTGAATCCGTTGCGTTTGCCCGATGCGCATTCGATCCACGAAAGTGGCCGAATCATACGTCGCGCGGGCGCGGTGAAAAACCGGTGGGTGCGACAAATCATCATTGCAGAATCCGCAGTGAGACAGATTGTCGCGGGGCAATTTCACGCAGCCGGGAGACGGCCGCGGGCCTTCGGTCTCGCGGGCCTTGAGCCGGCCGAAATCGACGGAAACCGCGGGCTCGTGTCCGCCCTGCCCCGATGAATGCGCGCGCAACGATGCCCGCATCGGCACGCGATGCGGACATCGTGCGCGGCGTCACGCGCTCAGCCGTGCACCGCGGCCATGTACGCCTGCGCCGGTGCGCCGCCGTCCCCGGCCGGCAGCTTCGAACGGCTCGCTTCCTCGATCAGCCGTGCGACGGTCGGATCGATCGCGTCGGTGAACGGCTTCGGATCTACGCCCACCATCAGCACGATCAGCGCGAGCGACGCGAACATCACGATCTCGCGGCAGCTCAGGTCGGCGAGCTTCGCGATGCGCGGACCCGCGATCTTGCCGAACACGACGCGCTTGACCATCCACAGCGTGTACGACGCGCTGAGGATCAGCGTGAGCGCCGCGATCGCGCCGATCCAGAAGTTGACGCGGATCGCGCCCATGATGACCATGAACTCGCCGACGAAGCCCGACGTGCCCGGCAGGCCGACGTTGGCCATCGCGAACAGCAGCGCGAACGTCGCGAAGCGCGGCATCACGCCCGCCACGCCGCCGTACGCGGCGATCTCGCGCTGCTTCGTGCGATCGACCAGCACGCTCACGCACAGCAGCATCGCGCCCGCGACGAAGCCGTACGACACGAGCTGCACGATCGCGCCTTCGACGCCGATCTGGTTGAACAGGAACAGCCCGAGCGTGACGATCCCCATGTGCGCGACCGTCGAATACGCGAGCAGCTTGCCGAGATCGGTCTGGGCGAGCGCGATCAGGCTCGCGTAGACGATCGCGAACAGCGACAGCGCGATCACGGCCGGCGCGAAGAAGTGGCTCGCGTCCGGCGTGATCGGCAGCGCGAAGCGCAGGAAGCCGTAGCCGCCGAGCTTGAGCATCGCGAGCATCAGCGCGGCACCCGTCGGGCCGTCCGTGTAGACGTCGCGCAGCCACGTATGAACCGGCCACATCGGCACCTTGACCGCGAACGCGGCGAAGAAGCCGAGGAACACCAGCAGCTGCGGCGCGAAGCCGAGCTGCAGCGTGCGCCATGCGTTCATGTCGAACGTATGCGACTTCGCGTACAGGTACAGCATCGCCATCAGCAGCAGCAGCGAACCCGCGAACGAGATGAAGAAGAACTTCACGGCCGCGTAGACGCGATGCTCCCTGCCCCACGTGCCGATCAGCAGGTACAGCGGAATCAGCGTCGCCTCGAAGAAGATGAAGAACAGCAGCCCGTCCTGCGCGACGAACACGCCGACCATCAGCCCCGACAGGATCAGGAACGACGCGTAGTACTGCGCGACCCGCACCGTCACCGCTTCCCACGACGCGATCACGACGACGAGCGTCGTGAAGGCGGTCAGCACCACGAGCCACAGCGACGCGCCGTCGATCCCGACACGCCAGCCGGCGTTGAAGGCCGCCAGCCAGTTGCGGGTTTCGGCGAACTGCATCGCGGCCGAGTGCGAATCGAAACCGGTGACGAGCGGCACGACGGCGGCCAGCCCCGCGAGTGCGCCGACCAGCGCGATCAGCCTCGTGCGATGCGGATGACGGTCGGAACCGGCGCGCAGCAGGCACGCGCCGAACAGGATCGGAACCCAGATCGCCAGGCTCAGAAAGGGGAAATCATGCATGTCAACAGGCCTTGAGAGGGTCGCGCGCTGCATCGGAAACAGGCGTGACGAAGGAAACGAAATCAAATCGACAGATAGATTTCGCGGACCGCCAATGTTGGCAAAATGTAAAGCGGAATCAGGGCAAAACTTGACGCCGCTCAAGCGCAATCGGGTTAACCAGCATAAGGCGAATGATTATTTTTTGCATCGCAGCAGAGGAGCTTTTCACGACGCCCGGATAGATCGCTGATTTTTATGCGTAATTTTTCGTATTGTGATGCGGCGCCGATCGCACGAATCGGTGCGATGCCGCATTTTTGGCCGGAAGACCGATTCTTCGGGGCGCAAGCGTGGAATGCGGGGACGGATGAATGAGACGATTCGATCCTTACACGGATACTTTCATTTTTATTTCAGCAGCCGCCGATCGCCGCGATCCGGAATACCGGAAATCGCGGCGCATTCCGTCAGCGTTGATGGCTCAGCCTGTCCCATACGCGCATCGTCACCGCGCGATAGTGGTTGTGTTGCGCGGGGAAATGGACGAAGCGGCTGTCGCGCGTCGCATAGACCGGCGATGACGCGAGCGACATCGCATCGACGATGTAGCGCGCGTCGATCATGCCCGCCTCCAGCAGTTCGACATAGATCGCCTGCTGGTCGCCGCCGCTCGCATAGACCGACGACCGATCGCCGATGCGCTCGATGCGCGCGCAGATGCGTTCGACCAGTTCGCGCATCGGCGCGACGTTGCGCACGCCGATCATGCACGAGTTGATCGCCCAGGCAGTATGATCGGTGCCGATCACGAAATCGCGGCCGTCGATCACGCCGTCGACCGTCTGGCGCTGGTCGATCGCGAGGATGTCGGCGTCGACCCAGAACACGAACGCGTGATCCGGCAGATGTTCGCGAATCAGGTGCAGCTTCGCCCAGTTCGCATCGACGCCGGCCGGCAGGAACGCGGGCGATTCGCGATACGCGTGGTACGCATAGCCGTGTCGCGTGCAGTAGCGAACGAAGTTCTCTTCGTGAAGATCGCCGTAACCGGCGATGTGCGACGTGTGCAGGCTCACGAACGCAATGCTTGCGTGCGGGTTCAGGTGCCGCACCGGCTCGCGCGGCCGTTGCTGCGCGGTGCGCCAGTCGTCCATCGCGCTCGGCTGCTCGCCCCGCTGGACACGCGCCGCGTCGTCGACGAGCGCGAGCACGTAGCGAAAGTCGTAGTCGGGCGTCGGCGCCCATACGCCATCGATCTGCTGCCATTCGGGCGCCTGGTGCGCCACGAGCGGATGCGCGCCGACGACCGCGTCGATCGCTAGCCCGTCGCGCCATACCGTCTGGGCCGACGCGAAATGGCCGGTCGCGAGCGGCTGATCGAACGGCAGCGGCGGGAAGTGCTCGGCAAGCAGCGTCGCCTCGCATGCGTGTTGCCGCTCGGGCAGGCGCATCGCCCACTTGCCGAGCTCGACCACCAGCTTGCGCAAGCACTCGCGCACGTCGGGCACGTTGCGAAAGATCATGCCGCTCGCGGCGGGCAACGACGACTTCGAGGTCTGCGTCGTGACGATCGCGTCATAACCGTCCGCGACGGCCGGCAACGCATGCTGGCCGAACACGACCGAGAACGGATCGAGCACGAGCAGCAACGCGCCCTGCTCCATCGCGACGAGCTGCGCGATGATCGCGTGGTACTTGTGCAGCACCTGCTGGCGCTCGCCGTACACGTGCGTGCCGTCGACGATCGCGTGCCTGTAGCCGTGGGCTCGCGCGTAACGTTCGTGATTGTCGACGAGCCCGTCGACGGGACGGTGCGAAAGGATGGTCAGTACGGAATGCATGCGTGCCGGAACTCCCGATTGAGCCGCGCGAGGCGATACGCCTATTTAGCGCATGAGCGCCGCTCGAGTCGAGCATTGATTGGCTGTCCGGACGAAGCGTGGCGCCGAGCGGCGCGCGCGGAAACGACGCTGGAAAAGAAAAAGCCCCGCAAGTCCGAGAACTTGCGGGGCTTTGTCACCGCTTTTGGCGGAGACGGAGGGATTCGAACCCTCGATCCAGGTTTTGGCCCAGATGCTCCCTTAGCAGGGGAGTGCCTTCGACCTCTCGGCCACGTCTCCCAAACTTTCGCTCGCACCAGGGAGGCAGTGCGACGAGAACGAGATAATATAGGGTTTCGAACCGTGCGTCAATTTCCGTGATGCATTTTCTTCAATGCATCACGAAAAAATTCACGCGGGCTGGTCGAGTTCGAATGCCTTGTGCAGCGCGCGGACGGCCAGCTCCATGTATTTCTCGTCGATCAGCACCGAAATCTTGATTTCGGACGTCGAGATCATCTGGATGTTGATGCCTTCTTCCGACAGCGTGCGGAACATCTTGCTCGCGACGCCCACGTGCGAACGCATGCCCACGCCGACGACCGACACCTTCGACACCTTCGGGTCGCCCTGCACGCGCTCGGCGCTCACATGGCCCTGCACCTGGTTGGTGAGGATGTCCATGGCCTTCTGGTAGTCGCCGCGGCCGACCGTGAACGTGAAGTCCGTCTTCCCTTCGACGCTCTGGTTCTGGATGATCATGTCGACGTCGACGTTCGCGTCGGCGACCGGGCCGAGGATCTGATACGCGATGCCCGGCTTGTCGGGCACGCCCATCACCGCAATGCGTGCTTCGTCGCGCTGGAACGCGATGCCGGAAATGACTGCCTTTTCCATGGTCTCGTCTTCTTCAAAAGTAATCAGGGTGCCCGAGCGCATTTCTTCGTCGAGCGCAATCAGCGGATCGGTCAGGCTCGACAGCACGCGCGTCTTCACCTGGTATTTGCCGGCGAATTCGACCGAGCGGATCTGCAGGACCTTCGAGCCCAAGCTGGCCATTTCCAGCATTTCCTCGAACGTCACGCGATCGAGGCGTCGCGCCTCTTCGACCACGCGCGGGTCGGTCGTGTAGACGCCGTCGACGTCCGTATAGATCAGGCACTCTTCGGCATCCAGCGCGGCCGCGACCGCCACCGCCGACGTGTCCGAGCCGCCGCGGCCCAGCGTCGTGATGTGGCCGTCCGGATCGACGCCCTGGAAGCCCGTGATGATCACGACCTTGCCGGCGTTCAGATCGGCCTTCACGCGCTCGTCGTCGATCGAGTGGATGCGCGCCTTCGTGAACGCGCTGTCCGTCTTGATCGGCACTTGCCAGCCGGCATAGCTCACGGCCTCGACGCCGATTTCCTGCAGCGCGATCGACAGCAGGCCGACGCTGACCTGCTCGCCGGTCGACGCGATCATGTCGAGCTCACGCGGGCTCGGCTGGCTCGAAATCTCTTTCGCGAGACCGAGCAGACGGTTGGTTTCGCCGGACATCGCGGACGGCACGACCACCAGCTGGTGCCCGGCCTGATGCCATTTTGCGACGCGTTTCGCGACGTTCTTGATGCGCTCGACCGAGCCCATCGAAGTGCCGCCGTATTTGTGTACGATGAGTGCCATTGTCGTTCTGAACTGGAGGAGAAGCCGCACGGGCGCGCTGGGCAGGCCGCGTTGCCGTTCGGTCACGCGGCTTGTGGCTGTGGACGGACGACGAGGGGAACGGCTGGGACGCAACACGCAAGCGTGACGGATTTTGCCCGGAAGGCCGATCAGGCCGCGCAAACCGGGTACGTCACGCGGAAAACCTGCACAAATCGCTCAAAAATCGAGCCGAGCAAACGTCCGAGCGTACCCGATAGAGGCCCGCTTGACAAGCCGCTCGCCGGTTCGGCAAGCGTTCCGGCGCTGTTTACCAAATGGTGAAAACCGGCGCGCGATCGCTCGGCCGGAAGCAGGCCGCCGCTATGCGATCAGCAGGTCGGGACGCCACTCGATCCGGCGCCATCCGCCGTCGCCGGCCAGCCCGTCGCCGTGATTCACGCCGAGCCGCGGCACGTAGACGAGCCGGTCTCCCGCAAACAACAGCGGCACGTCGCGCTGCCAGGCCGGCACGCCGCGCTCCTGGAACAGGTTCTTCAGCGTGCGGCCCGGGCCGCCGGGCGACGTACGCAGCCGCTCGCCGCCCGCGCGGGCGCGCGCGGCGAGCGTCGCGCCGCGCAGCAGCGCCTCCGGTACGGCGCCGTCGCTGCCGGCCTCGGCCGGCGCGAACACGAACGTGCCGCGCCATGCCGGCACACGCCAGACTTCCTGGCCGTCCCACGCGAGCGAGGATTCGGGATGCGGCGTTCCGGTGCCGTCGTCGGCCGGCTCGGCGCTGTCGCCCGCCTCCCAGTACACGGTGTCGCGATAGAGCCGCAGGCACTGCCCCGCGTGATCGACCCGCAGCGCATGCGCGTCGTGCGCGGCGCGCAGCTGCCGCATCATGTTCGCCAGGCGCCCCGCCGACGCACCGGGCAGCCCGAGCCGGCGCATCCAGAAACGCAGCAGGTTCGCGCCGCGCGTATCGTCGAACGCGACCAGCGCATCGCGCGACAGCGCGCGGCCGTCGTCGCGCGCTGCGCCGGCGAAATCCAGTTCGGCGAGATCGTCGAGCAGCCGCTGCGCGGCGGCCGCATGCTGGGCCGCGCGGCCCAGCGCATCGCGAAAACCCGGGAAATGCACGGCGAGCGCCGGCAGCACGTCGATGCGCAGCGCATTGCGCGCGTAGCGCGTGTCGCCGTTCGATTCGTCGTCGATCCACGTCAGCGCGCGCTGCGCCGCATAGCGCTCCAGTTGCGCGCGCAACAATCGCAACAGCGGGCGCACGCGCTCGACGCTTGCGCCGTCAGGCCGATAACGCGGTGCCATCGCGGCCAGGCCCGCGATCCCCGCGCCGCGCAACAGCTGGAGCAGCACGGTCTCCGCCTGGTCGTCCGCATGCTGCGCGACCCAGAGCGCGGCCACGCCGTGGCGCTCGCACATCGCGTCGAGCGCCGCATAACGGCGCTCGCGCGCGCTCGCCTCGATGCCGAGGCCGCTGTCGCGCGGCACATCGACACGCTCGGACTCGAACGCGACGCCGAGTTGCCCGGCCGTCGCCTGCGCATGCGCGACCCATGCGTCGGCGTTCGCGCTCAGGCCGTGGTGTACGTGCAGCGCGACGCAACGCGCGGCGCCCGCCACGCGCACGGCCGCGTCGAGCAGCACCGTCGAGTCGAGGCCGCCGCTGTACGCGATCGCGATGCGCGCATCGGCCGGCAGATCGGCAAGCGCAACGCCGACCGCGTCGAGGACGACGCGGTCGGCGGAGAATTCGGTCGGGGGGATCACGAGCGAGACGCGCGCCGGACGGCGCGCGATGCGAACACGCCGGTCATGCGCCGGGCGTGGTTTCCTTGAACTTGCCGTAGGCCATCAGGCGCTCGAAGCGGCGCTCGCGCAGCGCATCGATGCTCATGCCCTGGAACTGGCGCAGCGAATCGGCGAGCGCACGGCGCAGCAGCGCGGCCATGCCCTTCGGATCGCGGTGCGCGCCGCCGAGCGGCTCGTTGATGATCTTGTCGATCAGGCCAAGCGCCTTCAGGCGATGCGCGGTCAGGCCCAGCGCTTCCGCGGCCTCGGGCGCCTTCGCGGCGCTCTTCCACAGGATCGACGCGCAGCCTTCCGGCGAGATCACCGAGTAGGTCGAGAACTGCAGCATCATCACGGTGTCGGCCACCGCGATCGCGAGCGCGCCGCCCGAACCGCCCTCGCCGATCACGGTCGTGATGATCGGCGTCTTCAGTTCGGCCATCACGTACAGGTTGCGGCCGATCGCCTCCGACTGGCCGCGCTCTTCCGCGCCGATGCCCGGGTACGCGCCCGGCGTGTCGACGAACGTGAAGATCGGCAGCCCGAATTTCTCGGCGAGACGCATCAGCCGTTCGGCCTTGCGATAGCCTTCCGGGCGCGGCATCCCGAAGTTGCGCGCGGCGCGCTCCTTCGTGTCGCGGCCCTTCTGGTGGCCGATCACCATGCACGGATGGCCGCCGAAGCGCGCGAGGCCGCCGACGATCGAGAGATCGTCCGCGAACGCGCGGTCGCCATGCAGCTCGTGAAAATCGGTAAACAGTTCCGCAACGTAATCGAGCGTGTACGGACGCTGCGGATGCCGCGCGATCTGCGAGACCTGCCACGGCGACAGGTTCGCGTAGAGGTCCTTCGTCAGTTGCTGGCTTTTCTTCGACAGCCGCTCGATTTCTTCCGAAATATCGACAGCCGAGTCGTCCTGCACGAATCGCAGCTCTTCGATCTTGGCCTCGAGTTCGGCGATCGGCTGTTCGAAATCCAGAAACGTGGTCTTCATGTGTTCGAATCCTTGGGTCTTGCGGCAGCGCGTATTCTACCCGCGCGGGCGACGTGCAAAACCGGCTCTCAACTATTGATGTTTAAAACCCGATAGCCGTCAATCGGCGTCGGCGTCCGGTGCGTCGAGGCTGCGCCACATGTACCAGGTCGCGACGGTACGCCACGGCTCCCAGTTGGCGGCCACTTCACGCGCCTCGCTGCGCGTAACGGGCTCCCCGCTGAAGTAATTGACGCTGATCGCGCGGATCAGGCCCGGATCGTCGAGCGGCAGCACGTCCGGCCGCGACAGGTTGAAGATCAGGAACATCTCGGCCGTCCAGCGGCTGATGCCGCGGATCTGCGTGAGTTCCGCGATCACGTCCTCGTCGTCCATCGACGTCCATTTGTCGACGTGCAGCGCGCCGGACACGAAGTGTTGCGCGAGATCGAGAATATATTCCGTCTTGCGCTTCGACAGCCCGCACGCGATCAGCTTGTCCGCGCCGAGCCGGATGACCGGCTGCGGCGCGAGTTTCGGACACGCATCCCCGATGCGCGCCCACAGCGCCTGAGCGGACGGCACCGAGATCTGCTGGCCGACGACCGAACGCGCGAGCGTGACGAACGGGTCGCCGCGCTTCACGAGATGCGCGGGGCCGAACTTCGGGATCAGCTTCTTCAGGATGCGGTCGCGCTTGACGAGATCGGCGCACGCTTTATCCCAGTACGCGGGACGCACGACGCCATCGGCGCCGTCGACTGCCGCATCGGCTGCCCGCACCTTGCGGGCCGCATCGGCGGCCGCCATCGCGACCTCCGGCTGCGCCGCGTCCACGCCCTTCGCACGCGCGGGCTTTGCATGACCGTTGAGCGCGCCGTTCGGCACGGCGCGCGTCGCGTCCGCCTTCGCCGCTGGCGCGCGCTTGGCTGCCGGACGCGCGGCGAGCGGAGTCGCACGCCTGACCGGCGCTTTTCTGGCCGTTGCCATCCTGCCTCCTACCTGACGGATCGGTCAGTGGAACGCACCGCGCTCATACGCGACGCCATTCGGTCGATCCGCCCGGTTTGTCTTCAAGTGCGATGCCGGCGTCGAGCAGTTCCGCCCGAATCCGGTCCGCTTCGGCATAGTCCTTCGCTTGCTTCGCCGCGACACGCGCGGCGATCTTCGCTTCGATTTCGTCGGCTGCGAGCCCGCCCGCCTGCGCGGCACCGGTGCCCTGCTGCAGGAACGCGCGCGGTTCGCGGCCGAGCAGGCCCAGGAGGCCCGCCAGTTGTTTCAGTTGCCGCGCGAGCGATGCATCGCGCGTGCGATTGACTTCACCCGCCAGTTCGAACAGCGTCGCCACCGCGACCGGCGTGTTGATGTCGTCGTTCATCGCGGCCGCGAAACGCTGCGCGTGCGGCTCGTTCCAGTCGAGCGCGAGCGTGTCGGGCTCGACGTCCTTCAGCGCCGTGTACAGGCGCGTGAGCGACGCGCGCGCGTCGTCGAGATGCACGTCGCTGTAGTTGAGCGGCGACCGGTAGTGCGTGCGCACGATGAAGAAGCGCATGACCTCGGCGTCGTACCGCTCGAGCACTTCGCGGATCGTGAAGAAGTTGCCGAGCGATTTCGACATCTTCTCGTTGTCGACCTGCACGAAACCGTTGTGCATCCAGTAATTGACGAACGTCTGGCCGGTCGCGCCCTCGCTCTGCGCGATCTCGTTCTCGTGGTGCGGGAATTGCAGATCCTGCCCGCCGCCGTGGATGTCGAAATGCTCGCCGAGCAGCGTGCAGCCCATCGCCGAGCACTCGATGTGCCAGCCCGGCCGGCCCATTCCGTACTTCGACGACCACGATGCGCCTTCCGGATCGTCCGCCTTCGCGCGCTTCCACAGCACGAAATCGAGCGGATCTTCCTTGGCATCGTTCGCGGCGACGCGTTCGCCCGCGCGCAGGTCGTCGAGCGACTTGCCCGACAGCTTTCCGTAGTTCGCGAACTTGCGCACCGAATAATTGACGTCGCCGTCGCTCGCCTGGTACGCGTAGCCGTTCGTCTCGAGCTGCTCGATCATCCCGAGCATCTGCGGAATGAACTGCGTCGCGCGCGGCTCGATGTCCGGACGCTGGATGCCGAGCGCCGCCTCATCCTCGTGCATCGCGCCGATGAACCGGTCGGTCAGCGACTTGATCGTCTCGCCGTTCTCGACCGCGCGGCGGATGATCTTGTCGTCGATGTCGGTGATGTTGCGCACGTACGTGACCCGGTAGCCGATCGCACGCAGCCAGCGCTGGACGAGGTCGAACACGACCAGCATGCGCGCGTGGCCCACGTGACAATAGTCGTAGACGGTGATCCCGCATACGTACATCCGCACTTCGCCTGACTGGCGCGGCACGAAAACTTGCTTGTCACGCGCGAGCGTGTTGTAGATGCGCAGTGATTCCATAGAGATGAACCGTGAGCCGAAGGAAACCGCCCTGGCGAAGCTCGCCCAGCATGCGAAACGGACGGACCACCTGCCGCGGCTCGCCGCCGCGCGTCCTCGATATCACATGGGGCGGTCAGGCTGCAAGCACAGCGGTGACGGCCACGAGAGGCAAAGAAAGACTGTCTGCCGCTCGCCGGAACGCGCAGACGTTTTGTTAGAATGGCTCGGAGTATAACATTCCGATTTACGCCTATGAAACCTCATCGCGGCCGCGCGCCGAGCGCTGCGACCCTCGTTGCGACCGCCGTCATGGGCGTCGCACTGACGCTGTTCGCGGCCCCCGCGGCGCATGCGCAGAAGGCCCCGGCCACCGCCGACGGCACGCCCGAAATCGACGCGTCGATCTCCGGCAAGCAATGGAAACAGGCGCTCGCGCAACTCGACGCGCGCATCGCGGCGAATCCGCACGACGTGCAGGCGCAGTTCAAGCGCGGCACCGTGCTCGCCCGCCTGAACCGCGACGACGACGCGATCCAGCAGTTCGTCGCGATCACGCAGGCCTACCCCGAACTGCCCGAACCGTACAACAACCTCGCGGCGCTCTACGCGAAGCACGGCCGCTACGACGAAGCGCGCAGCGCGCTCGTCACCGCGACGCAATCGAACCCGGGCTACTCGCTCGCGTACGAGAACCTCGGCGACCTCTATCTGCGCCTCGCGGCCGAATCGTACAAGCGCGCGCAAGCGCTCGGCCGCACGAGCGGCGCGACCGCCCAGCGCCTCGCCGACCTGCAGAAGATCGTGTCGCCGCCGAAGCCGGCAGCCAACGCGCGCGGCGTCACGCCGGCCACGCGCGCATACACCGATCGCGCCGCCGCAAACGTGAGCACCACTACGCTGCCGATGTCGCCGACGTTCCAGTTCAACGGTCCGTCCGGTGCGCTGGCAGCGCCGTACGTCGCGCCGTCGCAGTAAGCGGCGCAACCTTCCCTCCCTCCCAACCTGAGGATCGCAATGAAACGTCTGTTGCTGGCGCTTGGCGGCGCCGCCCTTCTCGCGACCGCGCCCGCGTTCGCGCAATCGGCCACCGCGCACCCCGTCGTGCAGCTGAAGACCTCGCAGGGCGACATCCGTGTCGAGCTCTACCCGGAGAAGGCGCCGAAGACGGTCGCCAACTTCCTCGACTACGTGAAGGCCGGCCAGTACAACGGCACGATCTTCCATCGCGTGATCAAGGGCTTCATGATCCAGGGCGGCGGCTACAAGACCAACTTCGAGGAGAAGCCGACCCGCGCGCCGATCCCGCTGGAAAGCCGCAATGGTCTGAAGAACCTGACGGGCACGATCGCGATGGCGCGTACCAGCGATCCGAACTCGGCCACCGCGCAGTTCTTCATCAACACGGTCGACAACAGCGGCCTCGACTACCCGAACCCGGACGGCAACGGCTATGCGGTGTTCGGCAAGGTCGTGTCGGGCCTCGACGTCGTGAAGAAGATCGAAGGCGTGGCGACGACCTCGCGCGGCCCGATGCAGGACGTGCCGGCCCAGCCGGTCCTGATCGAATCGGCCAGCATCGTTTCGAAATAAGCACCTGCCGGCACGTCCGGCGCCACACGCGGCCGCGTCGCACGACCGGCCGCGTGCCATTTAAACCGCCTCACCGAAGGAATTCATCATGGTTGAACTGCACACGAACCACGGCGTGATCAAGCTCGAGCTGGACGCCGCGAAGGCACCGAAGACGGTCGAAAACTTCCTCAACTACGTGAAGAAGGGCCACTATGACGGCACGGTGTTCCACCGCGTGATCAACGGCTTCATGATTCAAGGCGGCGGCTTCGAGCCGGGCCTGAAGCAGAAGCCGACCGACGCGCCGATCGACAACGAAGCGAACAACGGCCTGAAGAACGACAACTACACGATCGCGATGGCGCGCACGAACGATCCGCACTCGGCGACCGCCCAGTTCTTCATCAACGTGAACGACAACGATTTCCTGAACCACTCGTCGCCGACGCCGCAGGGCTGGGGTTACGCTGTGTTCGGCAAGGTCGTCGAAGGCCAGGACGTGGTCGACAAGATCAAGGGCGTCAAGACGGGCAACGCGGGCTTCCACCAGGACGTCCCGACCGACGACGTCGTGATCGAAAAGGCCGTGGTGGTCTGACCCACAGCCGTTACGGAGGCACTTCGATGTTGCAGGAGAGTCCGCCGCGAAGCGTCTCCGCGGGCGTGCCGGGCGAGCGCGAATACGCGCAAGCCGCACGCCCGTTCCTGTTTCTCTCCGATCTGCACCTGAGCGAGGCGATTCCGAAGACGGTCGCCGCGTTCGAGCATTTCGTGAAATACACGGCCGACAGCGCCGACTCGGTGTTCATCCTCGGCGACCTGTTCGAATACTGGATCGGCGACGACGTGCTCGACCACGATCCGTTCGCGGCGCGCATGGCCGCGCTGATGCATACGTTCTCGGAGCGCGGGATCGCGCTCTACGTGATGCACGGCAACCGCGATTTCCTGCTCGGCCGGCGCTTCATGAAGGCGGCCGGCGCGATGCTGCTGCGCGACCCGGCGCTGATCACGTCGTTCGGCCAGCGCATCGTGCTCACCCACGGCGACGCGCAATGCACGGCCGATCGCGGCTATCAGATATTTCGGCGGTTTGCCCGCAATGGCGTCGCGCAGGCGCTGTTTCTCGCGTGGCCGTTCCGCTGGCGCCGCGCGCTCGCGCAACGGATGCGCTCGAACAGCGAAGCGGGCCGGATGCGCCCCGCCTCGGCGATCTACGATGTCACGCGTGAAGGCATCGCCGCGCTGTTCCGGAAAAGCCGTGCGAGCGTGATCATTCACGGCCACACGCATCGCCCCGCGCGCCACGTCGAACCGGGCGGGATTCGCTGGGTACTGCCCGACTGGGATCTCGACCACGGCATGCCGCGCGGCGGCTATCTGCGCGTCGACGCAGAAGGCATCCACGCGATGCCGCTCGACTGACGCGAGCGACGCGACCGCAGTTGCCGGCGGCCGCCGGCATGCGCCGCGTTACGCCTGGCGCTCGACCGCCTTGCCTTCCAGCACCGCCGACAGCCTGCGCAGATCGAGACGCGCCGCGTCCGCGCCCTGCAGCGTTTCCAGATGCGTGCCGAGCTGCTCGAGCGCCGCGACGATCTCGTCGACGCGCCGGCTTTCCTTCGCCGCGTGGTCGATCAGGCCGTGAATCGCGAGCGACATCGGGTCGTCCGCGTTCGGCGTAATCCCGTACGCGCAGAACGCGGCGCGCTCAGGCTGCGGCTTCGGTTGCGCCGGCATCACGATGCGCGCCGGATTACCGACCGCGGTGCCGCCTGCCGGCACCGGCTTCACGACGACCGCGTTCGAACCGATCTTCGCGCCCGCGCCGACGGTGAAACCGCCGAGCACCTTCGCGCCCGCGCCGACGATCACGCCGGCCTCGAGCGTCGGATGGCGCTTCGCGCCGCGCGTGAGCGACGTGCCGCCGAGCGTCACGCCCTGATAGATCGTGCAGTCGTCGCCGACGATCGCGGTTTCGCCGATCACAACACCCATCCCGTGATCGATGAACACGCGCCGGCCGATCGTCGCGCCCGGGTGGATCTCGATACCCGTCAGGAAGCGCCCGGCCTGCGACGCGAAGCGTGCGAGCCAGTAGCGCTTCGCGCGCCAGCACGCATGCGCGAAGCGATGCAGCACGAGCGCGTGCAGCCCCGGATAACAGGTCAGCACTTCCCAGGCACTGCGAGCGGCGGGATCCCGCTCGCGAATCGTCGCAACGTCTTCGCGCAGTCTAGTGAACATGGTCGGGTCTGGGCTGGGGAAAAGGCCGGCGCGCCCGCCGGCAACGGCCGGTCGTTATCGCACCGGGTAATTTGCTTATGATGTCCGGCGATTGTAGGGCCACTCGCGCGCGGCCGCACAGCGTCGCGCGTTCACCCCGTCGGCGGCACGGGTATTCGTGCGGGACGCCCGTCGTGGCCGGGTAACGTGGTCATGCGGTCATGCGGTGATCCGGTGGCCGGGCACGGACCGGGCGCCACGCGGCGGCCGATGCGACACGCCGGCCGCAGGCCGGAGCGCATCCGTCGAACGCATGAGCGCCCGGCCGCGGCGTACCTTGGCCGCTTACGCGTCGCCTTCGGGCGTGCCGGACTTCAGCAGGATGTGCTTCGCGATGCCGCGCAGGATGTTGACCTCCTCGCGCTCGAGGCCGGTACGCGCGAACAGGCGCCGCAGCCGCGGCATCAGCTTCTTCGGGTTGCGCGGGTCGAGAAAATCGAGCGCGACCAGCGCATTCTCGAGGTGCGCGTACATCCGCTCGATCTCGTCGCTCTGCGCGAGCGTGCCGATTTCGGCCTGCACGTCGCGCGACGCCTGGCTTCCCTGCTCCAGGAACGCGACACGCAGTTCATACGCGAGCACCTGCACGGCCTGCGCGAGGTTCAGCGAACTGTAGGCCGGATTCGCCGGGATATGCGCGAGCGCGCTGCACTGCTCGACGTGCTCGTTCGCGAGGCCCGTGCGCTCGTTGCCGAACACGAGCGCGATGTCGCCGGTGCCGACCTGCGTGTGCGCCTGTTCGGCGGCCGCGCGCGGCGCAAGGCGCGGCGGCCCGTATTCGCGCGTGCGCGCGGTCAGCGCGATCGACCAGTGGACGCCGGACAGCGCATCGCCGAGCGTGGGCACGACGTGCGCGGACGCGAGGACGTCGTCCGCGCCGCTCGCCATCGCGATCGCCTCGGGGTCGCTCTGCACGTGCGGCACGCGCGGCGCGACCAGGACGAGCCTGGAGAAACCCATCGTCTTCAGCGCGCGGGCGGCCGCCCCGACATTGCCGGGATGGCTCGGCTCGACGAGCACGAAACGGGTGGAGGTGAAGCCGCCGGACGGCGGCGGGGACGAAGCCGCGCCCGATTCGGACGGCACGGCGGGGTTCTGCGGGGTTTCCACTACATACGACTCGGTTCATCAGAATGGCAGTATGGTATCGCCATCGCCCCGGCAAACCCACTCGTCCGGACGGCCAGTGGGGTTTCCCCGCATCGCGGTCACCTGAAACTCCCGAAAATCGGGTAAAATCATGTGTTTACGCGCCGCACCCTGTGCGACGCGGGTCGTACCCTGCTCTTTGTCAATTCGCGTCTCATCTCGCCCGGCACGTTTTGCGCCGTTCCGGGCGGTGTGTTCCACTTCGTGGCGGCCCGTGCCGCCGGCTACAGGATCCAGGCTCATGCATCCCATGCTCAACATTGCTGTCAAGGCTGCGCGCCGCGCCGGACAGATCATCAACCGTGCGTCCCTCGATCTCGACCTGATCGAGATCCGCAAGAAGCAGCAGAACGACTTCGTCACCGAAGTGGACAAGGCCGCCGAAGAGGCGATCATCGAGACGCTGAAGACCGCCTACCCCGACCACGCGATCCTCGCGGAAGAATCGGGCGAATCGGAGAACGAATCCGAATTCAAGTGGATCATCGATCCGCTCGACGGCACGACCAACTTCATCCACGGCTTCCCTTACTACTGCGTGTCGATCGCGCTCGAGCACCGGGGCGTCGTCACGCAGGCCGTCGTCTACGATCCGAACAAGAACGACCTGTTTACGGCCACCCGCGGCCGCGGCGCGTACCTGAACGACCGCCGCATCCGCGTCGGCCGCCGCGACCGCCTGGCGGACGCGCTGGTCGGCACGGGCTTCCCGTTCCGCGAGAAGGACGGCCTCGACGCCTATGCGCGCCTGTTCACCGAAATGACGCAGGCCTGCACGGGCCTGCGCCGTCCGGGCGCGGCCGCACTCGACCTCGCGAACGTCGCGGCCGGCCGTCTCGACGCATTCTTCGAGCAAGGCATCAACGTGTGGGACATGGCGGCGGGCAGCCTGCTGATCACCGAAGCCGGCGGCCTCGTCGGCAACTACACGGGCGACGCCGATTTCCTGCATCGTCATGAGATCGTCGCGGCGAATCCGAAGATCTACGCGCAGATGATCCCGATCCTGAACCGCTACAGCTACATGCATCCGGCAGCGGAGTAAATCCGCGCCGCGCCCGCGCCCGTCTCAACACCGCCACGACTTCGTGGCGACCGTATCCGAATATTCATGTTACGGCTAAGCGAACTTAAACTCCCGCTCGACCACCCCGAGAGCGCCCTCGAAGCCGCGATTCGCGCGCGCCTCGCGGAGCTTGGCGTGGCGGCAGACGGGCTCCTCCGTTACACGGTGTTCCGCCGTGCGCACGATGCGCGCAAGCGCTCCGACATCAAGCTCACGTATATCGTCGATGTCGAGGTCAAGGACGAAGCGGCCGTGCTTCCGCGACTCGCCGGCACGCCGCATTGCGGCGTGACGCCCGACATGGCGTACCACTTCGTCACGAAGGCGCCCGAGCACGGCAACTTCCTGCGCCCGGTCGTCATCGGCATGGGGCCGTGCGGCCTGTTTGCGGGGCTGATCCTCGCGCAGATGGGTTTCCGCCCCATCATCCTCGAACGCGGCAAGGCCGTGCGCGAGCGCACCAAGGACACCTTCGGCCTGTGGCGCAAGAGCGTCCTCAATCCCGAGTCCAACGTGCAGTTCGGCGAAGGCGGGGCCGGGACGTTTTCCGACGGCAAGCTGTACAGCCAGATCAAGGATCCCCATCACTACGGCCGCAAGGTGCTCGACGAATTCGTCAAGGCCGGCGCGCCGGAGGACATCCTCTATCTGAGCCGGCCGCACATCGGCACGTTCCGCCTCGTCAGCATGGTGGAAAAGATGCGCGCGACCATCCACGAACTGGGCGGTGAAGTGCGCTTCGAAACCCGGGTCGAGGACATCGAGATCGATCAGGGCAAGGTGCGCTCGCTGACGCTGTCGAACGGCGAAACGCTCCGGTGCGATCACGTGGTGCTGGCCGTGGGCCACAGCGCACGCGACACGTTCCAGATGCTGCACGATCGCGGTGTGTATGTCGAAGCGAAGCCGTTCTCGCTGGGTTTCCGGATCGAACATCCGCAGGGGCTGATCGATCGCAGCCGCTTCGGCAAGTTCGCGGGCCACAAGCAGCTCGGCGCGGCCGACTACAAGGTGGTTCATCACTGCAGCAACGGACGCGCGGTCTACAGCTTCTGCATGTGCCCCGGCGGCACGGTGGTCGCGGCGACCTCCGAGCCGGGCCGCGTGGTCACCAACGGCATGAGCCAGTATTCGCGCGCCGAGCGCAACGCGAACGCGGGCATCGTCGTCGGCATCACGCCGGAGGACTATCCGGGCGGCCCGCTCGCGGGCATCGCGTTCCAGCGCAAGTGGGAAGAACGCGCGTTCGAACTCGGCGGCGGCGATTACAGCGCGCCGGGCCAGCTGGTCGGCGATTTCATCGCAGGACGGCCGTCGACGTCGCTCGGTTCCGTGGTGCCGTCGTACAAGCCGGGCGTGCGCCCGACCGACCTCAGCACCGCGCTGCCCGACTACGTGATCGAAGCCATTCGTGAAGCGCTGCCGCAGATCGACAGGAAGATCGCCGGCTTCGCGATGCACGACGCGGTGCTCACCGGCGTGGAAACGCGCACGTCGTCGCCGATCCGGATCCGGCGCAAGGACAATTACCAGAGCGTGAACGTCGAAGGGTTGTATCCGGCCGGCGAAGGCGCCGGGTATGCCGGCGGCATCTATTCGGCAGCCATCGACGGTATCGAGGTCGCGCAGGCGGTGGCGCTCGATCTGATGTCGGCGCACGCGTCCTGATATTGCCCGTCAGGCCCGGCGCACGAAGGTCCGTGCGCCGGGTGATCCAGCAGTATCTGCACCCTGCCTGACAAGGTTCGCCACGCGAAGCTACCTCCTCTTTGCGATGCGCCGCGGCCATTAGTGGTCAATGTGCCGAACGCGACCGATGCCAGGCCAAATTTCGCTTTGGTATACTCCGCGGCCGAATTCTCCACGTTTCCACGAATCCATGACCGCCGCACAGTCGGACAACGCGTCATCTGATTTCATGCCGGCCGACCTCAGGCAAAGCGTGGTCACGCAGACGCTGCCGCACGCGCAGGTCGGCATCAGCCGACTGCAGACATCTCGTAGAAATATTGGCCGAACCGCGCCATACGAACTTGAAGACGCCGATCTCATCGTGTTGCAATTGCGCGCGTTCGGCGAACAGGAATTGTGGCTTGACGGACGTGTTGCTCGTTTCGTCCCCTACGACGCAGGGACCGTCACGATTCACGACCTCGATCGCAGCTGGGTTTCCGACCTGAAGGGGGCGTTCGACTGCATCCATTTTCACCTCCCGCGCCGAACGCTGGAGGAGACAGTCGATGAAATCGGTGGCAGGCAGCGGCCCCAGCTTTACTTGCCGCCGCATTTGAGTGCAACGGATCCGGTCATCCATCGCCTGGGCCTAGCCCTGCTCCCCGCCCTGGCGCGGCCCGAACACGCATCCCAGCTGTTTATCGACCACGTCGCGCTCGCCTTCCAGACGCATGTCGCGCGTCTGTACGGCGGCATCGGCGAGCGGCGGGAGAAGTCGACCGGCACACTCACGGCGTGGCAGGAGCGCGTGGCGAAAGGCTTTCTGCTCGAACACCTTACCGGCAACATCTCGATCGCCGATGTGGCGAAAGCGTGCGGCCTGTCTCGTGGCCACTTCGTCAAGGCCTTTCATCAGACCACCGGGTTACCGCCCCATCGCTGGCTGATCAATCAGCGCATCGAACGCGCAATGATGTACATGCGCACATCGTCCATGCCGCTGCAAATGATCTCGGATGCGTGTGGCTTCGCCGACCAGAGCCACTTCACGAGAACATTTACGCGCGTGACCGGCGTTACGCCGCGTCGTTGGCGCATGGACAACGTTTGAGGAGCGCAGCCAATGCGGCTCTTGCGAGTCACATGAGCATCCGACCGACGGCCGCACCTGCAAAGTCACGGCAGTCAGCTGCACCGCACGAGATCGAATGACCGATATCGGCCATCAATCCGGTCGGTGCATGGACGACCGACGTCCCGCTTACGGTCAACGGCCCCGTATTGAGATGATCCGCAATCTCGATGCCGACGCCGAGAAGCGGAAATTGCCTGCGCGGAACTACCACCCCTCGTCGCCGGCAACTAGCCAAACGGCGAACTTCGCGCGTGCACATGGAAGCGACTGGTAAACTCGGGCAACCAAAGCAACAACTTCCTGCCTGACCTATGACCACGCTGTCGCCCGAAGCCTTCGCCGGCCATACTCCGATGATGCAGCAGTACCTGCGCATCAAGGCCGATCACCCCGACACGCTCGTCTTCTACCGGATGGGCGACTTCTACGAGCTGTTCTTCGAGGATGCGGAGAAAGCCGCACGCCTGCTCGACCTGACCCTCACGCAACGCGGCGCCTCGGCCGGCACGCCGATCAAGATGGCCGGCGTCCCGCATCATGCGGTCGAACAATATCTGGCGAAGCTCGTGAAGATGGGCGAATCGGTCGCGATCTGCGAGCAGATCGGCGACCCCGCCACGTCGAAGGGGCCGGTCGAGCGCAAGGTCGTGCGCGTCGTCACGCCGGGCACGCTGACCGACGCGGCGCTGCTGTCCGACAAGAACGACGTCTACCTGCTCGCGATGTGCACGGGCCACAACAAGCGCGGCGTCGCGGTCAACATCGGCCTCGCGTGGCTGAACCTCGCGAGCGGCGCGCTGCGGCTCGCCGAGATCGAACCCGACCAGCTCGGCGCCGCGCTCGAACGCATCCGGCCGGCCGAAATCCTGACGGCGGACGGCGCGACCGACGCCGTGCCCGCGGGCGCCGGCGCGATCAAGCGCGTGCCGGCATGGCACTTCGATATCGCATCGGGCACGCAGCGCCTGTGCGACCAGCTCGACGTCGCGGGCCTCGACGGCTTCGGCGCGCATTCGCTGACGAGCGCATGCGGAGCCGCCGGCGCACTGCTGCTGTACGCGGCCGCCACACAGGGTCAGCAATTGCGTCACGTGCGCAGCCTGAAGGTCGAGAACGAAACCGAATACATCGGGCTCGATCCGGCGACGCGCCGCAACCTCGAGCTGACCGAAACGCTGCGCGGCACCGAATCGCCGACGCTGTACTCGCTGCTCGACACCTGCTGCACGACGATGGGCAGCCGCCTGCTGCGTCACTGGCTGCATCATCCGCCGCGCGCGTCGGTCGCCGCGCAGTCGCGCCAGCAAGCAATCGGCGCACTGCTCGACGCGCCCGCGAACGCGAGCCTCGACGCACTGCGCAGCGCGCTGCGCCAGATCGCCGACGTCGAACGGATCACCGGGCGGCTCGCGCTGCTGTCCGCGCGGCCGCGCGACCTGTCGAGCCTGCGCGACACGTTCGCCGCGCTGCCCGCGCTGCGCGAGCGCATCGGCGCGATCGTCGCGAACGCGGATGCGCTCGCCCGCGTCGACGCGGCGCTCGCGCCGCCCGCCGAATGCCTCGACCTGCTGACGAGCGCGATCGCCCCCGAGCCGGCCGCGATGGTGCGCGACGGCGGCGTGATCGCGCGCGGCTACGACGCGGAGCTCGACGAACTGCGCGACATCTCCGAGAACTGCGGGCAGTTCCTGATCGATCTCGAGGCGCGCGAGCGCACCCGCACGGGCATCGCGAACCTTCGCGTCGAATACAACAAGGTGCACGGCTTCTACATCGAGGTCACGCGCGGCCAGACCGACAAGGTGCCCGACGACTATCGCCGCCGCCAGACGCTGAAGAACGCCGAGCGCTACATCACACCCGAACTGAAGACCTTCGAGGACAAGGCGCTGTCCGCGCAGGAACGCGCGCTGGCCCGCGAGCGCGCGCTGTACGACGGCGTGCTGCAGGCGCTGCTGCCGTTCATTCCGGAGTGCCAGCGCGTCGCGTCGGCGCTCGCGGAGCTCGACGTGCTCGCCGCGTTCGCCGAGCGCGCCCGCACGCTCGACTGGGTCGCGCCCGCGTTCACCGACGAAATCGGCATCGAGATCGAACAGGGTCGCCATCCGGTCGTCGAAGCGCAGGTCGAGCAGTTCATCGCGAACGACTGCCGATTCGACGCCGAGCGCAAGCTGCTGCTGATCACAGGCCCGAACATGGGCGGTAAGTCGACCTTCATGCGGCAGACGGCGCTGATCGCGCTGATGGCGTACGTCGGCAGCTACGTGCCCGCGAAATCGGCCTGCTTCGGCCCGATCGACCGGATCTTCACGCGGATCGGCGCGGCCGACGACCTCGCCGGCGGGCGCTCCACCTTCATGGTCGAGATGACCGAAGCCGCGGCGATCCTGAACGACGCGACACCGCAGAGCCTCGTGCTGATGGACGAAATCGGCCGCGGCACGTCGACGTTCGACGGCCTCGCGCTCGCATGGGCCATCGCGCGTCACCTGCTCGCGCAGAACGGCTGCTACACGCTGTTCGCGACGCACTACTTCGAGCTGACGCAGCTGCCGGCCGAATTCCCGCAAGCGGCCAACGTCCACCTGTCGGCCGTCGAGCACGGCCACGGCATCGTGTTCCTGCACGCGGTCAACGAAGGCCCGGCGAACCAGAGCTACGGGCTGCAGGTCGCGCAACTCGCGGGCGTGCCGGCGCCGGTGATCCGCGCCGCGCGCAAGCATCTCGCGTATCTCGAACAGCAGTCGGCCGCGCAGCACACGCCGCAGCTCGACCTGTTCAGCGCGCCGCCCGCCGCGGCCGACGAGCTCGCGTGCGCGGATGCGCCGGCGCCGGCCGACCTCCCGCATCCGGCACTCGAAAAGCTGCGCGACATCGATCCCGACGACCTCAAGCCCCGCGAGGCGCTCGACCTGCTGTACGAACTGCGCACGCTCGTCCGCTCGCACGATGCCGACGGGCACGCGTAAACGCCTCCCGTCGGGCCGGCCGGCCCGCGCCGCCACAGCCGCACTGGTCACGGCGATGCTCGCGCTCGCCCAGGCGAGCGCGCTCGCGGCACCGCCCAAGCGTGCCGCCGCTCCCTACTCGTTCGCGATCGTGTCGGGCGTCATCAACGCGCCGGCCGACGAGCCGGCCGCGCAGCGGCTGTTCGAATCGATCGCGCGCGAGCGCAATCTGGCCTTCGTCGTCTATGCGGGCGACCTCAAGGGTGCGAAGGAAGCGTGCCGCGACGCGCTGTACACGCAGCGCGGCGCGATCCTGGACGCATCGCGCGTGCCGCTCGTGTTCATTCCCGGCCACGATGACTGGGTAACGTGCAACACGGCGGCCGGCGGCAGCTACGATCCGGTCGAACGCCTGGACTTCCTGCGCCAGACGCTGCTGGCGGACGCCGCGCGGCCCGACGCCGGCGCGCTGCAGATCACCCGTGAAAGTGAAGTCGCGCGGTTCCGGCCGTATCGCGAAAACGCGCGCTGGATGCATGACGACGTCGTCTACGTCGCGCTGAACGCACCGGCGCCGAACAACCACTATCTGACGGCCGGCGGCCGCAACGGCGAATTCGAGGACCGCATCGTCGCGAACGGCTTCTGGATCGACCACGCGGCCGAATACGCGAAGCGGCGCGAAGCGCGCGCCATGGTGGTGATGTTCGAAGGCGATCCGCAGTTCGATCGCTACGAGCGGACCGAACGCTTTGCGTGGTTGCGTTTCAACCGGCCGCGCGTGCGCGACGGCTTCCGTGAACTGAAACGAACGCTGGTGAAGGCGGCGGCGACATTCCGCGGCCCGATCCTGGTAATGCACGCGAGCAGCGAGCCGCTTGCGAATGGTTTCCTGATCGATCGCCCGCTGCATGCGGACGACGGTGTGCTGGTGGGAAATGTGACGCGTGTCGCGATCGGACCGCGTCAGCCGGCGAATCAGTGGGTGAAGGTCAACGTGTCGCCGGCACGGCAGACGATCTTCAACGTGAGCCTGCAGGACGTGCCGAAGAATCTGCCGACCCCGCCCACGCTGCCGGTCGTGCCGCGCGACGAGGTGCCGCTGCCGCAGATGCCGGAGATCCCGGCCTTGCCGGCCCTGCCCGACTCGTCGTCGGTCGCGCCGCCGCTGCAGGGCGACGGCACGACGCCGGGGGGTGCCTCGTGGCCCGCGCCGCCCCCTGCCTCGGGGCCGGCGCCCGGCCTGCCCGCCAGTTCAGTGCAGGGTGCGCCCTGACGGTGCGTCGCCGTCCTCGTCTTCGTCCTCGTCGACGATTTCGAGGCCTTCCGCGCCGTGCGCGTGCTCATGCTCGATCTCGTCCTCGGTCGCTTCGCGAACGTCCTTGACCGTGAGCGCGAAACGCAGCGCCATGCCCGCGAGCGGGTGGTTGCCGTCGAGCACGACCTTGTCTTCGGCGATGTCGGTGACCGTGTAGATCAGCGAATCCACTTCCTCGTCGCCGTCTTCCGGCGTGCCTTCGAACTGCATGCCCACTTCGATCGGCTCGGGAAAACGATCGCGCGGCTCGATCTTCACGAGTTCGGGATCGTAGTCGCCGAACGCGTCCTGCGGCTCGAGCTGAACCTGCGCCTGGTAACCGGGCTCCTGGCCGTCGAGCTGTTCCTCGATCTTGGGGAACGTGCCATCATAGCCGCCGTGCAGATAAACCATCGGCTCGTCGCTTTCCTCGATCAGATTGCCTTGCGCATCCGACAGCTTGTAAGCGACCGACACGACGGTGTTTTTTGCGATTTTCATCCAATTCTCCCAAATACAAGTCTCATTATACGATGCGCAACCGGTCTCAAGCCGAACCGCGGGATGCCGCTGCCGCCCCGCTCGGCGCGCCGCCTTCCGATCTTCCCACGCCGCTGCTCGGCGGCCTCACGCCGGCGCAATTCATGCGCCGCTACTGGCAGAAAAAGCCGCTGCTGATCCGCCAGGCGATCCCCGGCGTGAAGCCGCCTGTCACGCGCGACGCATTGTTCGAGCTGGCAGCCGACTATGACGCCGAATCGCGCCTGATCACCCATTTTCGTAACAAGTGGCAACTTGCACACGGCCCGTTCGAGCCGGGCGCGCTGCCGGCCATCTCGCGCAAATCCTGGTCCCTGCTCGTGCAGGGGCTCGACCTGCACGTCGACGCGGCGCGCGCGCTGCTCGACCGCTTCCGCTTCATCCCGGACGCGCGCCTCGACGACCTGATGATTTCGTACGCGACGGACGGCGGCGGCGTCGGCCCGCACTTCGACTCGTACGACGTATTCCTGCTGCAGGTCGAAGGCCGGCGCCGCTGGCGCATCGGTGCGCAGAAGGACCTGTCGCTGCAGCCGGACGTGCCGCTGAAGATCCTCGAGCATTTCGAGCCGAGCGACGAATGGGTGCTCGAGCCGGGCGACATGCTGTACCTGCCGCCGCACATCGCGCACGACGGCGTGGCCGAAGGCGAATGCATGACCTGCTCGATCGGCTTCCGGGCGCCCTCCGCCGGGGAGTTGGGCGCGCAATTCCTGTACTACCTCGCGGAACGCGGCGGCCTGCGCGACGAGCGCGGCGACGCGCTCTACCGCGACCCCAAGCAGCCGGCGGTCGACACCCCCGCGCAACTGCCGCCGGCGATGGTCGAGCGCGTCGCCGAGATCGTCGAGGCGATCCGCTGGCGCAAGCGCGACGTCGCCGAATTCCTCGGCTGCTACCTGAGCGAGCCCAAATCGAACGTCGTATTCGAGCCGCCGGCGCGGCCGCTGTCCGAGGCCGCGTTCGTCGCGCAGGCGTCGCGCCGGGGCGTGCATCTCGACAGACGCGCCGCATTGATGTATAACGCGCGATCGTACTTCATTAATGGCGAGGAACAACCGCTCGAGCAAGCCGGCGAATGGCTGCCCGAACTGGCCAATCTCCGCCATATGGAGGCGAAACGGTTTGTAACACTATCCCGGGCTCCCTCGATGACAGCCTTGCTGCACGAATGGTATTGTGCGGGCTGGCTGCGGGTCGGATACCGGATTTAGTGGGCCGCCCCGTATGCCCGTGCAGATCAAATTCTGTATGGGAAAGACAACGTATTGACCCCGCATTTGTCGACGGTCGATAGGAAAGTGCATATAATTTCCGCCCAAGCCGTAGGGAAGATTCACGCTCTAGAAGTGCGTCTCCACCAGCGGCCCAGGTCGGTGTTGGAGCACATTACCGGTATTGTTTCGCGCTGTTGCTTACCTTTAACCATAAAAGGACGTGATCATGAAGAAATCCCTCCTCGTAGCTTCCCTGTTGGCTGCTGTTGCACTGGCTGCTTGCAACAAGAGCGCTGATCAAGCTGCTTCGTCGGCTGCTAGCGACGCATCGGCTGCTGCTTCGTCGGCTGCTTCGGCAGTTGCTGGTGCTGCGAGCGACGCTTCGGCTGCTGCTTCGTCGGCAACGGCTGCTGCGAGCGACGCAGCTGCTGCTGTGGCGTCGGCTGCTTCGGCAGCGACGGCTGCTCCGGCTTCGGGCGCAAGCCAGTAAGCCTCAGCATCAGCTGAAAAAAAACCGGCCCTTCGGGCCGGTTTTTTTACGTCTGTCGGTTCCGCGCATCGCACCCGGCAGGCAAGCAGGCCAAGCCGCCGCCCGCCCCTTCCCGCGCCGCTCTGCGCCCGCTCAACCGAGCGTCAGCCAGTCGAAGCCCGCGTCCTGCGTGGCCACGACCACGTCCTCCCCGTCCGTTCCCAGCACGCCGGCAAACGCCTGGCGGGCCAGCTCGGGCCGGTTGTTCTGCTGGCTCAGGTGCGCCGCGACCAGATGCTGGAGGCGACTGCGTTCGAGCGATGCGAGGATGCCGGCGGCGGCATCGTTGCTCAGGTGGCCATGATTGCCGCCGATCCGCGCCTTCAGCGACTGCGGATAGCGGCTCCCGGCGAGCATCGCGGTATCGTGGTTGGATTCGAGCACCAGCGCGTCACAGCCGCTCAGGACGGTCGTGATGTGCGGCGTGGCCATGCCGACGTCGGTCAGCACGCCGAGCCGGCGACAGCCGTCCATGAAGACGAACTGAAGCGGTTCCCGCGCGTCGTGGGGCACCGTATAGGGCATCACGGCCAGATCGCGTATCGCGGCCGTCTCGTCGCCCCACAACACGTGGAGATCGACATCGGCCTCGTCCGCGCCCACTGCGCGCGCCGTGCCCCAGCTCATGTAGAGCGGCAGCGATCCGCGCCGCGCGAGCGTCAGCGCGCTGCCGACGTGGTCGCTGTGTTCGTGGGTGATGAGGATCGCATCGAGATCGTCGATGCCGAGATTCAGGCGGCCGAGGCGGCGCTCGACCTCCTTCGCAGAAAAACCGCAGTCGAGCAGCACGCGGGTGGTCGTCGTGCCGCTCGAGACCTCGACGACCAGCGCGTTGCCTTCGCTGCCGCTACCAAGGCTGGCGAAGCGCACGCGGTCAGTTCAGCTGGGCCTGCAGCAGCGAAATGAGCCGCTGCGCGTCCGACGAGTTGTCGACCTGGCCGTTCGCGTCGACCACCGCGACCTGCGTGCCGCCATTGCCCTGCGCGCGCACGTTGACCAGGTATTCCTTGCCCGGCTTGGCCGCCGACGGGCCGCCGTAGAACAGCTTGCCGAACAGCCCGTCGCGCTTGAGCTCTTCCATCGTGTTCGCGTAGCGGACGGTGTACAGGCCCTTCTCGCGGTCGCGATTGTCGACCGCGAAGTTGGTACGGTCGAGCGCGAGACCGACGCGCAGCCACGCGCGGTCGAACGATTCCGCCAGCTGCAGCGTCGCGGCGCCGCCGCTCGTGTCAGCGACCTTCGCCGGCGCCGTCGCGGGACGCGCATCGGTCAGCAGCTGCTTCGCCTGCGCGTCGCTCAGGCCGAACTTCTGCATCAGCTTCGACAGGAACACGGCCTCGAGCACCGGGTTGCGCGGACGCTCTTCCCAGCGCGACGACGTGCCGCCCTGCGGACCGACCATCATTTCCTCCATCGCGCTATGCGTGATCGAGATGTCGGTGTTGCCATCCGGCGTGCGGTTCACGAGCGTGCGGAAACGGTCGCGCGTGCCCGACGAGTACGCGAAGTCGATGACCTTGCCGATCGTGCGGCGGAACCAGTCGTCAGGAATGTTCGCGCGGTTCTCGGCCCAGTCGGTGGCCATGATGCCGGTCGACGGTGCGTCGGTCTTCAGCGAGAAGCCGTTCTCCTGCCAGAACTCCTTCAGGATCGGCCACAGCTGCTCGGGCGTGCGCCCGTCCACGACGAGCCAGCGGCGATCGCCGTCGCGCTCGATATGCATGCCGAGCGGATCCTGCGCGCTCGGGACACCGTCGGTCGCGTTGCCGGAGGCCGTCGTCGCCCGCGGCGGCAGCGTGCCGAGACCGGCGTTGCTCGGCGGTGCGACGAACTGCTGGGTCGTCGGCACCGGCTTCAGGTCGCTCGGCACCGCGAGCGGCGGCGCCGAACCCGTGTTCTTGTAGTTGACCCGGTCAGGAGCCAGATAATCGTTCAGCGTATCGCAGCCGGCGAGCGCGCCCAGCGCCAGCGCCACCACCGAAACCTGGATGGCGCGAGAGGAAAAGGCGAAACGTTTCATGAAATCCTTCGTCTTGCTAGAACGCTCGTCAGGAGCGGCGCCGGACGGAGCCGGCCGGTGCGGGTTGATGAGGGGTCGAGCCGGCGGCCGCAGGACGCGGCCGCCTGAGCCTCAGGCGAGGACGCCGGCCTCGACGAGGGCCGAACGTACGACATCGTGGCAGCGCTCGTCGAGCGGCGTAAGCGGCAGGCGGATGCCGCCCTGCATCTTGCCCATCGCCTGCAGCGCCCACTTCACCGGAATCGGGTTTGCCTCGATGAACAGGTTCTTGTGCAGCGACAGCAGCTTCATGTGCAGCTCGCGCGCCGTTGCGACGTCGCCGGCCAGCGCCGCACGGCACAGGTCGCTCATCGCGCGCGGCGCGACGTTCGCCGTCACCGAGATGTTGCCGTGGCCGCCGAGCAGCATCAGCGCGATCGCGGTCGGATCGTCGCCGCTGTAGATCGCGAAATGCTTCGGCGCGGCCTTGATCAGGTGCGCGGCGCGATCGATGTTGCCGGTCGCTTCCTTCACGCCGATGATGCCCGGCACCTGCGCGAGGCGCAGCGTCGTCTCGTGCGCCATGTCCGCGACGGTGCGGCCCGGCACGTTGTACAGGATCACCGGCAGGTCGACCGCTTCGGCGATCGCCTTGAAGTGGCGGTACATCCCTTCCTGCGTGGGCTTGTTGTAGTACGGCACGACCTGCAGCGTCGCGTCGGCGCCGACGGCCTTCGCGTGCTTCGTCAGTTCGATCGCCTCGGCGGTCGAATTGCCGCCTGCGCCCGCGATGATCGGGATGCGCTTCGCCGCATGCTCGACCGCCGTGCGGATCATCAGGATGTGCTCTTCGACGTTGAGCGTTGCCGACTCGCCGCTCGTGCCGACCACGACGAGTGCGTCGGTGCCTTCCGCGATGTGCCAGTCGATCAGTTTGCGAAACGCCGGCAGGTCGAGACTGCCGTCTTCGAGCATCGGGGTGACGATCGCGGGGATGCTGCCGCGGATTTGAATGCCGTCTTGGGTGCCGTTAGCCATGAAACGCGATTGATTGATGTACCGGTAAACGTTGAGATTGTAGCGGATTAGCCGGGCAGTTCGTAACGTGGAATTCCCGCCCCCGCCGTCGGGGTCGCGCCCTCGCGTACCGCGCAGATGCGCTGCACGAACGCCTCGCGCGGCGCGGCGACGAATCCGTCCTCGTACGCGACCACCCGCAGGCGGCCGCGCACCGCGTCCAGCAACTCGCCCGGGGCGAGCAGGAACGCGGGGTTGGACGGTTTGCCGACCGTTTCGTTTCCTTGCGCGAAGGTTTCGTAGATCAGCACGCCGCCCGGCGCCACCGCATCGAGCAGATGGGGCCAGAGCGGACGATGCAAATAATGGGTGACGATCACCGCCGCGAACGACGCGCCGGCCGGCAGCGGCCAGGGCGCGCCCTCGAGATCGGCGTCGCGCGCGTCGACGCCGGGAATCGCGCGCAATGCGGCCAGCGCGACCGGATCGCGATCGAGCGCGACGACCGGATGCCCGTGCGACGCAAACCAGCGCGCATGGCGGCCGCCGCCCGCGGCGACGTCGAGCACCGCGCCGCCCGCCGGGACGAGCCGCGACCACCGGGCGACCCAGCGCGACGGCTCGGTCTGGGCGACGTGGCCGCCCGCGGCGGCAATGACGGGTTCGTGCATGCCGTCAGGTCAGGTGTACGACAGGCCCATCGCGTCGCGCACGTCGCGCATCGTCTCGACCGCGTGCTTGCGCGCCTTGTCGCAGCCGTCCGCGACGATCGCGCGCAGCAGCGACGGATCGTCCATGTACTTCTGTGCGCGCTCGAGCATCGGCTGCTGTTCGCGCAGGATCCCTTCGACGACCGGCTGCTTGCAGTCGAGGCAGCCGATGCCCGCCGAGCGGCAGCCGCTCTGCACCCACTGGTGCGTCGCTTCGTCCGTATAGACCTGATGCAGCTGCCACACCGGGCACTTGTCGGGATCGCCCGGATCGGTGCGGCGCACGCGCGCCGGATCGGTCGGCATCGTGCGGACCTTCTTCGTGATCGTCTCCGCGTCCTCGCGCAGGCCGATCGTGTTGCCGTACGACTTCGACATCTTCTGGCCATCGAGGCCCGGCATCCGCGACGCTTCGGTCAAAAGCGCCTGCGGCTCGACCAGGATGATCTTGCGCGCGCCTTCGAGATAGCCGAACAGGCGCTCGCGGTCGCTCATCGACAGGCTTTGCGATTCCTGCAGCATCGCGCGCGCCTGTTCGAGCGCCTCGTCGTCGCCCTCCTGCTGGTACGCATTGCGCAGTTCGTGATAGAGCTTCGCGCGCTTGCCGCCGAGCTTCTTCGCGGCCTCGAGCGCCTTCTCCTCGAAGCCCGGCTCGCGGCCGTACAGGTAGTTGAAGCGGCGCGCGATCTCGCGCGTCATCTCGACGTGTGGCACCTGGTCTTCACCGACCGGCACGAGCGAGCCGCGATACAGCAGGATGTCGGCCGCCATCAGCACCGGGTAGCCGAGGAAGCCGTAGGTCGACAGGTCCTTGTCCTTCAGCTTCTCCATCTGCTCCTTGTAGGTCGGCACGCGTTCGAGCCAGCCGAGCGGCGTGCTCATGCCGAGCAGCAGCGCGAGCTCCGCATGCTCGGGCACCTTGCTCTGGATGAACAGCGTCGCCTGCGCCGGATCGATGCCGGACGCGAGCCAGTCGATCAGCACGTCCCACACGTTCTTCTCGATCACCTCGGGCGTTTCGTAGTGCGTCGTCAGCGCATGCCAGTCGACCACGCAGAAGAAGCACGGGTACTCGGACTGCAGCTTCACCCAGTTTTTCAGCACGCCGTGGTAGTGGCCGAGGTGCAGCGACCCGGTGGGTCGCATGCCGGAGAAAATACGATCTGGGAACATGATTGTCGTTAGAAAAGCGAGGCGAAGGGAGACAGGATGGCGCTCAGCACGCCGGCCGCGGCGTTCACGAGCGGGCGCAGCCAGAAATTCGTCAGCACGCCCGTCGTGACCAGCACGAGGACGATGATGAAACCGTACGGCTCGATGCGCGACAGCGCGATCGATTGCTTCGGCGGCAGCAGGGCCGCCAGGATGCGGCCGCCGTCGAGCGGCGGCAGCGGAAACAGGTTCAGCACGCCGAGCACCAGGTTCGCGCTGACGCCCGCATAGGCCATCCGCGTGAAGAACGGCTCGTCGATGCCGGCCGCGGGCAGCACGATGGTCAGCACGCCCCAGACCAGCGCCTGCACGAAGTTGCAGGCCGGGCCCGCGAGCGCCACCCACAGGCTGCCCCAGCGCGGATCGCGCAGGTTGCCGAACGATACCGGCACCGGCTTCGCATAGCCGAACAGGAAAGCGCCGCCGGTCAGGAAATACATCGCGAGCGGAATCGCGATCGTGCCGAGCGGATCGATGTGGCGCATCGGGTTGAACGACACGCGCCCCATCATGTAGGCGGTGTTGTCGCCGAGCAGGCGCGCGGCATAGCCGTGCGCAGCCTCGTGCAGCGTGATCGCGAAGATCACGGGCAGCGCGTAGACGGCGATGGTCTGAATCAGGGAAGCGTCCATATCGCGTTATTGTAACAAGCGCACTCGCGCAAAAATGAATGGCGCTTACGCGGCCGCCAGCCCGAACGGTTCGAGCGCGCCGCGCCCCGCGCGCACGAGCTGCGGCACGTCGCCCGTCAGGTCGATCACCGTCGACGGCTCGCGCGGACACGCGCCGCCGTCGATCACGAGATCGACCTGCTTCTCGAGCCGCGCGCGGATGTCGTCGGGATCGTTCAGCGGCTCGTCGTCCGGCGGCAGGATCAGCGTCGTGCCGAGCAGCGGCTGGCCGAGCGACTCGAGCAGCGCGAGCGTGATCGCGTGATCGGGCACGCGCAGCCCGATCGTCTTGCGCGACGGATGCGACAGCCGGCGCGGCACTTCCTTGGTTGCCTGCAGGATGAACACGTACGGGCCCGGCGTCACCGACTTGATCTGCCGGTACTGACGATTGTCCACCATCGCGAAGTTGGCCAGTTCCGACAGGTCGCGCACGAGCAGCGACAGGTGCTGCTTCTCGTCGAGGCCGCGGATGCGGCGCACGCGCTCGACCGCGTCCTTGTCGTCGAGGTGGCACGCGAGCGCGTAGCTCGAATCGGTCGGCATTGCGATCACGCCGCCCTTGCTGACGATGTCCGCGGCCTGCTTGATCAGGCGCGGCTGCGGATTATCCGGATGAATCCTGAAGAACTGGGACATGGGGACACGTAAAGAGGGAGAAGTCGGATGCGCGCCTCGCCGGCAGCGCGAACGGCGAACGGCAAGCGGCCGCGACGCGTCAGAGCCAGCGCTCCCAGACCGGTTTCAGGTCGGGCGGCAACGGCGGCAGGCTGCCGAGTTCGACGCGGCCCTCGCCCGGCGCATGGAAATCCGAACCGCGCGACACCTCGAAGCCGAAGCGGCGCGCGACGTCCGCGTATTCGCGGTACTGGTCGGGCGTGTGGCTGCCCGTGATGACCTCGATCGCGCGGCCGCCGAGATCGATGAATTCGCCGAAGAATGCGTCGAATTCGACCGGCGTATAGCGGTAGCGGCCCGGGTGTGCGACCACGGCCTCACCGCCCGCCGCGCGAATCCATGCGACGGCGTCGGACAGCGTCGCCCAGCGGTGCGGAACGAACCCCGGCTTGCCGTCGCCGAGCAGGCGGTCGAACACGTCGGACGTCGATGCGGCATGGCCGTTCTCGACCAGGAAACGCGCGAAGTGGGTGCGCGAGATCAGGTCGGGATTCGATACGTACTTCAGCGCGCCTTCGTACGCGCCGGGGATGCCGAGCGTCTCGAGCTGCGCGGCGATCGCCCGCGCACGGGCCGCACGGCCGTGGCGCGTGCGGTACAGGCCGTCGACGAGCGCCGGGTTCGACGGATCGATGTGCAGCCCGACGATGTGCACGGTGCGCGACGCCCACGTGACCGAAATCTCGACGCCGCTCAGGTAGCGCATGCCGAGCGCTTCCGCCTCGCTGCGCGCCGCCGCCTGGCCGCCGATCTCGTCGTGGTCGGTCAGCGCCCACAGGGTCACGCCGCCGGCATGGGCGCGGCGCGCGACGTCGGCAGGCGACAGCAACCCGTCGGAAACATTCGAATGGCAGTGGAGATCAGCGTTCATTGTCGGTATGGCAGGTGAAGCTTCATTCTACTGCAATGCGGCAATTGCGCCGCCCGCCTGCCCCGCCGCTGCCGCCGCCGGCCTATGCGCAGAACGCCTCGATCAGCGCCGCGACCTGCTCCGGCTGGTCGTGATGGACCATGTGGCCGGCATCCTCGACGAGCTTTTCGCGCCAGTCGGGGAACGCGCCGAAGCGCGCCTTGAACTCCGGCAGCGGGATGTCGCCCGCGATGTAGGCGAGCGTCGGCGAATTGACGGCCTCGACGTGCAGCACCTTCGCGCGCACCTGCTTCCAGACGGCCATCACCTCGTCGAGCCGGTACAGCTGCGGGCCCGCCATCTTGTGCGCGGGGTCCGCCAGCAGGTGATACAGGCCGTCGTCGCCCCGCTTCGACCAGTGCGCGGCGAGGAACGCCGCGCGGCGCGGATCGAGCCGCGGATTGGTCTTGGTCAGCCGGGCCGCCACGTCGTCGAGCGACGCGTACGGGCGCAGCACCGGCGGCTCGCGCAGCTCGTCGAGCCAGCCGCGCAGCCGGCGCGGCGCCTGCTCGGCCCGCGCGGGGGCGAGCCCGAACCCTTCGAGGTCGACCACGCGCCGCACGCGCTCCGGCCGCGCGCCCGCGTACAGGCACACGACGTTCGCCCCCATGCTGTGCCCGACCAGGTTGACTTCGCCGGTCGGCGCATAGTGATCGACCAGCGCGTCGAGATCGCCCAGGTACTCGTGGAACCAGTAATGACCGCCGCCCTGCCGCGCGACCGGCCAGTCGGACAGGCCGAAGCCGCGCGCATCGGGCGCGATCACCTGCCAGTCGCCCGCGAGCGCGTCGACGACGAACTGGAACGATGCCGCGACGTCCATCCAGCCGTGCAGCATGAACAGCGTCGGCGCATCGGGCCTGCCCCAGCGCCGCACATGCAGCTTGACGCCGCGGACGGTGACGAAATCGGAAACAGAACTCGAGGCATTCATTGCAGCCGCCAAAAAAAGAATGATCGTTCGATTATAGCGATGGCACTTCCGTTCCGGCGGCCGGCAGTCGAGGCCGCGCTCTAGCGACGGGGAGCCGACGTTATGTGGATCCGGCGCATCGGCCGCCGCGGAAATGCCGCCGAGCGGCCCGTGTGGCCAGCCGGCGGCAGCGTTCGCCCGCCCGTCTGGAGCCGCCAGCGCCCGGTCGTCCTAACCCGCCGCCGTGCCGTCCACGGCGTCCTGCGCGGCGAGTTCGTCCAGCTCCGCCTGCTCGAATCCCGCGGTGCGGCGCGCGTCGAAATTGAACGGACCGCGCAGCCGCGGCGCATGGTACTGCTCGGCAAGCTCGCGGTAGGTGGGAACCGGATCGCGGCCGGCGGCGTCGCACAAGTGCCGGAACCAGCGGTTCCCGATCGCGACATGGCCGATTTCGTCGCGCAGGATCACGTCGAGGATCGCCGCGGACGCGTCGTCGCCCGCCTGCACGAGCCGCGCACGGATCGGCGGCGACGCGTCGAGCCCGCGCGCCTCGAGGGTGCGCGGCACGAGCGCCATCCGCGCGAGCACATCGGCCTTGGTCCGCTCGCACATCTCCCACAGCCCGTTGTGCGCGGGGAAATCGCCGTACGCATGCCCGAACCCGGCCAGCCGGTCGGACAGCAGCGTGAAGTGATAGGCCTCCTCGGCCGCGACCTTCAGCCAGTCCGCATAGAACGCGTCGGGCATGCCGGAGAAGCGCCACACGGCGTCGAGCGCGAGGTTGATCGCGTTGAATTCGATATGCGCGAGCGCGTGCAGCAACACCGCGCGCCCCGCGGGCGAGCGCATGCTGCGGCGCTCGAGCTGGCGCGGCTCGACGAGCGGCGGGCGCGCCGGACGGCCGGGCAGGTCGGCCGGCTCGTCCAGGCCGAGCGCCGGCGCGATCGCGGCCTGTCCGGCGAGCAGCGCGTCATACAGCGCACGGACCTGCGCGGCCTTCGCGGCCGGCTCGGCGATCCGCAGCGCGTCGAGTGCGGCGCGGCGCACGCAACGCGGCGCCGCGGTAAGGGAAGAAGGCTGCATGCTCATCAAACGGGGACACCATTCGTGCGCATCGCGGGAGCGCACGCACGCGACGGTTTACAATAAGCGTTTGTGCCGTCACGCAACGCGCCCGGCACGCCAGACGCGCCATTCTACCGGCGCCCATCATCGAAGAGACCAGGAGACTCCGTGACGATCTACAAACTGGGCGAGACGGCCCCGACGATCCACGAAAGCGTATTCGTCGCCGATACGGCGGCCATCATCGGCAAGGTCGTGCTGGAGGAAAACGCGAGCGTCTGGTTCGGCGCGACGATTCGCGGCGACAACGAGACGATCACGGTCGGCACCGGCAGCAACGTCCAGGAAGGCGCGGTCCTGCATACGGACCCCGGCTTTCCGCTGACGATTGCCGAAAACGTGACGATCGGGCACCAGGCGATGCTGCACGGGTGCACGATCGGCGAGGGTTCGCTGATCGGGATTCAGGCGGTGGTCTTGAATGGAGCGGTGATCGGCCGCAACTGTCTGGTCGGTGCCGGCGCGGTCGTGACGGAAGGCAAGACGTTCCCGGACAATTCGCTGATTCTCGGCGCCCCGGCGAAAGTCGTGCGCGAGCTGTCGGCAGACGACATCGCGCGGCTGCGCGCAAATGCGAAGACGTACGTCGAGCGGCGTGCGCATTTCAAGGAGCAACTCGTGCGGATCGGCTGATTCGCGCGGATTTCAAGGAAGAAGAGTGAGCGACCAGTTACAGAAATTCATGTTCAATTCGGCACCCGTGCGCGGCGAGATCGTATCGCTGCGCAACACGTGGCAAGAGGTGCTTTCCCGCCGTGACTACCCTGCCCCGGTGCGCACGGTGCTCGGCGAGATGATGGCCGCGTGTGCGCTGCTGTCGGCGAACCTGAAATTTCACGGCACCCTGATCATGCAGATCTTCGGCGACGGGCCGGTCCAGATGCTGGTCGTCCAGTGCGGCTCGGACCTGACGATGCGCGCCACGGCCAAGTTCGCCGGCGACGCGGCGCAGACGATCGGCGACGACATGCCGTTCGCGTCGCTCGTCAACGCGAGCGGCCACGGCCGGTGCGTGATCACGCTCGACCCGGCCGAGAAGCTGCCGGGCCAGCAGCCGTACCAGGGCATCGTGCCGCTGAACGGCGTCGACGGCCCGCTCGAATCGGTGTCGCAGGTGCTCGAGCACTACATGCACCACTCGGAGCAGCTCGACACGCGGCTGTGGCTCGCGGCCGATCGCGACCGCGCGGTCGGCATGCTGCTGCAGAAGCTGCCGGGCGACGGCGGCATCGTGCCGCGCAACGCCGAGACCGACGCCGACACCTGGGAGCGCGTCTGCACGCTCGGCGGCACGCTGTCCGCCAAGGAGTTGCTCGAGGTCGAACCGGAAGTCGTGTTCCGCCGGCTGTTCTGGCAGGAAAACGTGCAGCACTTCGACCCGGCCGGGACGCGTTTCCAGTGCTCGTGCTCCCGCGAGAAGGTCGGCGCGATGCTGCGCATGCTCGGCCGCGACGAAGTCGACAGCGTGATCGTCGAGCGCGGTCACGTCGAGATCCACTGCGAGTTCTGCAACCAGCGCTACGAATTCGATCCCGTCGACGTCGCGCAGTTGTTCGCCGCGCCGGAACTCGCGACCGGCATCACGCCCGCGACCGAGCAGCGTCACTGAGCGCGCCGCGCGTCCGTGCCCGCGATGCGGGCGCGGGCGCATAATGACGCACGAGCGTCGCCTTACGGCTCACGCGCCGCAGGTCCCGCCTTCGGCGCAAACCGCTTTGCACTGCGGCGCGCTGCTGGAGAAACACATGAATCGCCCGTTCCGCACCCTCGTCCTGGCCAGTGTCGCAGCCGGCACGCTGGCCCTCGCCGGCTGCGCGGTGCAGCCGCCTTCGTCGACGATCCTGAGCCGCCTGCCCGAGCCGGGCGCGTCGGGCGGCCGGCCGCCCGCCCTGTCGAGCGCGGAGCGCAAACGCTACGACGAGATCGACCGGCAGGTGCTGCGCGAGCAGAACGACGCGATGGCGGCCGAGGCCGCCGCGCGCGCGTGGTCGTATTACTCGCCGCCGCCCGTGACCGTCTACGGCGGCTATTACGGCGGCGGTTGGGGCAACCGGTGGGGCACCGGCATCGGCTATGGCTACGGTTACCCGGGCTGGTGGTGGTGACGCGACATCGCGTCGACCGACCCGATTGACGACTGACAGGAAATAAAAAAGCGCGGCATTTCCCGCGCTTTTTCAATGATTCGGACTCCCGCGCTCAGTGATGCGCGGCCTTGCCCTTCTCGCCGCCGTGATGCCGCGACGGTTTCGCGATCGACTGCGGGTTCGGCACGACACGCACGGGTGCCGCGGACACGGTACCGCGCGTCGACGTGCTCGACGGCGTGTTGTTCAGCGGGCTGGCCGGCGCGTTCGGCGATACGAACTGCACGAACACTTCGCCATCCTTCACCATGCCCATCTCGTAGCGCGCGCGCTCCTCGATGGCCGCGGTACCGCCCTGCAGATCCTGCACTTCGCCCGCGATCCGTTCATTGCGCAGCTTCTCGTCCGCATTCTTCTGCAGCTGATCGCCGAGCTGCTGGCGCAATTCGTGCACCCGCAACCAGCCGCCGTGTCCCCACCATAGGGGGTACTGAATGAGCGCCAGCAAGGCAATCAGGACGACAGTGACAAGCCGCATGTAAGAGACGCAGATATAAGAAGCGCCGCTCCGCGCGACATGCACAGAGCGGCGTCGAGATGACGAACCCGATAGTAGCGCGTTAGCGCAGGTTATAGAAAGCCGATTTGCCCGGGTAGCTCGCGATGTCGCCGAGATCTTCCTCGATGCGCAGCAGCTGGTTGTACTTCGAGATGCGGTCGCTGCGCGACAGCGAACCCGTCTTGATCTGACCGGCGTTCAGGCCGACCGCGATGTCCGCGATCGTCGAATCTTCCGTTTCGCCCGAGCGGTGCGAGATCACGGCCGTGTAGCCCGCACGTTTCGCCATTTCGATTGCCGCGAACGTTTCGGTCAGCGTACCGATCTGGTTGATCTTGATGAGGATCGAGTTCGCGATGCCCTTCTCGATGCCTTCCTTCAGGATGCGCGTGTTCGTGACGAACAGGTCGTCGCCGACGAGCTGCACCTTCTTGCCGAGGCGCTCGGTCAGCAGCTTCCAGCCGTCCCAGTCGCCTTCGTGCATGCCGTCCTCGATCGACACGATCGGGAACTTGTCGGCGAGCGTCGCGAGGTAGTCGGTGAATTCGGCCGACGACAGTTGCAGGCCTTCGCCCGCGAGCTGGTACTTGCCGTCGTGGTAGAACTCGGATGCCGCGCAGTCGAGCGCGAGCAGCACGTCTTCGCCCGCACGGTAGCCGGCCTTCTCGATCGCCTGCAGGATCGTCGACAGGCACTCGTCGTTGCTGCCGAAGTTCGGCGCGAAGCCGCCTTCGTCGCCGACTGCCGTGCTCATGCCGCGGTCGCTCAGGATCTTCTTCAGTGCGTGGAACACTTCCGCGCCGCAACGCAGGGCTTCACGGAACGTCGGCTGGCTCACCGGGACGATCATGAATTCCTGGATGTCGAGGCTGTTGTTCGCGTGCGCGCCGCCGTTGACGATGTTCATCATCGGGACCGGCAGCTGCATCGCGCCCGAGCCGCCGAAGTAGCGGTACAGCGGCAGGCCGGCTTCTTCAGCCGCTGCCTTCGCGACGGCCATCGACACGGCCAGCATCGCGTTCGCGCCGAGGCGCGACTTGTTGTCGGTGCCGTCCAGCTCGAGCAGCGTCTTGTCGAGGAACGCCTGTTCCGACGCGTCGAGGCCCATGATGGCTTCGGAGATTTCGGTGTTGATGTGCTCGACCGCTTTCAGCACGCCCTTGCCGTTGTAGCGGCCGGCTTCGCCGTCGCGCAGTTCGATCGCTTCACGCGAGCCGGTGGACGCGCCCGACGGCACCGCCGCGCGGCCCATCGTGCCCGATTCGAGCAGCACGTCGCATTCGACGGTGGGGTTGCCGCGCGAATCCAGAATCTCGCGGCCGATGATATCTACGATTGCACTCATGGGTTTCCTCTGAGAATGACGATGGATTCTTCAAACTGCGACGGCATGCGCGCCGACACTGCTTACGCTACTGACGCGCGAAGCCGTCGCATGGTTCATTCGATCTTTAGTTGAAATCGTTTTCCAGGAACGGATTGCGCTTCACCGCCTGGTCGAGCGTGACGAGGGTCTCCAGCAGCGCGTCCATCCGGTTCAGCGGCACCGCGTTCGGGCCGTCCGACTTCGCTTCGGCCGGATTCGGGTGCGTTTCCATGAACAGGCCCGCAACACCCGTCGCGACGGCAGCACGCGCGAGCACCGGCACGAATTCGCGCTGGCCGCCCGAGCTCGTGCCCTGCCCGCCCGGCAACTGCACCGAGTGGGTCGCATCGAACACGACCGGCGCGTGCGTCTCGCGCATGATCGCGAGCGAGCGCATGTCCGACACGAGATTGTTGTAGCCGAACGAGACGCCGCGCTCGCACGCCATGAAGCGGTCCTCCGACAGCCCGGCTTCACGCGCCGCGTCGCGCGCCTTGTCGATCACGTTCTTCATGTCGTGCGGCGCGAGGAACTGGCCCTTCTTGATGTTGACGGGCTTGCCCGAGCGTGCGCACGCGTGGATGAAGTCGGTCTGGCGGCACAGGAACGCGGGGGTCTGCAGCACGTCGACGACCGACGCGACCTGCTCGATCTCCTCGATCGAATGCACGTCGGTCAGCACCGGCAGGCCGAGCTGGCGCTTCACCTCGCCGAGGATCCGCAGGCCCTCGTCCATTCCGAGGCCGCGAAACGACTTGCCCGAGCTGCGATTCGCCTTGTCGTAGGACGACTTGTAGATGAACGGGACGTTCAGCTTTTCGCAGATCTCCTTCAGGCGGCCCGCCGTGTCGATCGTCATTTGCTCCGATTCGACGACGCAGGTACCCGCGATCAGGAAGAAAGGCTGGTCGAGACCGACCTCGAAATCGCACAGCTTCATGCTTGCACTCCACGCGCTTGCTTGTTGCCGAGCGCGGCTTCGACGAACGACTTGAACAGGGGATGACCGTCACGCGGCGTGGACGTGAACTCCGGGTGGAACTGGACGCCGACGAACCACGGGTGCATCGAGCGCGGCAGCTCCATCATTTCCGGCAGATCCTCGCTCGGGGTACGGGCGCTGATGATAAGGCCGCCGGCTTCGAGCTGGGGCACGAAGCGGTTATTGACTTCATAACGGTGGCGATGGCGCTCGTTCACGTCCTTGCCATAGATCTCTTCGGCCATCGTGCCGGGCTTGATCGGGCAGCGTTGCGAGCCGAGGCGCATCGTGCCGCCGAGATCGGATTCCTCGGTGCGCGTCTCGACCTTGCCTTCGCGGTCGTGCCACTCGGTGATCAGCGCGACCACGCGTTCCGGCGTTTCCGGATCGAATTCCGTGCTGTTCGCCTGCTTCAGGCCGACGACGTCGCGCGCGAATTCGATCACCGCGAGCTGCATGCCGAGACAGATGCCGAGGTACGGCACCTTCGCCTCGCGCGCATAGCGGATCGCCGCGATCTTGCCTTCCGTGCCGCGACGGCCAAAACCGCCCGGCACCAGCACGGCGTCGAGATGCTTCAGGCTGTCGACACCGTTCGTCTCGATCTCTTCCGAGTCGATGTACTCGATGTTGACCTTGGTCGACGTGTGCAGCGATGCATGGCGCAGCGCCTCGATCAGCGACTTGTAAGACTCGGTCAGATCGACGTACTTGCCGACCATGCCGATCGTCACTTCGTGCTTCGGATTTTCCAGCTTCTCGACGAGCTCCGACCACATGCTCAGGTCGGCGTCCTTCGGCGACAGCTTCAGCTCTTCGCAGATGATCCGGTCGAGGCCCTGGTCGTGCAGCATCTGCGGAATCTTGTAGATGCTGTCGGCGTCCCACACCGAGATCACGGCGTCTTCCGGCACGTTCGAGAACATCGAGATCTTCTTCGATTCGTCGTCCGGGATGCGGCGGTCCGCACGGCACAGCAGCACGTGCGGCAGGATGCCGATCTCGCGCAGCTTCTGCACGCTGTGCTGGGTCGGCTTCGTCTTCAGCTCGCCGGCCGTCGCGACGTACGGCACGAGCGTCAGGTGCACGAAGCACGCGCTGTTGCGGCCGAGGCGCAGGCTCATCTGGCGCGCGGCCTCGAGGAACGGCAGCGACTCGATGTCGCCGACCGTGCCGCCGATCTCGACGATCGCGACGTCCGGTTCGCCGCAGGTGGCCGATGCCGCCCCGCGCTCGATGAACGCCTGGATTTCGTTCGTGATGTGCGGAATCACCTGCACGGTCTTGCCGAGATAGTCGCCGCGGCGTTCCTTGCGGATCACCGATTCGTAGATCTGGCCGGTCGTGAAGTTGTTGGCCTTGCGCATCTTCGTGCTGATGAAGCGCTCGTAGTGGCCGAGGTCGAGGTCGGTCTCCGCTCCGTCTTCCGTCACGAACACTTCGCCGTGCTGGAACGGGCTCATCGTGCCGGGGTCGACGTTGATGTAGGGATCGAGTTTGAGGAGGGTGACTTTCAGACCGCGCGATTCGAGGATCGCGGCGAGGGAGGCGGCGGCAATACCCTTGCCGAGGGAAGAAACTACGCCGCCGGTGACGAAAACATATTTGGTCATCGCTGGATGCTCGCGGGAAAAACGGATTATACCGTAAAGCCCGCCCTTCTCTCAGCAATTGACGCGATGATCCCGCCCTTTCGCGCTGTGCCGCGCCAGCCGTGCGCGCCGGGGCGAACCGGCCGGCCGGACAATGCAACCGCGCACGCCGGACGCGGAGCACCGGACCGATGCGTCAGGCGCTGTTCGCGAGCGCAGCGCTGTCGCGCGGCACGCCGCCCTCCGCCGTTTTCAGCGAATTCAGCATCCGCTGCAATGCGCGGGCCGTCTCGATCGGTCGCTCCATCGGGAACAGGTGGCTGCCCTCGATCCATTCGATGCGCCCGCGCGCCGCGCGGCGCGTCGCCTCGAGCCCGACCTGCCGCACCTCGCGCGAGCGCGTGCCGGCGAGAAAGCCGAGCGGCACCGGCGCGCCGTGCGCGAGCCGCGGGCCGAGCGTGTGCGGCAGCGTCCGGTAGATCAGGTATTCGACCTGCCGGTCGAATGCGAGCGCGCGTTCGCCGTCGGCGCCCGCCTGCGGGATGCCGTGGTCGATGTAGTCCGACAGCATCCGCTCGTCCCAGCGCGCGAACGCGGGTTTCTCGTGAAAGTGCCGCCAGGCTTCGTCGCGGCTCGCCCAGCGCGTGCGCCGGTTGCGCGTCGCGGCCGCCGGCGACAGCCGCTCGTCGAGCCCGGCCCACTGGCTCGCGCGCAGCGCGCCGGCGCGCCATCCCGCGATGATCGGTGAATCGATCATCACCACGCCGCGCACCCAGTGCGGTTTTTTCAGCGCGGCCATCAGCGACAGGTAGCCGCCGAGCGAATGGCCGACGAGCCAGACCGGGCGCTCGTAGCGGCTGCCGATGTCGTCGAGCAGCTGCTCGACGAGATGCGGCCAGTCGCGCGTCACCGGGTAGCGGCGGTCGTGACCGATGCGCTCGATGTAACGCAGGTCGTAGTCGTCTGCCAGCTCGGCGAAGATCGTCCGGTACGTCGAGGCCGGAAAACCGTTCGCATGCGAGAAGTGGAGGATGTCCTTCAAACGCCAATGTCTCCTTTGTCGATCGGAGTTAGCGCTTCAGCGCTTACTCCGATCCCATGCTTCGCGGTCGACCGGAGTTGGCGCTTCAGCGCCTACTCCTGTCCCATGCTTCGCGGTCGACCGGAGTTGGTGCTTTAGCACTTACTCCCGCCCCATGCTTCGCGATCGGCGGGCTCCGCTGCTCCAGCACCTGTCCGGTCTCTTCGTTCCTGCTGCGCGCCATCACACCAACTCACCGGTCCATCCAGTACCGTCGCTGCGCATCGCGATAACGCTCGAACGCAAAACCGCCGTTAGCCGGCGCGACGTCGAACCGCACGGCCCCGTCGCGATCGGTGCGCGGCAGCGGAATCCCGCGCGCCTCGTAGCGCGCGAGGACCGTCCGGTGCGGATGCCCGAAGCGATTGCGATAGCCTACAGGAAATACCGCGACGCGCGGCCCGACCGAATCGAGGAAAGGCTCGACCGACGACGTGCGGCTGCCATGGTGCGGCACGACGAGGATCTGCGCGGCCAGCGCGTCGCGCGCGTCGGCCACCAGGCGGCGCTCGGCGCGTGCCTCGATGTCGCCCGTCAACAATGCCGACGTGCCGCCCGCGTCGATGCGCAGCACGCACGACTGTTCGTTCGACGAGCCTGCAGCCGCCACGCGCGGCGGCCACAGCATCGTGAAGACGACGCCGTCCCAGCTCCACCGCTGCCCGGCCGCGCAAGGCAACCGATCGGTCACGCCGGCCGCCTGCGCGTCGCGCCACAGCCGGTGCCGTGGCGCGATGCCGGCGACCAGCTGGCGGACCTCGGCGGTCGCATAGACGGCCGCCGCGCCGCCCGCATGATCGGCGTCCGCATGACTGAGCACGAGCGTATCGATGGTCCGGATTCCGCGCGACCGCAACGACGGCGCAACGATCCGCTGGCCGGCATGGGTCGACTCCGGCCCCGGCCCCGCATCGAACAGCAAGGTCCGGCGTGCGGTCTCGACCAGCACCGCCGCGCCCTGCCCGACGTCGAGCACGGTCAGCCGGAAGCCGCCCGGCGGCGGTTTATCCGGCGCCGGCGCAAGCAGCGGCAGCCACGTGATCGGCGCGGCCCAGCGCAGCGGCCAGCCGCGCGGCATCAACACCCATGCGACGCCGATGCACGCCAGCATCAACACCGGCCAGTCGGGCATGCGCAGCCAGAATACGCCGGCCGGCCAGTCGGCGAGATGCCCCAGCAGCGCCATCATCGGTTCGAGCGCCGCATGCGCGAGCCGGAACGCATAGCCGTCCAACGGCGCGGGCAATCCGATACCGACGAGCACGACCGGCGTCACGACGGCGCTGACCCACGGGATCGCAAATGCATTGCCGAACGGCCCCGATACCGAGATCTGCGCGAACCACGCGGCCGTCAGCGGCGCGAGGCCGATCGTCACCGCGTACTGCACGCGCGTGGCCTCCGCGATTCGGCGCCCGGCACGCGCGCACCCTGCTCGCAGCCACCTCCAGCGGTCGACCGCGGCGGTGCCATCCCCCGCACCGTCGCCGCTGTCGTGCCTGTCGCTCCCGTCGAATTCGCGCACCGCGCGCCAGCCCGCGACCGCCATCAGGATCACCGCGACCGCGCCGAACGACAGCCAGAAACCGGCGGACAACACGGCCCACGGATCGGCGAGCAGCACGCCGCCGAGCGCCGCGCACAGCACCGCGGACGTCGGCACGCTGCGTCCGGCCAGATAGGCGGCCGCACCGGCCGCGATCATCCACCATGCGCGCTGCGCCGGCACGTTGAAGCCGGCGAGCGCCGCGTAGCCGGCGGCGGCCGTCAGCGCGGCAACGGAAGCCACATAAGGCGCGGGAATCATCAGCGCCGCCGCACGTCCTCGCCAGCGCAGACGCCGCCAGACGATCGATGCGATCCCGCCGGCGAGCGCGCCGACGAGCCCGACGTGCAGCCCGGAGATCGCGACCAGATGACTCGTGCCCGTATTGCGCAGCACGCGCCACTCGTCGTCGCCGATGCCGGATTGATCGCCGACCGCGAGCGCGGTCACGATGCCGCGATGGCGCGCGCCGCTGCCGAGCGCATCGGCGATACCGGCACGCAGCGCGTCGCGCAGCCGATCGATCGACGCGCGCCATCCCGACGCACGCGCGTCGAGCAGTTCCGCCCGCTCGGGCGCGACCACATAGCCGATCGCGCGAATGCCCGCGGCGAGCCATGCCGCCTCGCTGTCGCGCACGCCGGGATTCGCCTCGGCATGCGGACGCTTCAGGCGCACGACGAGGCGCCAGCGCTGCGCGGCGCGCAAATCGGGCATCGCGTCGCGTGCCGGGGGCGCGCCGTACGTGCGCCATGACAACCGGATCACGGGAGGAAACCGGGCCAGCGCCGCATCGTTCGATTCGACGGCAAGCAGCAGTCGCGCGCCGGTGTCGTCGATCACCGGCAACCCGCGGATCACGCCCGTGACGACGATGTTGCGCCCTTCCCGCTCGACGGGCAGGCTGTCACGCAGCCGCCATTCGGCGCGCGCGGCCGCATAGCCGAATCCAATCGCACCGGCGGCGCACGCGCACAGCACCCACCGGAGCGCGACGATCGCGCGGGTTCGACGGCGCCGCGCACACCATGCGAGCAGCGCGCCGCAACCGGCCAGCACCGCCGCCCCGCCTGCCCAGCCGCCCGCACCCGGCAACGCCGCCTGCCGCTGCAGCACGACGACGCCGAGCGCGAACGCGATCCACCACACGCGCATCGCGCCTCCTCGTCGAACGGGCGCCGCCGCTGTCGACACGGCGCCTTCCAGCAACGATTATGCGGACGAAAGGGCGAGGCGCGGCAGCGCGGCGAGCGCGTTAGCCGTTGTGGATAGGGACAGCGCGTGCGCGTCGATCCCGCGCAGCTCGGCGAGCACGGCACCGATGCGCGGCACCTGGTCGGGCGCGTTGCGGGACTTGTACGCCCATTCGGGCGCGATGTCGGGCGCGTCGGTCTCGACGACGATCGCGTCGAGCGGCAACTGCGCGGCGAGCCGGCGGATCTGCAACGCGCGTCCGAACGTCACGTTGCCGCCGAAACCGAGATGCAGCCCCTGTGCGAGATACGCGTCGGCCTGCTGGAAACTGCCGTTGAACGCATGCGCGATGCCGCGCCGCACGCCGAAGCGGCGCAGCCCGGCGAGCACGCGGTCCTGCGACTTGCGCACGTGGCACAGCACCGGCAGGTCGAATTCGCGCGCGAGCTTGAGCTGCCCCTGATAGAAGAATTGCTGCCGCGCTTCGTCGAGCCCCGGCACGAAGTAGTCGAGCCCGATCTCGCCGATCGCGACGAAGCGCGGATCGTCGAGGCTCGCCTCGATCTCCATGCGCAGCCGGTCGAGATCCTCGTCGCGTGCGTGCGGCGTATACATCGGGTGGATGCCGAGCGCATAGACCGCGCCCGGCGTGCGCTGCGCCAGTTCGCGCACGGTCGTGAAATTGTCGCGCCCGATGCTCGGAATCACAATGCGCGACACGCCGGCCGTACGCGCCGCCTGCGTGACCGCGTCGCGGTCGGCGTCGAATTCGGCGGCATCGAGATGGCAATGCGTATCGATCCACATGGCGGCTTTCCTGCGCCCCGCCGCAACGCCGGGACTCGCCCGGCGGCACGGCGGAGGCGTTCGTTCACACCGGCAGCGCCGGCTCCTCGTGCAGCACGCCGTCGCGCAGGCGCATGATGCGGTCGCAGCGCGCGGCGAGCTCGGGATCGTGCGTGACGATCACGAAGCTCGTTTCGAGCGTCTCGGACAATTCGAGCATCAGGTTGAACACGGTATCGGCCGTCGTGCCGTCGAGGTTGCCGGTCGGCTCGTCGGCGAGCACGCAGGCCGGCTTCGTCACCAGCGCGCGCGCGATCGCGACGCGCTGCCGCTCGCCGCCCGACAATTCGCCCGGCCGGTGCTTCGCACGCGGGCCGAGACCGACACGTTCGAGCATCGCCTGTGCCTGCGCGCGCGCGTCCTCGGTCGTCATCCGGCGGATGCGCAGCGGCATCGCGACGTTGTCGAGCGCGGTGAACTCCGGCAGCAGGTGATGGAACTGGTAGACGAAGCCGAGCGCGCGGTTGCGCAGCTCGTTGCGCTCGCGCTCGGCGAGCTGCGTAAACGGCTTGCCGAGCAGCGATACTTCGCCCGCGCTCGGTTCGTCGAGGCCGCCCAGCACGTGCAGCAGCGTGCTCTTGCCGGAGCCCGACGCGCCGACGACCGCCAGCTTCTCGCCGCACCGCACCGTCAGCTCGGTGTTGTTGAGCACCTGCACGTTGAAGCCGCCCTGCACGAACGCCTTCGTGATCCCGCGCGCCTGAAGCACGTATTCCTGCATACCTGCCGAATCCTGTCTGATGGGTTGTCGTGAATCCGCGAATGCGGTCGCGCGATCATTCATAGCGCAGCGCCTCCGCCGGCTTCACCTTCGCGCCGCGCCAGCTCGGATAGAGCGTCGCGACGGCCGACAGCACGAACGCGATCAGGCCGATCTTGATGACGTCGCCCGCGACGAGCTCGGACGGCAGCTCGCTGATGAAGTACACCGACGGCGGCAGGAACTGCACGCCGAACAGATGCTCGATCATCGGGATCAGCCACGGAATGCTCCACGCGATCAGGCAGCCGAGCGCGACGCCCGACGCGGTGCCGACGAAGCCGATCGTCACGCCCTGCACGACGAAGATCTTCATGATCGAGCCCGGCTGCGCGCCGAGCGTGCGCAGGATCGCGATGTCGGCCTGCTTGTTGGTCACCGTCATCACGAGCGACGACACGAGGTTGAACGCGGCCACCGCGATGATCAGCGTGAGGATGATGAACATCATCCGCTTCTCGATCTGCACGGCCGAGAACCAGGTCTTGTTCTGCTGGGTCCAGTCGCGGATGTACAGGCTGCCCGACAGCGTATGCGACAGCTCGACCGCGACCTGCGGCGCCTTCTGCATGTCGGTGAGCCGCAGCCGCACGCCGGTCGGCGCGGCCATCCGGAACAGCGCCTCCGCGTCGCGGATGTTGATCATCGCGAGCGTGCTGTCGTACTCGTAGTGGCCCGACTCGAACACGCCGACGACCGTGAACTGCTTGAGCCGCGGCATCATCCCTGCCGGCGTGATCGTGCCTTCGGGGGCGACGAGCGTGACCTTGTCGCCGACCGTCACGCCGAGGTTGCCGGCGAGCGCGTCGCCGAGCACGATGCCGAACTGGCCGGGCACGAGCGCGGCGAGCTGGCCTGCCTTCATGTCCTTGCCGATGTCCGACACCTGCGGTTCGAGCGACGGCTCGACGCCGCGCAGCATCACGCCGCTCACCGCGTCCTGGCGCGTGAGCAGCGCCTGCGCGTCGACGTACGGCGCCGCGCCCGTCACCGACGGATTGCGGCGCGCTTCCTGCGCGGTCAGTTGCCAGTCGGGCATCGAGCCGGTCGGCGAGAACACCTCGACGTGCGCGAGCACCGACAGCATGCGGTCGCGCACTTCCTTCTGGAAGCCGTTCATCACGGACAGCACGACGATCAGCGCCGCGACGCCGAGCGCGATCCCGAGCATCGACACGAGCGCGATGAAGGAAATGAAGCCGTTGCCGGTCGTGCGTTTGCCGGCGCGCGTGTAGCGCCAGCCGATCTGCCATTCGTACGGAAGTTTCAAGCGAATCCTTTCTGCTGGTTACGGCGGGGATGGCGGCCCGAGGCCGGAGCGCCGCCCGGGGCGCGGTCGAAAAAAGCGGTCGCCGGACGCAATCGGGCCCAATCGGACCGTCAGCCGGCCCGATCACGCGCGCAGTTTGCCATAAACCGACGTGCTACACTTAACCCTTTGATTTTCGGGGAAAACCTTGTCCGACAAGGACTTACGGGGCATTGGCGCCGGTGTTACATCCACCGAGGGTGACACCATGACCAATCATTTGCTGCGCCGAGGCTCTAGATACTATGTCCGCCGCAAAGTTCCCGCCGACCTCGTTGAACACCTTGGCCGCCGCGAGATAGTACGCGCGCTCGGTACGTCTGACCCGGCCGAGGCCCGGCGCATAGTCCGCGAGGCTAGCGTAAAGATTGACCAGGAGTTTGACGCCGCGCGTGCGGCCCTACTCGGCACCCCTCCCCGAAAACCCACGCCCCACCCGCAGTACGTAACGATAACGCGGCAGCAAGCCGACGAGCTGGAAACCGCAATGTACGAGGCTGCGGACGAATTCGCCCAGCCGCTAGAGGAGCAGTACGAGGAACACGACCGGTTGGTAGCCCGGGAGGTGCGCCGGCAGGAAATGCACGAGAGGCAGGTAGCCGCATATACGGAGGCATTGCGCCGCGTCGGAGCGGCCCGGGAACCGCTCCCCTCACAACTCCATACACCGGCCCCAGCAGCCGCCCCCGTGGCCTCTGCGCTGTCGCTTGCCGCGCTCGTTGAGCGGTGGGCCAAGGAGCGCCAGCCTACGGGCGGGACGGTCGAACAAATGAATCTCGTTGTAGGCCGGTTCTACGAGCACGTCGGGCGTATTCCCGTCCCGTCCGTTACGCGTCAGCACGTCGTCTCGTTCAAAGAGAAGCTCCAGGAGTCGGGCCTAGCCGCGTCGAGCGTGAATAGGTACGTGGGCCAGTTCTTCACGCTAATGAACTATGCGGCCGATAGCATGCTCATTCCGGCCCCCATTCCGCGTGTGACCGTCGTCGTAAAGCGTACCGACAAGTCCCGCGTATCGTTCAATGAGGCAGCTATCGGTGCGATCTTCGCAAGCCCGGTCTATGCCGATGGTTTGCGGCCAGTCCGAGGCGCGGGAGAAGCCGCGTATTGGGTACCGCTGCTCGGACTGTATACGGGGGCGCGTATTGAGGAGCTGTGCCAGCTCACCCCATCCGACATATTCGAAGAATCCGGACACTGGTGTATCCGATTCGTAAATGATGAAGCCGAGGGCCAGCGCGTTAAGAACGTCGGGAGCGTTCGCCGTATCCCGTTGCACTCGGAACTCATCCGGCTCGGCTTCCTTGAGTACGTCACCACGCGCCGCAGTCAGGGTCGCCTATTCGATCTAGTCCCAGACCGGCACGGGCGTGTATCGCCAACCTGGGGTAAGTGGTTCGGGGACTACCTCCGCCGCGTGTGCCAAGTAACGGACAAGCGTATGACCTTCCATAGCTTCCGTCACCTGTTCAAAGACATATGCCGCACGCATGGAATTAGCCGAGAGGTTGCGGACGCGCTACAGGGACATAGCGACGGCTCCGCATCCAGCGGATACGGTGGAGAGTTCTACCCTCTGCGCCCTCTCGTGGAGGCTATCGCACGCTTTGTGGTTTCGGGAATGCCTAACCTATAGGGTACGTATCACACGCAAGCGTATATACAAAACCCTTGACATTAGATTTGCACCCCTCAATAAATCTTGCTTTGGGTTTACTGCCGCCCGTAAACTTGCGTCTGCTGTCCCGACCACACGTTAAGAGATAGAGACCATGAATAACAGCACGCAAGAAATCAGTAGCATCGCAAATGCTGCAAAATATGCGGGAATTCGTACTCCCATTGACGCGCTGCATGTCACGCTGAAACATCAGACGCCCGCAGCAAATCACCCCTTTGATATTCCGGCAAGTAAGCTGCTCGGCTGGTCGGCTGAAGTGCTCAGACTGGCGGGAGGCACGCGTGAAGCACGGACCGCCCCGCACAGCTTAGCGCATGCGCTACATATCACGCTGAAGGACCGCACGCGCACCGCCTGTAAGCGCGTGCTCGATACGCTGGTGTATTACGGTTTTCGTATCCTGCGACAAACCAAACGAGGCGGTGTAATTACTGCTGTTGTGCGATATTGCGCCGGCAACATGGCCGAGGTGCTTCGAGAGCTAGCCAAGGTCCTCCCTATCGCCCCGAACGTTTGGAGCGAGCCGTATCAAATCGCATGAATTCCGAACCGTCCCCGTTGCATCTAGGCCCGCTTACGCGGGCCTTATTTATGGTCAAGTCTCCGCACCGCCCGCCTCGATAATCTGCGCGAGCGGGTGCTCCTTCCAGTTAAGCGCCTCTTTGATGTAGTTCTGAAGGACGTTCTTCGAGCGCGCGGCCTGGGTGACGTTGCCCTTGTCGTCCTTCTTGGCTTCGTACTCACCCTCTACGAAAATGCTGTTCCACATTTCCAGGTCCGCGATATCCCAAATGAACGCGCGCGGTTCGGTAAGCGGAGGAGCGACTTCAACGGCAACCGTCTTGCCGTTGATCGGGTCTTGGTAGCTCGGCCCTCGCACTGTATAACCGTTCGAGTCGCGAATATAAGCGTACTTACACATACCATCCGTGCTCTTGCGGTGGAACACCTCAACGAGGTACGCCTCGCCCAGCAGTTGAGCCATGTGCGTAGCTTTGCCCGCGTAATTCATCATGCCAAACAGCTTGAAGAAGTGCGCAGTAGCGGTAAGGTCAAAACGCTCCTTGACCATGATTCGCTGCGGAACACGAGTACCGTCGTCAAGCTCACGCGGAGGATGATTTGGGCCGCTCAGTTCGAAAGCGAGCCACACCTCGTCATTAACACGCGGCTGGCCCTTGTACTTGCCCGGGTGCTTACCCATCTCGTAGTAGCCCATCAAGCGGGCGTGAGCCGTCCCGAGAGCTGGGGGCGTGTAACCACTGCTGTCCGGCTGCGGCCTCGTCATGTCCGGTCCTTTCTGAGAAGCCAATAGAATCCGCCTTATCAACTCCTTCTCATCCATACAACCTCGCCGTTGGTTAGCGCCAAAGCTCCATACTAAACGAGGTTGCGTACTTCAATAGCTTTCCTAAATGATTGACAGCATTAATGTACCCGCAATATCCGCTTAAATCTGGCCGTACTTCATTTGATAGGCATAGCCCCCTTGGCCTCTGAAGTTCTGCGACATACGACGATCGACGAACGCCTGCATGTGAGCCTGCATCGCCTTAAGGTCCTCAGGAGACCAACCACCGCCGCCCGATACGTGTAGGTGTACAGCGCCGCCGCCGTCGGACGAGCTACCGCCGCTAGAGCCTCCGCCACCCACGTAACCGCCGGTTGCGAAGTGCGACATTTGCCCGCTATTGATGGACTCCAAAAGGCCGCGATACTTTGCGGTGCTGGCTGCGTTAACGACGTACTCGCCGTTTGAAAGCATGGCCGGGATACTGTCACTCGTACTCGTACCCGCACCGGTAACGTGGCCGCCGTCCGCGAGGTGGAACGCGCCCGCAAAGCTAGTTGCGCCGGCGCCGGCCGAGGCACCGATACCGAGAGCGCCCATGCCGATACTCACAAGAGAGGAGAACGCCTGATTAGCCGCGATCTTGGCGAAGTCCGCCAGAATCGAGCTAGTGAGGTCGGCCATGTTGAGCTTGCCAGTGGTAACGAACTTATCCATTGCGCTCTGTACCTGCCCGAACGCCTGGGTAAAGCCGCCCGCGAAAGCTTCCGCGTTGGTCTTGCCGGTATCAGCGAAGTCCTTGATAGCAATACCCGCTTGATCGCTAAACGAATTGCGGATTTGGTTGCGCTGTCGCTCGTACGCCTCGTACTCTGCGAGCTGATCCGTGTACGTCTGCTGGACAACCTGCAAACGTCGGTCGCGTTCCTTCGCGTCTGCCTCGTCCGGGTATTGGTCCCGGATAGCCTGCTTGTCCTGCTCGTACTTCTCGTACAGCTTGAGCTTGTCGGCAGTCACTTTCGCGTCGTCCTTGCTCATGAACTGCGCGCGGTTAGCAAGGTCGTCTGCATTACGCATACGCGAGACAATGTTAGCCTGCTGCGTCTGGAAACGAGCAAACGCTTTTTCCCGCTTCTCGTATTCCTTCGCAATTGCGGTAGTCGCATTTGCAACCGCTTTGACGTGCTCGTGCTCAATACGGTCTAGCTCTTGCTGCGCGGACTGGGCCGCCGCTAGGCTCCGCTTCTGCTGTGCAAGTTCAATACGCTTCCGCTGTAGCTCCTCCTCTTTCCCGTAGGCATCCGTATTAATCTGGACTACCTTGGCGTAGTAGTCCTGGTACGTGAGAGCACCCGTATCAAAGTCCGCCTTGGCCGTTTGCAACGCTTCCTGTCGGGCTTGGTCGATCTGCTTGAGCTGCGTTTCGTACTGCGCGAGCTGACCGTTTAGCGCGTTCTCGTTGCCCCGGCCGGAACCTTGGTGGACCTTCGCGTAGCTAAGCTGATTCTTAGGTGCTAATTTTTCGGCTGCGCTATTGGTGGCCTCTATGTCCTTCCAGACTTTCTGGTAAAAGTTGACGAACCGGTTGCCGTCGGCCTCCATCGTGTGGAATCCGTTTTTGAAGTCGTCAACCACTGCACCGAAGTTCCCCGCTCCGAGGTGATTAGCAGCGGTGGACAGCATGTTGATACCGTCACCAACTTGGCTGAACGCGGTATAGACTCCATACGCACTGGACACAACGAGACGGAACACGTCCGTAACACTATGGTAAAAGTCCTCAATAAGAGGCTTCATACTCGCGTTGTCAGACAAAGCACCGGTAACGGCTTCGAGAGCCGGTACGAGCTGAGCCTTAGCACCCCGCGACATGGCCTCCCATCGAGCGTGTGCCTGTTCCGTGTGCTCCTTAAGCGCCGCGAGACGCTTATTCACGTCATCGGAGAGAACCCCGCCCAGGCGTGACGCCTCATTCTCCAGATTGCGGATACCCTCTGCACCCTGGTTGAGCGTGGGAATAAGCTGCTCGCCGGACTGGCCGAACAATTCCTGTGCAATCGCAGCCTTTGCTGCACCGTCTTGCGACTTAGAGAACGCGTCAGCAACCGCAAGCAAGGCGTCGTGAGGGGACAGGGCCTTAACCTGCTGCATGGAGATACCGAGCGCGCTAAACGCCGCTTCAGCCTGCTTGTTGCCGTGGGCGGCCTTATTCTGTGCCTGCTCGAATGCCTCCAGGCTCTTAGCCGCTTCCGTGGTCTTGAGGCCGGCTGATTCGGTGACATACGCCCATTGCTGCAAGTTCTGCATGCTAATGCCGGTCTGCTGCGACAGGGTTACGTACTCTTTGCCGTAGTTCTCAAGCTCAGTCTGTGCGTGATGCACTACGGAGATTGTGCCGGCGATAACCGCAGTAGCGGCCGTGGCCGCGAGAGCAGTACCGCTAAAGAGCTTGGTAAGGTCGAATCCGGTACGCTCGCCCATGACGAGCATTGAACCGCCGAACGCCTTAAAGTTACCCTGCGAAAGCTCGTGCATGAGCACAAGCATTTCTCGCTGCACGCCCTTGTTCTTCAGCATTGCGGCCGAGAACTCGTGCGTGTGGCTAGTTGCCTCTGCGATTTTCTGCGTGTACGCGCTGAACGCTTCGCCGGCCCCGAGCTGCTCCGCACGAAGCGCGGCAAGCTCCGCCTGGGTCTTACCCGCCGTCTGCGCCATACGATCAAGCTGCATTGCCGCCTTGGCGATCTGCTGGACTTGCTTGGCGGTAGATGCTCCCGATTCATCTAGAGCCTGCTGGAAGGTCTCCAGCACTTGCTTTGTGCGGCCCGTCTGTTCCGCGTACTTCGTAATTCGGTCGCGCGCGCTGTCCATTGCGGCACTAAAACCGGATGCGTCAGCGGTTACCTTGACGTTAAGTGATCTATCTGCCAATTATTCAAATATCCTTATCAATAGATTGCCTACTTCTCATCCGCTCGTCCGTAGCCCTGATGTGTGCGGCTTTGTCCAGCTCGATAAACTGACTTATCCCTATGTCCCGCATCGCAAGCACCGTACGCAGGGGTATGAAGTCCCCAGCAAAACGAATGCCTAGGTAATACCAAGGGAAGTCAGTCTCGTACGTTCTGCACCGGCCGTACGGATACCATGTTGATCCGAGAAACACCCCGTCCACCTCGAACCGGGTTCGCACGATATGTTCGTCGCTTGGGGCCGCATTGGCCCCTGCTCTAACTATGTCCCGAATGTCCAGCCCCCTTGTTAGGCTCGATGGGTTGTACCCGTAGCGGCTTAGGATTCCGGCAACCAGTTTCTTAGCGCGAACGCTAAGTGCTCGGCTCAGTCGAGCAGGGTTAAATGGTCTGCTTAGTGCCATAGCTATTGTGATTAGCTGCCCCATATCCTCCCGTGTACCGCTCGCTAGCTCTGGTCTATCGCATAGCGTCGTAGCTAAAACGGTTGCATAGTTCTTCGAGTCATTGTCAGTGTGTACCGTGGTTTCGACTGTTACAGCAACGCCGATACTTGCTGCGGATAGCTCCTGCTCTGCGGCTTTGGTCCGCATATTGAGCCGTACTGCTGTCGCTACTACTGCATCCTGTGTAGTCAAAGCGTATGAGGTTCCATAGGTTCCATGTTTTTCAAGGGGGTATCAATGCACGACCGGACTACGGTCTTATAAGGGTTTGCGGGCGCGATTCCGTGACATGTTCCAAGTTTCGAACACCACCTACCCGCAATAATTACGGATTACTTACGTTTCATGTGTCTATTCTCCTGGTCGATGGTAGTTACTGATTGGTAGGTCTCAGCACGGACCGGGCTTGAGGGAGCCTCTATAGAGAGGGGCGGTGGGTGAAATTGCGGAGGGCTAAAAGGCGTGACACCGACCGGTCCCAGTCGAAATAACGAGAAAAGCAAAAGTTGTACTTTTTCAGCAGGGAACAGCCCGCAAACCCTTATCCCTGAAGGAAACCGCCGCAATACGACTTGTTCTTTTAGTGCACACCAGATACGGGCAATTCGGCCGGGTTCGAGGGCCACCCGAGACTGTCCTCAGGTATCTCCACACCGGCCTCACGTACAACGTGCAGCCATACCCCCGGCATGAGGCTCCCGGCGCATACGCCGCCCCATTTTTCCCAAAGCTTCTGGCGGGCTTCTAGCGGGCTGCTACGGGTCTCGTACTGCCCTCCGGCTGTTCTCTTGAGGCCAAGCCCCAGCCGTCGAGTGAGGGCCGCCTCTTGCCTCGCCAATCGATCTACAGCAGCGTGGACAGGGTTCGGTTTCGTACTACCCGATCCGGTCGGGACGGTTAGCGGAGCCTTCCTAGCCTCCGCACGGGCGGTGTTGAGCTGCGCGCGTAGGTCTGCAAGCTGCTCCGCCAAAAGCCTATCCGCCTCGGTCCACTCCATACGCTGCGCGTTAATGGCGTTGAGATGCGCAGCCACACCTCTTGGCTTTCTAGTAACTCGTGCCACGATTATTTAGCTCCGAAAAGTGCGGCCTGAGCAGCCTTACGTCTATCCATTTCGTCCTGTAGCGCCTTACGGGTATCGGCCCGACTACCCCGCTCTACTTCGCTAAGGTCATAGCCTGCTGCGGTCATATCGCGTTCAAGCTCGATCATGTCGAGGGACACGCGGACAATCTCCAGCCACTCCCGCCACTCGCGCTGTGTTTGCTCGATAGCATCCATAGCCTTACGGCGTGCCGCGCTACGGTTTCTCCCGGGAGTCCGTGCTTTGCGGGCCTGCTCCCACGTAGCGGATGCAGCCACCCGGGCCTCGTTAGCTTTACGGAGTGCGGTTTGCGCTTGCTGGTGCAACCAACCGAGCCGGCCCCGATAGTTCGCCACTACAGCGGCAGCGAGCCAGTTATCTACATCGGCGGCCCTGTCCATCCGCTTAATCGGCACGGGGCCAGAGGTCAGACCCAGGCAGCGGTTAGCGATAGCGAGACGTAGCTCCGTGCTCGTAAGCTGCACTGGCCGACGTGCGCCGCGTCGGTGGGTTGCAATGCCTACAGCGTGGGCCAGCTCGATCAACAGCGGATTCGTTCTCACGCACCCTCCAATGGGCGCACGGTAAGCTCGCGCTGGATTTCTTCGTAACGGCGGGCATGCGCACTACCGTCCGTACCCGCAGCCACTGCGGTCCGGAAAAGCTCGCGTTCGCGTTCAAGCTCTGCCTGCAACTCGGTAACGTTCTTGTTCATTTCCTGCATAGTCAATCCTTTTAGTTTAGTAATCCTTGGGGTAATAGCTAAGCACCATCTCCCCGATACATTCTTTCGGCACGCCGTAGCGGGCGGCCACGATAACCAACCCGGCGTACTGCTCAGCGGTCATCGTCACACTGTAGGTATAGCTCGTCCTACGGCCGGACACCTCGAATTTCGGCCCCGTGTCGTCAATGAGGCAGTAGACCAAACGTCTAAACTCGTTGGCTGCGGTATATCCTGTCTCCTCCCGCAACTGGCGGAGTCGCTTCACCGCTTGCCGCGATAAAGCGAACCTATAGCGCCTCGCCGGTTTCACGCGCGCAGCTCCTTAACAAGCGCGTCGAGTCGCGCCGCTGCTTCGTCAGCCCTCAATCGCTCAGAAAGCTCCCGGTTAAGCTCGTGCGCAACCTCCCGTTTAGCATGCGCGTCGCGGTACGGCCCGTCGACCTCTGCGGCGTCAATGACTCCGGCACGCGCTTGGTTTGCAAGGCGCTCTAGATGCGCATTAGCTTTGCTGGTCAACTCCTGCTGCTGCGCGATGAGACTGCGCAACTTGCGCTCGCTTCGAGCATTACACACTGACTTCTCTCGAAGCTCCGCAATTTCCGCCTGAATTCGTGCTACAGCGGCCTCAAGCGTCGGCGGCGGGTTAGATCCAACATACTTGACGCTGCCATCCGGGCAACGCATATAGTCGGAATGCGCAAAGTGGTACTGAACGGACCCGCCGCTTTTAATATGGTCCGCCACGCTGCGCGGCGGCTTCGGAGTGAAAATTTTGCTCATAAAACCCATATGGATTACTTATTAAATTGGATCAGGCGACACGCCCTCTCCTCTAACGTTAGGCGACGGTTACAGCAACCGGATTGACCATAAGCTTGTAGTCGGCGTACCGCGTAATCTTGAAAGCCGTTTGATTGGTCTGGAACAGGCGCGTTATCGTGGCATTGCTACCGTTCGGCGCGGTATCCATCACAATATCCGCCTCGTTGCTTCGCTCGATAATCTGCGGCCCGTCAAACACGGCCGTTCGTTGCGCATCCACGAGGAACAGCAGCCCATCAGGCATCGCCAGTACAGCGAGCGCCGGCAGGTCGTAGAACGTACCGCCGCGCGGCCCGATGTTTTGCTCCTGCGGGCTGCGGAGCTTTGCAAGGGTTTGCGGGTTCCCCACCCAGCACGCGGTACGCAGATCGCCGTGAAACGCCTCAAGGGCGGCGTTGATCGTTGTTTGTGCCGCTCCCGCCGCCGCCGTCAGGCTCGCAACCATTGCAGCGTCGATGGCATTATTTGCGGCGTTTTCAAGGTTGGTTTGCACAAAGGAAACCACATTCCCATCGTTGTCCGCGTTAAGCAGCACGTTGGAAAAGGCGAGAATCAAGCCAAACTTGCGAGTACCATTGAGCGCAAAATCGGTACCCGGTGCGGCGGCCGGGTACGGTTGCCCCTCTGCGACTTCCGACGCAGCCAGCAACGCAGCCTGAGTCAACACACGTACTTCCGGGGGCAACTGCGGCGCACCGAGTTCGGCCAGCATCGTTACGAGCGGTTTCGTTACGACCGGAACGAGCGGCGTAACGCCCTGTGCTTGGCGCGGATAGACGAGGTTCGGTGTTGTGTTGCCGAGCGGCGCAACTGCTGACTTCGTGACCTCGCCCAGCTTGATCGCTGCTGCTTCGGGCGTCAAAGCTTTATCCATTACGATTGCTTCTACGCTTTCATTAGGCATACCCATACCCCGCGCGCTCGTGATGGCCTTGGCGATATTCCCATCGATTCGCGCACGGGCGATCTTCGCCTTTGTCGCTCCGTCGTTCGCCGCGACGCGGCTAAGTGCCATCATTTCTGGATACTTCTTGGCAAACTCAGCGTTACCCGGAACGCCCATGAGAATAGCCAGCTTGATCTGTTCTTCGGCAGTCAGGTGCGAGAGAGTCGAATGATTCATTAATTTGTATTCCTTAGTTTATGTAAGTTGAAAAGTCCGGCCTTATTCTTACCGGCCAGCCCGTAGACCGAGTTAAGGCGGGCCGCCTACGTTCAATCTTGTTAGTCCTTGCGCGGCTCGGGGTCCGTGATAAAGACAATCGGCGCGCCCGGATCAAACGGAGGCATGTTGGAATCGTCCTTGAAGTGCAGGACGGCAATCTGTCCATCGCCTAGGGATACGCGGTATTCCTTCGTAGGCGCTGGCTCCGGTGATCTGCCGAGGATGCGGGATAGCAGTTTCCTCACGCCGTCCCTACAAGTCGCTCCGCTTGCTCGCGCATGAGGTCGCAAACCGACCGGTCCTGCTCTACCGCAAGGAGCCGCAAGCTACGCAGCGTTTCGGGAGTCACACGGAGCGAGATTACCCGTGTACCCTCCTGCTCGTACGGCCGAGCCTTGGCGCTCTTTTGCACCTTTGTCATTTGTACTCCTATCATTTGTTTACAAATAAGAATGGAAGCCGCTACAGCCTGCACCCTGTAGGAAAGGCGCACACCATAGGGGCGTGCTCCCTCTAGTACGGCACCGAGCTAGAACTTCCCTGTGGATAACTTTCCTAACCCTCTAGTACTGTCCGGGAACTAGAGCAGCCCTAGTCCCTCTAGTACGTCACCGGAACTAGAGCGGCCTGCGGATAACTTTGCCCGCCTCCCCTAGTACTCCCGGGGAACTAGAGCGGCGTGCTCCCTCTAGTACTGTCCGGGGCTAGACCCAGCCGAGGCCGCTGTAGGGCGTGCTCCCTCTAGTACGGGGGGAGGCTAGAGCTTCCCTCTAGTACCCTGCCACAACTAGAGTTGCCTGTGGATAACTCAGGCGTGCTCTCCCTCTAGTACAGGGTCGGAGCTAGGTGGACTAGGACTCCTCTAGTACGGGGCCGAGCTAGACCAGATCGCCTGCGCGCCTAGCGTGCTACCATCTGCACCTGTATTCCGCTGTAACACCAACCTGTACCGGCCGCTACAGCCCCGCTTATAAGTCCTTGATTTCTAAGGGTGCGTAGGTTTGCCATACAATGCGCACCATCATGCACGACCGACGCCTCCATTTTCTCGTTCCGTTCGCGCTGCCGTCGGCGGCCGATGCGGCCTCGTCCCTGCACACGCTGGACAGCCCCGCGCTCGAAAAGTTGCTCGCCCGCGCGAGCCTCGTCGAGCGCGTGGCCGGCGAGGACTTCCAGCGCACGCTGCCGCACGAGCGCTGGCTGGCCCGACGGTTCGGCGCGACCCAGGGCAACGCCGCCGACGAGGCGCCGCTCGCGCCCTACATGCTGCTGGCGGACGGCGGCGAGCCGGGCACCCAGGCCTGGGCGTGCGTCGAGCCGGTCCACGTCGAAATCGCGCACGATCACCTCGTGCTCGTCGACCCGGCGAGCCTCGCGCTCGACGACGGCGACGCCGCCGCGTTGCTGGCGGTCGCGCGCCCGCTGATCGAGGAGCTCGGCGTGCGACTGGAAGCGCCGCATCCGGCGCGCTGGTACCTGTCCAGCGAGCAGCTCGCCCGCCTCGCCGGCGCCGCGCCGCTGCGCGCCAGCGGCCGCAACATCGAGATCTGGTTGCCGCACGAGGCGCACACCGGCGAACGCTCGCGGATGTGGATGAAGCTGCAGAACGAAGTGCAGATGGCGTGGTTCCAGCATCCGGTCAACGAAGCGCGCGAAGCGCGCGGGTTGCCCGCCGTCAATTCGATCTGGTTCCACGCGCAGGGCACGCTGAAGCCGGTCGGCAAGCCGTTCGCGCGCGTGCTGTCCGTGTCGCCCGCCGCGCTCGGCCTCGCGCGCGCGGCGCAGGCCGAGGCCGGCGCCGTGCCGGCCGCATTCGGCACATTGCCCGCCGCCGCCGGCGCGACGCTCGTCGAGCTACCCACGCTGTCCGCCCCGTTCATCGAACAGGACTGGGCACGCTGGCACGACGCGCTCGCCGCGCTCGAGCGCGACTGGTTCGCGCCCGCCCTCGCCGCGCTGCAGAACGGCGAGCTGGCCGGCGTCGACTTCACGCTGTGCGGCGACACCAGCTCCGTGACGCTGCACGCGACGCGCGGCGACCTGCGCAAGTTCTGGCGCCGCCGCGCGCTGGCATCCCTGTTCGAATAACCCGACCTGTATGACCCGGATCGTTACCCGCCCCGTCGCGCCCGCCGACGCCGAAGCGCTCGCGCGCCACGGCCTGCATCCCGTCCTCGCGCGCCTGTATGCGTCGCGCGGCGTGCAGTCCCCGACCGACATCGAAACCGCGCTCGCGCGGCTCGTGCCGCCCACCGAACTGAAAGGCTGCGCGGACGCCGCGGCGCTGCTCGCCGACGCGATCGCCGACCAGCGGCGCCTGCTGGTCGTCGCCGACTACGACTGCGACGGCGCGACCGCCTGCGCGGTCGCGGTGCGCGGCCTGCGGATGTTCGGCGCGCAGATCGACTACCTGGTGCCGAACCGCTTCGAATACGGCTACGGGCTCACGCCCGAGATCGTCGAACTCGCGGCCGCGCGCAAGCCCGACCTGCTGATCACCGTCGACAACGGGATCGCGAGCGTCGCGGGCGTCGAGGCCGCGAACGCACGCGGCATCGACGTGCTCGTGACCGACCACCACCTGCCCGGCGACGCGCTGCCCGCCGCGCGCGCGATCGTCAACCCGAACCAGCCCGGCTGCGCGTTCCCGAGCAAGCACCTCGCCGGCGTCGGCGTGATGTTCTACGTGCTGCTCGCGCTGCGTGCCGAGCTGCGCCGCCGCGGCGCATTCGCGAGCAAGGAGGCCGAACCGCGCCTCGACGGGCTGCTCGACCTCGTCGCGCTCGGCACCGTCGCCGACGTCGTGCGGCTCGACGGCAACAATCGCGTGCTCGTCGCACAGGGGCTGCAGCGCATCCGCAACGGCCGCATGCAGCCGGGCATCGCCGCGCTGTTCCGCGCCGCCGGCCGCGAGGCGCGCACCGCATCGGGCTTCGACCTCGGCTTCGGCCTCGGCCCGCGCCTGAACGCCGCCGGGCGGCTCTCGGACATGTCGCTCGGCATCGAGTGCCTGATCACCGACGACATCGGCCGCGCGTGGGACCTTGCGCAGCAGCTCGACGTGATGAACCGCGAGCGCCGCGAGATCGAGGCCGGCATGCAGCAGCAGGCGCTCGCCGATCTCGCCGACGTCGATCCGGCCGACGCGTGCACGATCACGCTGTTCAATCCCGAATGGCACCAGGGCGTGATCGGCATCGTCGCCGGACGGCTCAAGGAGAAATTCCACCGCCCGTCGTTCACGTTCGCGCATGCGGACGAGGCCGGCACGCGGGTCAAGGGTTCGGGCCGCTCGATTCCCGGCTTCCACCTGCGCGATGCGCTCGACCTCGTGTCGAAGCGCGAACCCGACCTGATCGTCGCGTTCGGCGGCCACGCGATGGCGGCCGGCCTCACGCTCGACACCGACAACGTGCCGCGCTTCGCGGCCGCGTTCGAGGCCGTCGCGCGCGAGTGGCTGTCCGACGACGCGCTGGCGCGCGTGATCGAGACCGACGGCGAACTCGAGGAAGCGTATTTCACGCCGCAGTTCGTCGGGCTGCTCGACGAAGCCGTCTGGGGCCAGGGCTTTCCGGCCCCGCTTTTCTCCGGCGAATTCGACGTCGTGTCGCAGTCGCTCGTGAAGGAAAAGCACCTGAAGCTGCAACTGGCGCGCGGCCGCCAGCGCTTCAACGCGATCTGGTTCAACCACACCGAGCCGCTGCCGGCGAGCGCGCTGATCGCGTACCGCCTCGTGGCCGACACGTGGAACGGCGTGACGCGCGTCCAGCTGATCGTCGAGCACGCGGCCGGCTGAGCGCCGACCGGCCGGCCACCCGGCCCGCGGCACCCGCGGGCCATGTGCGAACCCCATGCGGACCACATGCGCGCCGCGCCGGACGGGGCCGCGGCGCGCGCGCAAGCACACTCCGCGTCACCGGGAAACCCTGCCGATCGGCTATAATTCCGCTTTTTTACGAAGCAAGAACAGCGAACGATCATGGAAGCGGAACGTCTCAACGCGATCGAAAGCTCCCTGCTCGACCTGCGCAACCGCGCGGGCGAGCTTCGGGGGTATCTTTGACTACGACGCCAAAGCTGCGCGTCTGACCGAAGTCAACAAGGAACTCGAGGACCCGAACGTCTGGAACGATTCGAAGAACGCCCAGGCACTCGGCCGCGAGAAGAAGCTGCTCGAAGGCGTCGTCACGACGCTGACGGCGCTCGATAGCGACCTGCGCGATGCGCTCGACCTGTTCGAACTCGCACGCGAGGAAGGCGACGAAGACACCCTCGTCGCATCGGAAGACGACGCGAAGAAGCTCGAAGCACGCGTCGGCGACATCGAGTTCCGCCGGATGTTCTCGAACCCGGCCGACCCGAACAACTGCTTCATCGACATCCAGGCCGGCGCCGGCGGCACCGAGGCGTGCGACTGGGCATCGATGCTGCTGCGCCAGTACCTGCGCTACTGCGAACGCAAGGGCTTCAAGGCCGAGGTGCTCGAAGAGTCCGACGGCGACGTCGCCGGCATCAAGAACGCGACGGTCAAGGTCACGGGCGAATACGCATACGGCTTCCTGCGCACCGAAACGGGCATCCACCGCCTCGTGCGCAAGTCGCCGTTCGACTCGTCGGGCGGCCGTCACACGTCGTTCTCGTCGGTGTTCGTCTATCCGGAAATCGACGATTCGATCGAAGTCGAGATCAACCCGGCCGACCTGCGCATCGACACGTACCGCGCCTCGGGCGCGGGCGGCCAGCACATCAACAAGACCGACTCCGCGGTGCGGATCACGCACATGCCGACCGGTATCGTCGTGCAGTGCCAGAACGACCGCTCGCAGCACCGCAACCGCGCCGAAGCAATGGCGATGCTGAAATCGCGCCTGTACGAAGTCGAAATGCGCAAGCGCCAGGCCGAACAGGACAAGCTCGAATCGAGCAAGACCGATGTGGGCTGGGGCCACCAGATCCGTTCGTACGTGCTCGACCAGAGCCGCGTGAAGGACCTGCGCACGAACGTCGAAATGAGCAACACGAGAGCCGTCCTCGACGGCGATCTCGACGACTTCATCAGCGCGAGCCTCAAACAGGGCGTGTAAGCGCCGCGGCGCGGCCCCTCCGGTCGCGCCGCCCTTCCCGTTGCGTTGCCGCACCCATTCCGAATTCCGACCATCATGACCGAACCGACCCAAACGCAGCCCGCCGTCGCGGCGGACGAAAACCAGATCATCGCCGAGCGCCGCGAGAAGCTGCGCGCACTGCGCGAGCAAGGCGTCGCCTATCCGAACGATTTCCGGCCGACGCATCACGCCGCCGATCTCCAGGTGAAATTCGCCGACTCGGACAAGGCCGCGCTCGAAGCGAACCCGGTCGAGGTGTCGGTCGCCGGCCGCATGATGCTCAAGCGCGTGATGGGCAAGGCGAGCTTCGCGACGGTGCAGGACGGTTCGGGCCAGATCCAGTTCTTCGTGACGCCGAACGACGTCGGCGCGGAAACCTACGACGCATTCAAGAAGTGGGATCTGGGCGACATCGTCGCCGCACGCGGCGTGCTGTTCCGCACCAACAAGGGCGAGCTGTCGGTCCAGTGCAAGGAACTGCGCCTGCTGTCGAAGGCGCTGCGCCCGCTGCCGGACAAGTTCCACGGCCTCGCCGACCAGGAAATGCGCTATCGCCAGCGCTATGTCGACCTGATCGTCACGCCGGAAACGCGCGATACGTTCCGCGCGCGCACCAAGACCATCGCGTCGATCCGCAAGTTCATGGACAACGCCGAGTTCATGGAAGTCGAGACGCCGATGCTGCACCCGATCCCGGGCGGCGCCGCGGCCAAGCCGTTCGTCACGCACCACAACGCGCTCGACATGCAGATGTTCCTGCGCATCGCGCCGGAGCTGTACCTGAAGCGCCTGATCGTCGGCGGTTTCGAACGCGTGTTCGAGATCAACCGCAACTTCCGGAATGAAGGCGTGTCGCCGCGCCACAACCCGGAATTCACGATGATGGAGTTCTACGCCGCGTACACCGACTACCGCTGGCTGATGGACTTCACCGAGCAGCTGATCCGCCAGGCGGCGATCGATGCGCTCGGCACCGCGACGATCCAGTACCAGGGCCGCGAGCTCGATCTCGCGAAGCCGTTCCACCGCCTGACGATCACGCAGGCGATCCAGAAGTACGCGCCGCAGTACACCGACGGCCAGCTGTCGGACGACGCGTTCCTGCGTTCCGAGCTGAAGCGCCTCGGCGTCGACGTGTCGCAGCCGGCCTTCCTGAACGCCGGCATCGGCGCGCTGCAGCTCGCGCTGTTCGAGGAAACCGCCGAATCGCAGCTGTGGGAGCCGACCTACATCATCGACTACCCGGTCGAAGTGTCGCCGCTCGCACGCGCATCGGATACGGTGCCGGGCATCACCGAGCGTTTCGAGCTGTTCATGACCGGCCGCGAGATCGCGAACGGCTTCTCGGAGCTGAACGATCCGGAAGACCAGGCCGCGCGCTTCAAGAAGCAGGTCGAGCAGAAGGACGCGGGCGACGAGGAAGCGATGTTCTTCGACGCCGACTACATCCGCGCGCTCGAACACGGGATGCCGCCGACGGGCGGTTGCGGGATCGGTATCGACCGTCTCGTGATGCTGCTGACCGATAGCCCGACGATCCGCGACGTGCTGCTGTTCCCGCACCTGCGCCGCGAAGACTGACGGCCGTGCCCGCGTGTGCGCCGCCCCTCGCGGCGCGCACGCGTCAGCTTTGTAACCACGCGTAAATCCCGCCTGCCGGCGTTCGCCGGTTTCCGATCCTCCCCCGTTTTATTCCCTCGTCGCGACGGCCTTCTGCGGGTTTTCCCTGTAGCAAACGCCGATCCCGCGCTGCAATTCGTTACACCTTGATACGGTGCGCCGCTCGCCCGTGGACGACACTCCTGTTGCGTCACCACGCATGACCACGGGACCAGAACGAGGCGCCGGAACGCCAAGTCTGCTCGCTCCCGAGCGTGGGATCCGGCCAGCGCCAACGTGCGAAACCGGGTCGACACCGGAGAAGAAAATGGACAACCAGAATCAAACCACGCCGCAAAAGCAACGCCTGCACCCGCTCATCGCGACCGCGGCAGGCGCCGTCATCGTTGCCAGCCTCGCCGCCACCGCCGCGATCACGGGCATCTTCCCGAAGGCCAGCAGCAACAACGCGCAGAGCGGCCAGACCCAGGCCGCGCTGATCGCGTCGCAGCCGGCCGTCGATACGGCGGCAGCTGCCAGCGCCGCGCTCGCCGCGCAAGCGCAGCAGCAGGCAGCCGAACAGGCCGCGCAGAAGGCTGCGGCCGAGAAGGCGGCTGCGGAGAAAGCGGCCGCGGCACAAGCCGAACCGCGGCCCGCGCCGCGTCCGGCAGCCACGCACCGCCGCCATACGCCGGCACCGCAACCGCCGCAATACGCGCAACAGCCGTCCGCGCCCGCGCAGCCGGCCTATTGCCAGACCTGCGGCACGGTCGTCGCGATCACGCAGACGCGCACGCCGGGCCAGAGCTCGGGGATCGGCGCGGTCGGCGGCGCAGCGGCCGGCGGCCTGCTCGGCAACCAGTTCGGCCACGGCAACGGCCGCACCGCGATGACGATCATCGGCGCGCTCGGCGGCGGTCTCGCCGGCAACCAGGTCGAGAAGCAGGTGCGCGCGGAAACCGACTACCAGGTGCAGGTCCAGATGGAAAGCGGCGCGACGCGCACGTTCACGTACCACAACCCGCCGCCGTTCGGCCAGGGCCAGCGCGTGCGGATCGAGAACGGCACGCTGGTCGGCTCGTAATGCATGACGAATCGCCGCGCGGCTCTTGCGCCGCGCGGAAATGAAAAAGGCTCGTGACGCGTCACGAGCCTTTTCCTTTTGCGGGAGCGTTGCCTGCCCCACGCAGTGCGGGCGTCGGCGCGAACCTCAGTCTTCGTCGTCGAAGTCCGATTCGTCGATCCAGTGAGCCTGGATCGCTTCGAGGATCTTCTCGCCCGAGTGCGCCGGGTCGTCGGTGAAGCCGTCCAGCTCGATGACCCATTGGCGCAGGTCGACGAAATTGATCCGCTGCGGATCGACGTCCGGATGCTTGTCTGCCAGCGCGATGGCGATTTCGCGCGAATCGGTCCATTTCATGGCCTGCTCTCCCGTATACGTGGCGAGTCCGCCCCGCCGATCCGTCAGTGATTTTCCTTCGCGTGGTTGATCGAGTACTTCGGGATCTCGACCACCAGGTCCGAATCTTCCTTCACGATCGCCTGGCACGACAGGCGCGATGTCGGCTCGAGGCCCCATGCCTTGTCGAGCAGGTCGTCTTCGTCCTCCTCGGACGGCTCGAGATCGTTGAAGCCCTCGCGGATCACCACGTGGCAGGTCGTGCACGCGCACGACTTCTCGCACGCATGCTCGATCTCGATGCCGTTGTCGAGCAGGTTGTCGCAAATACTCTTGCCGGGCGTCGCGTCGATCACTGCGCCGTCCGGGCACAGTTCGACGTGAGGCAGCACCACCAGTTGAGGCATGTCCGTTCCGTCAGTCAGGGTGCGGCGGCTGGCGCCGCACGGTTCAATATCGCGCGGGCCGTCGCCGGCCCGCGTGCAGTTCGTTCGTTCAGATCTCGTCGAGGCGGCGGCCCGACAGTGCGCGCTTGATGCTCTTGTCCATCCGGCGCGCCGCGAATTCGTCGGTGCCGTCGGCCAGCGTCTTGGTCGCGGTCTCGATCGCGTCCGTGTCGTCGCCCTGCGCGATCGTGCGCAGCGCCGCGACGAGCGCGTCGACCTGCGTGCGTTCGGCATCGTCGAGCAATTCGCCGTCGGCCGCCAGCGCCGCCTGCGTCGCCTCGATCATCCGCTCGGCCTCGACCTGCGCTTCGCGCAGCGCGCGTGCGCGCATGTCGATCTCGGCGGTCTTGAAGCTGTCCTCGAGCATCTTCGCGATGTCGTCGTCGGCGAGGCCGTACGACGGCTTCACGACGACCGACGCCTCGACGCCCGAATGCTGCTCGCGCGCGAACACCGACAGCAGCCCGTCCGCATCGACCTGGTAGGTCACGCGGATGCGCGCCGCACCGGCCGTCATCGGCGGGATGCCGCGCAGCTCGAAGCGCGCGAGCGAGCGGCAGTCGGCGACGAGCTCGCGCTCGCCCTGCACGACGTGGATCGCCATCGCGGTCTGGCCGTCCTTGAAGGTCGTGAATTCCTGCGCACGCGCGATCGGAATCGTCGAATTGCGCGGAATGATCTTCTCGACGAGACCGCCCATCGTCTCGACGCCGAGCGACAGCGGAATCACGTCGAGCAGCAGCCAGTCGTCGCCGCTGCCGCGATTGCCGGCGAGCAGGTCGGCCTGGATCGCCGCGCCGAGCGCGACGACCTGGTCCGGATCGAGGTTGACGAGCGGCGGCTGGCCGAAATACTTCGCGACCGCCTCGCGGATCACCGGCATGCGCGTCGCGCCGCCGACCAGCACGACGCCCTTGATGTCGGCCGGGCTCACCTGCGCATCGCGCAGGGCCTTGCGGGTCGGCGTCAGCGTACGCTGCACGAGCGGCTCGACGAGCGCGGCGAACGTGTCGTGCGAGATCGTCTGCACGAGGTGTGCACCGGTCGACAGCGTCACGTCGAGCGACGCCTGCGGCGCGGACGACAGCGCTTCCTTCAGCACGCGCACGCGATCGAGCAGCAGGCGCACGTCCTCGGGCGCGAGCGCCGTCGCGTCGATGCCGGCCTGCGCAAGTACGTGAGCGAACAGCGCGTGGTCGAAATCGTCGCCGCCGAGTGCGGAATCGCCGCCCGCGGCCAGCACTTCGAACACGCCCTTCGTCAGCTTCAGGATTGACAGGTCGAACGTGCCGCCGCCGAGGTCGTACACCGCGTAGAGGCCTTCGGCCGCGTTGTCGAGACCGTAGGCGATCGCGGCCGCGGTCGGTTCGTTCAGCAGGCGCAGCACGTTGAGGCCCGCGAGGCGCGCGGCGTCCTTCGTCGCCTGGCGCTGCGCGTCGTCGAAGTACGCGGGCACCGTGATCACCGCGCCGACCAGGTCGTCGCCGAGCGTGTCTTCCGCACGGTAACGCAGCGTCGCGAGAATCTCGGCCGACACTTCGACCGGGCTCTTCACGCCGTCGATGGTGCGAATCTGCACCATGCCGGGTGCATCGACGAATTCGTACGGCGCGTTCGCCGCGCCTTCGACCTCGGCCTTGCCGCGGCCCATGAAGCGCTTGACCGACACGATCGTGTTGCGCGGATCGGTCGCGGCCTGTTCCTTCGCTTCGTGACCGATGCGGCGGCCGCCCTTCTCCAGATAACGGACCACCGACGGCAGCAGCGCGCGGCCCGCCTCGTCCGGCAGCACTTCGGGCACGCTGTTGCGCACGGCCGCGACGAGCGAGTTCGTCGTGCCGAGATCGATCCCGACGGCGAGTCGCCGCTGGTGCGGCGCCGGCGCCATGCCCGGTTCGGAAATTTGCAGTAAAGCCATCTTGGTTCGTTCGGGCGCTCGGCCCGTTTGCTGCGCGTGCCGCGAGGCACGCGGTTAAGTTTCGAGGCGCTCGATCTGCGCGCCCACTTCCGACGCGACCCGTTCGATGAACATCAGCTGGCGCACGGCCTCGGCGGCGGCCTGGTCGGCCGCGCTGTCGAGCAGCGTGCCGAGGCGCTCGAGGCGCACGCGCTTTTCGTCGCGCAGCTCGGCGAGCAGCGCATCGAGCGCGTCGACGTTGCGGGCAGCCGCGGCATCCTCGATGCCTTCGCGCCACTCCATCTGCTGCATCAGGAACGCGGGCTCCATCGCGGTGTTGTTTTCGGCACCGATGTCGACGCCGCGCAGCGACAGCAGATAGGTCGCGCGCTTCAGCGGATCGCGCAGCGTGCGGTAGGCTTCGTTCGCACGGGTCGCCCATTGCATCGCGATGCGCTTTTGCGCGTCGCCGGCCGCCGCGAAGCGGTCCGGGTGCACCTGCGTCTGCACCGTGCGATAGGCGCTGTCGAGCGCCGTCTCGTCGAGCGCGAATTGCGCCGGCAGGTGAAACAGATCGAAGTGGCTGTCTTTCAGCGAAACCATCGTCGCGTTCAATTCCGGTTCGTCGCGCGGCAAACGCCGCACATTAAAAAGGCGGCCCGTGCCGCCTCTTGCCCGCATCGCGCGGAAACCCGCGTCACACGCGGAACGATTCGCCGCAGCCGCACTCGTCCTTCACGTTCGGGTTGTTGAACTTGAACCCCTCGTTCAGGCCTTCGCGTGCGAAGTCGAGCTCGGTGCCGTCGATGTACGCGAGGCTCTTCGGGTCGACGACGACCTTCACGCCATGGCTCTCGAACACCTGATCCTCGGGAGCCAGCTCGTCGACATACTCGAGCTTGTACGCGAGCCCCGAGCACCCGGTCGTGCGAACGCCGAGCCGCAGGCCCACACCCTTGCCGCGACGGACGAGGTATTTCTGGACGTGCTGTGCTGCTTTTTCGGTCAGTGTAATTGCCATGATGTCCTTGCCGCGGCGCGCCACCCGGGCCCGCCGCGATCCTTCACAAGCCGCTCGATGCCGCTCAGGCTGCTGCCTGATCGCCTTCCTTGGTGTCGTGGCGCTTCTTGTAGTCGGCCACGGCTGCCTTGATCGCGTCTTCCGCGAGAATCGAGCAGTGAATCTTCACCGGCGGCAGGGCCAGCTCTTCGGCGATCTGCGTGTTCTTGATCGACAGTGCTTCGTCGAGGGTCTTGCCCTTCACCCACTCGGTCACGAGCGAGCTCGACGCGATGGCCGAGCCGCAGCCGTACGTCTTGAACTTCGCGTCTTCGATCACGCCGTCCGCGCCGACGCGGATCTGCAGCTTCATCACGTCGCCGCATGCCGGCGCGCCGACCATGCCCGTGCCGACCGCGTCGTCGTCTTTCGCGAACGAACCGACGTTACGCGGGTTTTCGTAGTGATCCAGAACCTTGTTGCTGTATGACATGACTCAAACTCCTTGACTCGTTACGTCTGCGTGCGCAAATCCGCCCGCGAATGTATTCAATGCGGTGTTCAGTGTGCGGCCCATTCGATCGTCGACAGATCGATGCCTTCCTGGTGCATTTCCCAGAGCGGCGACAGTTCGCGCAGCTTTGCGATCTTGCTGTTCAGCAGGTTGATCACGAAGTCGACGTCCTGCTCCGTCGTGAAGCGGCCGACCGTGAAGCGGATCGAGCTGTGCGCGAGTTCGTCGTTGCGGCCGAGTGCACGCAGCACGTACGACGGCTCCAGCGACGCCGACGTGCAAGCCGAGCCCGACGACACCGCGACGTCCTTGATCGCCATGATCAGCGACTCGCCTTCGACGAAGTTGAAGCTGATGTTCAGGTTGTGCGGGACACGGTGCTCCATGTCGCCGTTCACGTACGTTTCCTCGATCTGCGACAGGCCGCGCAGCAGCTTGTCGCGCAGCATGCGGATGCGCTCGTTCTCGGTCGCCATTTCTTCACGCGCGATGCGGAACGCTTCGCCCATGCCGACGATCTGGTGCGTCGCCAGCGTGCCCGAACGCATCCCGCGCTCGTGGCCGCCGCCGTGCATCTGCGCTTCGATGCGCACGCGCGGCTTGCGACGCACGTACAGCGCGCCGATGCCCTTCGGGCCGTAGGTCTTGTGCGCCGAGAACGACATCAGGTCGACCTTCAGCTTCGCGAGGTCGATCTCGACCTTGCCGGTCGACTGTGCGGCGTCCACGTGGAACACGATGCCCTTCTCGCGGCAGATCTCGCCGATCGTCTCGATGTCCTGGATCACGCCGATCTCGTTGTTCACGTGCATCACGGATACGAGGATCGTGTCCGGGCGCAGCGCGGCCTTGAACACGTCGAGGTCGATCAGGCCGTCTTCCTTCACGTCGAGATAGGTGACTTCGAAGCCGTCGCGCTCGAGCTCGCGGCAGGTGTCGAGCACGGCCTTGTGCTCGGTCTTCACCGTGACGATGTGCTTGCCCTTGCCCTTGTAGAAGTTCGCGGCACCCTTGATCGCGAGGTTGTCCGATTCCGTTGCGCCGGACGTCCAGATGATCTCGCGCGGATCCGCGTTCACGAGCGCAGCCACCTGTTCGCGCGCTTCCTCGACCGCGCGTTCCGCATCCCAGCCGTACGCGTGGCTGCGCGATGCCGGGTTGCCGAACTGCTCGCGCAGGTACGGCACCATCTTGTCGACCACGCGCGGGTCGACCGGCGTCGTCGCGCTGTAATCCATGTAGATGGGCAGGTGGAGAGTCTCTTGGGTCATCTGTCGCTCCGGGTATTCTGTGCAGGGACTATGTGCGTTATGGGGTGTGCGGCGCGTTCGCGCTCACGAACTCGCGATGTTGAACACCGAATTGGGACCGAGCGGCATCGTGCGCACCGGTTCGGCCGGCGCCGCGGCGGGCTCCGGCGCGCGCCGGTCGCGCAGCACCGCGGGCGCGCCCTCGCGTGCGCGCTGCTGATCGACGAGATCCTGCAGCGATACCGAATCGAGGTATTCGACCATTTTCTGGTTCAGGGTCGACCACAGCTCGTGCGTCATGCAATGGCCGTCGGGCTGCTTCGAGCCGTCGCACGTGCCTTTGCCGCCGCACTGCGTGGCGTCGAGCGGTTCATCGACCGCGATGATGATGTCGGCGACGGTGACGTCCTGCGCGCGACGCGCGAGGTTGTAGCCGCCGCCCGGGCCGCGCACGGATTCGACGATTTCATGCCTGCGCAGCTTGCCGAACAGCTGTTCGAGATACGAGAGCGAAATCCGCTGGCGCTGGCTGATGCCTGCAAGCGTCACCGGGCCCTGCTCCTGGCGCAGTGCCAAGTCAATCATCGCCGTGACGGCGAAACGGCCTTTGGTGGTGAGTCTCATGGTGTCTAGGGGACTGCAATCTTGACGATTTTGGTCAAGTATAAATATTTGACGTTTTTAGTCAAGTATCCATGTCTTCGACAGGGTATTCGCAGACCGCTGAATACCCCGCCGCGATCAGCGTGCGGTGCCGCCCCGGAGGGTGTCCAGCAGGCCCGCGCACGCGCGCTCGACCTGATCGAGCACCTGTTCGAAGCCCTGCGCGCCGCCGAAATAAGGATCGGCCACTTCGGTCTCGGCCGCGCCCGGCGCGAATTCCATCAGGAGGCGCACCTTGTCGCGCTGCCCGGGCGGGCAGCGCCGCCGCAATTCCGCGAGATTGGCTTCGTCCATCGCCAGCAGCAGGTCGAACCGCTCGAAATCCGCCGCGCTCACCTGCCGCGCCCGCAGCGCCGACAGGTCGTAGCCGCGGGTGCGGGCCGCCGCCTGCGCGCGCGTGTCGGGCGGCTCGCCGACGTGCCAGTCGCCGGTACCGGCCGAATCGACCTCGATCCGGTCGGCCAGCCCGGCCGCGTCCACCTGGTGGCGCATCACGCCTTCTGCGGTGGGCGAACGGCAGATATTGCCGAGACAGACGAAACAGATCGCAACGCGGGTCATCGCACTATCGGAAAGCCGCGGCGAGCCGCGCGGGAGAAGAACGCGCCATTATACAAAGGCGCCCGGAATCGCGCCGCCGCGCGAAGCGACGGCGGCGTGCCTCACAGCGCCTTGGGTGCGGCGAGCACGACGTCGCCGGATGCGGCCGGCAACGGTGTCGCTGCGTCGTCGACCAGACCGAACGACACCGCGCGCGCGAGTTCCGCCGATGCCTGATGAACGGCGATCGGTCCACGCGCCGGCGCGTCGGCCATCGCGTGCAGATAAGCGGCCGCGGCGAGCGGAACGACGATTGCCAGCGGCCAGTACATCGATATTGTCTTTTTCATGATGCGGCTCCTTGACCTCATGCCCCGAAACCCGATTCCGGGGACTACAGGCAGGATTCTATAGACCGCACCTATCAAGATAAATACATGAATAGCGAACGCACTGTTGCCACCCGATGAACAGTCGTCAGCCCAGGTGGCTTTGCGAGGCCGCGTACAGTTCGCGGAACGTGCGGCCGGTCGGCGTCGGCATGTCGCGCGTGTCCATCCAGCCGCCCATCATCGGCAGGCGCCGCAGCGAGCCGCCGTTGCCGCCCAGCCGCTCGAGGATCCGTACCGCGAGCTTGGTCGTCAGCGCGTAAAGGAGCGGCCGGCGCGCGACGAAGCCCCACGCGGCGAGCGCGGCGCGCTCGCGCCACGGCCGCAGGTGCCGCTCGACCTGTTTCTCGCGCAGCGTGCGCAGCAGGTGCGACAGCGGGATCCCGGCCGGGCACACGCTGTCGCATTCGCCGCACAGCGTCGCGGCCTGCGGCAGGTCGAGCGCACGGTCGATCCCGACGTAGCTCGGCGTCAATACCGACCCCATCGGGCCCGGATAGACCCATCCGTACGCGTGCCCGCCGACCTTCTGGTACACCGGACAATGGTTCATGCACGCGCCGCAGCGGATGCAGCGCAGCATCTCCTGGAATTCGCCGCCGATCAGGCCCGTGCGGCCGCCGTCGACGAGCACCACGTAGTTGTGTTCCGGGCCGTCCTCGTCGCCGGGGCCGCGCGGCCCGGTGAGCAGCGAGAAGTAGTTCGAGGTCTTCTGCCCGGTCGCCGAGCGCGGCAGCAGACGCATCGCGGTCGCGAGATCCTCGAGCGTCGGCAGCACCTTCTCGATGCCCGTCACCGCGACGTGCACGCGCGGCATCACCGTGCACATCCCTTCGTTGCCTTCGTTCGTGACGAGCGCAACCGACCCCGTCTCGGCGATCACGAAGTTGCCGCCCGTCACGCCCATGTCGGCCGACAGGAAATGCGGGCGCAGCACCTCGCGCGCCTCGCGCGTCATGTCCGGAATCTCGGTCAGCCGCTCGCGGTGGTGCGTGCGCGCGAACAGATCGGCGATCTCGTCCTTGTCCTTGTGCACGACGGGCGCGATGATGTGGCTCGGCGGCTCGTTGTCGTTGATCTGCAGGATGTATTCACCGAGGTCCGTCTCGATCGACTGCACGCCCATCTCGGCGAGCACCGCGTTCAGGCGCATTTCCTCGGACACCATCGACTTCGTCTTGATGACCTTCTTCACGTCGTGACGCCGTGCGATGTCGGCGACGAGCCGCGCGGCGTCCGCGGTCGTTTCCGCGAACAGCACCGTCGTGCCGCGCCGCGTCGCCTCGCGCTCGAACGCCTCGAGCCACACGTCGAGGTTCTCCAGCGCACGGTTGCGGCGCGCCTTCAGCGCGGCGCGCGTCGCCTGGAAGTCGATCGCGGTCATCGCATCGGCGCGCGCGGACACGAACTTCGTCGACAGCTTCTTCAGGTTCTGCTGCAGGCGCTGGTCGGCCAGCTTCTGGCCGGCGCGCGCCTTGAAATGCATCGATTGAACTTGCATCGCGGTATCGAGGAAAAGTAAGCGGGAACCGGGCGTCAGACGTCGCCCGCCAGTACCTGCGCAACGTGCAGCACGCGGGTGTCGCGGTCGCCCGTGCGGCGCAACCGCCCTTCGATGTTCAGCATGCAGCCGAGATCGCCGAGCACGACGGCGCCCGCACCGGACGCGCGCACGTTCGCGCACTTTTCGTCCGCGATGGCCGCCGAAATGTCGCCGTACTTGACCGCGAACGTGCCGCCGAAGCCGCAGCAGTGCTCGCAGTCCTTCATCTCGGTGACGGCCACGCCGCGCTGCGCGAGCAGCGCGCGCGGCTGCGCTTTCACACCGAGCTCGCGCAGGCCCGAGCATGAGTCGTGATAGGTGACGGGCCCCGTGAATTCGCCGGGGGCGAGCGTCACCTTCGCGACGTTCGCGAGGAAATCGGTCAGTTCGTAGACTTTCTGCTGGAATCGCGCATAGCGCCCCATCAGTTCGGGGTCGTCGCGGAACAGGTCGCCGTAGTGCGCGCGGATCATGCCGCCGCACGAGCCCGACGGCGCGACGACGTAGTCGAACTGCTCGAACTCGCGCAGCGTCTTTTCGGCGAGATCCCGGGCGAGCGCGCGGTCGCCCGAGTTGTAGGCCGGCTGGCCGCAGCAGGTTTGTGCGGGCGGCACGAACACCTCGTAGCCGGCTTCGCGAATCAGTTTCAGCGCGGAAAAGCCGATTTCCGGACGCATCAGGTCGACCAGGCAGGTCACGAACAAACCGACTCGCATACGCGCTCCTTCGAGAAAACGGCTCTCATTATCCGCCGTTTGGCCGGCAAGACCAACGCCGGCACGCGCGCAAGTACGCGATGCCGGAAACGAGGACTTCCTCGAACGGCGTTCGCTTTTTTCACGATACGAGATACAATCGACGCAACACCGCTTGACGCGTCAACCGATTCTCCCCCGACATGAGCCAACCCACCCCGGATTCCAAAACGTCGATCCAGGTGATCGAACGCATGATGCGGCTGCTGGACGCGCTCGCCGCGCACAGCGACCCCGTCAGCCTGAAAGAGCTTGCGCAGCGCACGGAACTGCATCCGTCGACCGCACACCGCATCCTCAACGACATGGTGACCTGCCGCCTCGTCGACCGCTCCGATCCCGGCACCTACCGGCTCGGCATGCGGCTGCTCGAGCTCGGCAACCTCGTGAAGGCGCGCCTGTCGGTACGCGACGCTGCGCTGATGCCGATGCGCGAATTGCATCGCCTGACCGGCCAGACCGTGAACCTGTCGGTGCGCCAGGGCGACGAAATCGTCTATATCGAGCGCGCGTATTCCGAGCGCTCGGGGATGCAGGTCGTCCGCGCGATCGGCGGCCGCGCGCCGCTGCACCTGACGTCGGTCGGCAAGCTGTTTCTCGCGGTCGACGAAACCTCGCGCGTGCGCGCCTATGCGACGCGCACCGGGCTGTCCGGCCATACGCAGAACAGCATCACCGACATCGCGAAGCTCGAGCGCGAGCTGACACTCGTGCGCCAGCAATCGTGCGCGCGGGACAACGAGGAACTGGAGCTGGGCGTGCGCTGCATCGCGGCCGGCATCTACGACGACTCGGGCAAGCTCGTCGCGGGCCTGTCGCTGTCGGCCCCGGCCGACCGCCTGCAGGACGCGTGGCTCGGCCAGTTGAGCCGCACCGCGCTGACCATCTCGGAATCGCTCGGCTACCGGCCCGCGCCCACGAAGGATGCCGAAGGGCTGCAACGGCACGCGTGAGCCGCGCCGCCCGCCGCATGGCGCCGGACGAAAAAAAGCCCCGCATCGCGGGGCTTTTTCTTTGCGGCGATCGGCACGGCGGCGAACCGCCGTGGCACGCTCAGGTGCCGCCGTTCGCCGTATTGGCGGCCGTCAGGCGCTCGCCGCCGCCGGCGTCGAGCCAGTTGCGCAGGCGTGCCGCGTCGGCGAAGCGCGAATACTTGCCGAACGAATCCAGCAGCACCATCACCATCGGCCGGCCATGGATCGTCGCCTGCATCACGAGGCATTCGCCCGCCTCGTTGATGAAGCCCGTCTTCTGCAGACCGATGTCCCACGAGCCGTTGCCGCGGATCAGCGCGTTCGTGCTGTTGTAGACCAGGTTGCGCTTGCCCGTATTGACGTCGTACGTGCGGTCGGTCGAGAACTGCCGGATCATCGGGTACTGGTACGCCGCGTTGACCATCTTCACGAGGTCGCGTGCGCTCGACACATTCGAGCTCGACAGGCCCGTCGAATTCTCGAAGTGGGTGTCGTTCATGCCCAGCGACTTCGCCTTCGCGTTCATCGCGGCGATGAACGCCGGACGGCCGCCCGGGTAGTAGCGCGACAGCGCGGCGGCCGCGCGGTTTTCCGACGCCATCAGCGCGATGTGCAGCATGTCCTCGCGCGACAGCACCGAGCCGACCGACAGGCGCGAACCCGTGCCCTTCTCGTAGTCGCGGTCTTCGTCGGTGACTTCGATCTGGTCGGTCATCGGCGACTTCGAGTCGAGCACGACCATCGCCGTCATCAGCTTCGAGATCGATGCGATCGGCACGACGGCGAGCGAATTCTTGTCGAACAGCGGCTCGCCGGTGTTCTGGTCGACGACGTACGCGACGCTCGAGCGCAGCGCGAGCGCGTCCGGCGTGTCGTGCAGGCCGAATGCCTGGCCGACCGTCGGGCGACGCGGCTGGAACGCGACCTTGCGCACCGCGCCGCGGTGGCCGTGCACGTTCGACGCGAGCGTCGCGCGCTTGCGCGATGCCTTCGGCGCATCGGCCGACGCGACGTTGGCGGATTTCGCGGAGGCGGCCTTCACCGTCCGCTTCTTTTCCGAAGAAGTGGAAGCGGCTTTCTTGGCGGCCTGGTGGGTCTTCGCAGTGGCGGCAAAGGCGTCAGCGGGCGCGACGGACGCGGCGGTCGCCAACAAGGCGACGGCGACCGACACAGCCGTGCCGAGCGTCATGCTCTGCAACAATCTGCGCGGTGAAAACGATTCGGCTTTCATTGGGGTCTGGACAAAGCGGGCGGGGTTTCCGCAAGTGTAGTTAAAGCTGAAAAAAAGAGCAATATTAGGCACTTACCGATCGTCGTTAAACCGGAATGTAAGGGTCGACCAATGATGACTCGATCAACCCTCGCGCTCCCATCGAAAAAATTCATGGGATGCGCCGCCCGACAGTACCCGTCTCCCGAATTACCACGCGGTTAATTGAGATAACGTCACTTTGGCAACGAATTAAAGCGGGGAAAGTACGTATCCGGCGTTCGGTGTACCAGGCACCGGTCTTGACCGCGGCGGCGGCACGTCGCCACGGCATGCGCATCGCGAAACGGCGCGCTTTTCGACAGGAACAGAAGCATAACGTTCCACATGCCTGTCAGGTTTACCTGTGCATGATCAGGGTGCGGCGCGCCTGCCCCGGCCAAGTGCGCACCATGTGGGAACACGTCTGAAACCGATTCCGAACGGGCCGCGATAACCCGTTGTTTTATCGATAATTTGTCGTGATTGTGCAATGCACAAAAAGTGCTTGACAAGACTTTTCTCTGCCCTAAAATATGACTCATTGCTGCGTTGCACAAAGCACGCGGCGCCGAGGTTCCCCATCGTAGTGCCCTTTATCCCTGCGATCGACGTGATCGCTTTTCAGGAGCTTGACATGTCCTTGCTGACCCCCGAGCAAATCGCCGCCGCACAGAAAGCCAACCTCGAAAGCCTGTTCGGTCTGACGACCAAGGCGTTCGAAGGCGTCGAAAAGCTGATCGAACTCAACCTGCAGGTCGTGAAGTCGACGCTGACCGAAAGCCAGGAAAACGCGCAGCGCCTGCTGTCGGTGAAGGACGCACAGGAACTGATCGCGCTGCAAGCGAGCCTGTCGCAGCCGGTCGCGGAAAAGGTGCTGTCGTACAGCCGTCACCTGTATGAAATCGCGTCGTCGACGCAAGCCGAGTTCGCGAAGGTTGCCGAAGCGCAATTCGAAGAGCAGAACAAGAAGGTCCAGGCACTCGTCGACAACGTCGCGAAGAACGCTCCGGCCGGTTCGGAAACGGCTGTCGCCGCACTGAAGTCGGCACTGAACGCTGCGAACACGACGTACGAAACGGTCCAGAAGGCTGCCAAGCAAGCCGTCGAGATCGCCGAAACGAACTTCAACGCGGCTGCCGCTGTCGCGACGAAGGCTGCGAGCGCTGCTGCATCGCGCCGTTCGAGCAAGCCGGCCGCGTAAGCGTCCCCTGCTCCTGACAAAGCCGCGCACTGCGCGGCTTTTTTGTTTCCGGCGACGGAACATCCGGGCATCCGGGCGGTGGCGCGGCACGGACCGGGCACTGCCGTCGGCCGCGGGCAAAAGAAAACGCCGCCGTCCGGGTATCCCGGGCGGCGGCGTTTTTCGTGGCCGGCGCGAGGCCGGCCGTGCCGATTGCGTTACTTCTTGCGTTGCGGCGGCAGGTCCGTACAGACGCCTTCGTACAGTTCCGCGGCCATGCCGATCGATTCGCCGAGCGTCGGGTGCGGATGGATCGTCTTGCCGATGTCTTCCGCGTCCGCGCCCATCTCGACGGCGAGACACACTTCGCTGATCAGGTCGCCCGCGTTCAGGCCGACGATCCCGCCGCCGATCACGCGATGGGTTTCCTCGTCGAAGATCAGCTTCGTGAAGCCTTCGTCGCGGCCGTTCGCGATCGCGCGGCCCGATGCGGCCCACGGGAACACGGCCTTGCCGTACTTGATGCCTTCGGCCTTGCACTGATCTTCCGTCTTGCCGGCCCACGCCACTTCCGGATCGGTGTACGCCACCGACGGGATCTGCAGCGCGTCGAAGTACGCCTTTTCGCCGTGCGCGGCTTCCGCTGCGACGTGGCCTTCATGCACGGCCTTGTGCGCGAGCATCGGCTGGCCGACGACATCGCCGATCGCGAAGATGTGCGGGACGTTCGTGCGCATCTGCTTGTCGACGTCGATGAAGCCGCGGTCGGTGACCGCGACGCCTGCCTTGTCGGCACCGATCTTCTTGCCGTTCGGGCTGCGGCCCACCGCCACCAGCACGAGGTCGTAGCGCTGCGCTTCCGCCGGCGCCTTCTCGCCCTCGAACTTCACGTAGATGCCGTCTTCCTTCGCTTCCGCGCCGACCGTCTTGGTCTTCAGCATCACGTTGCCGAAGCGCTTCGCGTTGTACTTTTCCCAGACCTTCACGAGATCGCGGTCCGCGCCCATCATCAGGCCGTCCATCATTTCGACGACGTCGATCTCGGCGCCGAGCGTCGCGTACACCGTCGCCATTTCGAGGCCGATGATGCCGCCACCGATCACGAGCATCCGCTTCGGCAACTGGCGCAGTTCGAGTGCGCCCGTCGAATCGACGACGCGCGGGTCTTCCGGCATGAACGGCAGCTTCACGGCCTGCGAGCCCGCGGCGATGATCGCCTGCTTGAACTTGACGACCTTCTTGCCGTTTTCGCCCTGCACTTCCATGTGATACGGATCGACGAACGCGCCGACGCCGGTGACCACTTCGACCTTGCGCGCCTTCGCCATGCCGGCGAGGCCTGTCGTCAGCTTCTTGACGACGCCGCCCTTGAAGTCGCGCAGCTTGTCGAGATCGACTTCCGGCTTGCCGAACGAGATGCCGTGCGACGCGAGCGCCGCGGCTTCGTCGATGACGAGCGCCGTGTGCAGCAGCGCCTTCGACGGGATGCAGCCGACGTTCAGGCAGACGCCGCCGAGCGTCGAGTAGCGTTCGACGAGCACCGTCTTCATGCCGAGGTCGGCTGAGCGGAACGCGGCCGAATAGCCGCCGGGGCCGGCGCCGAGCACGAGCATGTCGCATTCGATGTCGGCGGAGCCGCTGTAGCTGCCGGCTTGCGGAGCGACGGCCGGGGCGGCGGCGGGCGCGGCGGCCGGAGCCGGTGCTGCGGCCTTTGCGGGTTCGGCTGCTTTCGCGGGCGCGGCTGCGCCTGCCGCTGCTTCGACGATGGCGATCACGGTGCCTTGCGAGACTTTCTCGCCGGCCTTGACCTTGACTTCCTTGACCGTGCCGGCGACGTCGCTGGGCACTTCCATGGAGGCTTTGTCCGATTCGAGCGTGATGAGCGTCTGCTCTTTTTCGATCACGTCGCCCGGCTTCACGTTGACTTCGATGACATCGACGCCGCTGAAATCGCCGATATCCGGAACCTTGACTTCGATGAGACTCATTACTGTCCCCTTCTTGATTAGCTGCAGACAGAGGGGGAGAAACCCGCAAGAACCGACTACGGCCTGACAAAAGAACGCGAACCTGGGCAGGACCACCTTTGCCGTCCGCCCAAGGACGCGCCTTTCTTTTGGTTACTTTTCTTTGGAAGACAAAGAAAAGTAACCGCCGCCCCGCGCAGGGGCGACGCTAATAGACCGTTAGCGAAACAGGTTCAACGACAAGGCATGGATGACCGACACAAAACCCACGCCCCCGCGAGCCACTCCCACGCTCATCAAAGAATGATGCGACGGAAATCGGCCAGCAACGCGCCGAGATACGCATTGAACCGCGCGGCTTCCGCGCCATCGATGACGCGATGGTCATACGACAGCGACAGCGGCAGCGTGAGCCGAGGCACGAACTGCTTGCCGTCCCAAACCGGCTTCATCTGCCCGCGCGACAACCCGAGGATCGCGACTTCCGGCGCGTTGATGATCGGCGTGAAGTTGGTGCCGCCGATCCCGCCGAGCGACGAGATCGAGAAGCAGCCGCCCTGCATCTGGTCCGGCTTCAGCTTGCCGTCGCGCGCGGCCTTCGACAGCTCGGCCATTTCCTTCGCGATGTCGACGAGGCCCTTCTTGTCCGCGTCGCGGATCACCGGCACGACGAGGCCGTTCGGCGTGTCAGCCGCAAAACCGACGTGGTAGTACTGCTTGAACACCAGGTTGTCGCCGTCGAGGCTCGCGTTGAAGGTCGGGAACTTCTTCAGCGCGGCGACGACCGCCTTGATCACGAACGCGAGCATCGTGAACTTCACGCCCGCCTTCTCGTGCTCCTTGTTCAGCTGCACGCGCAGCGCTTCGAGCTCGGTGATGTCCGCTTCGTCGTTGTTCGTGACGTGCGGGATCATCACCCAGTTGCGATGCAGGTTCGCGCCCGAGATCTTCTTGATGCGCGACAGCGGCTTCGCCTCGAACGGGCCGAACTTCGAGAAGTCGACCTTCGGCCACGGCAGCAGGTTCAGCTCGCCGCCGCCTGCGGGCGCGGCTGCCGCGGCCGGTGCCGCGCGCTGGCCCGTCATCACGCCCTTCACGAAGCCGGTGATGTCGTCCTTCGTGATGCGGCCCTTCGGACCGGTACCCTGCACGCGTGCGACTTCCACGCCGAGCTCGCGCGCGAACTTGCGCACGGACGGCGATGCGTGGCTCGCGCGGTACTCGCCCGACGCTGCGGCGGCCGGCGCGGCAGCAGCAGCCGGAGCCGGTGCAGCCTTCGCGGGTGCCGGTGCGGCGGCGGGTGCCGGCGCGGCAGCGGCCGGAGCCGGTGCGCTCGCCTGCGGCGCGGCGGCAGGCGCGCCGCCAGCGGCGTCGAGCAGCACGATCAGCGTGCCTTCGGACACCGAATCGCCCACCTTGACCTTGATTTCCTTCACGACGCCGGCGGCCGGGCTCGGCACGTCCATCGTCGCCTTGTCGGACTCGAGCGTGACGAGCGACTGCTCCTTCTCGACCGTGTCGCCGACCTTCACGCCGATCTCGATCACCGGGACGTCCTTGTAGTCGCCGATGTCGGGCACCTTCACCTCGAGCGTGCCGCCCGACGCTGCCGGCGCGGCAGCCGGCGCGGCAGCAGCCGGTGCCGGTGCGGGCGCTGCCGCCGGAGCCGGGGCTGCTGCCGGCGCGGCCGCACCGTTCACCTGCGCCGCGGCGCCGCCTTCGAGCAGGACGATCAGCGAGCCTTCCGACACGGAATCGCCCACCTTGATCTTCACTTCCTTGACCGTGCCGGCTGCCGGGCTCGGGACGTCCATCGTCGCCTTGTCCGACTCGAGCGTGACGAGCGACTGCTCGGGCTCGACCGTGTCACCCACCTTCACGAGCACCTCGATGACGGGCACGTCCTTGTAATCGCCGATATCCGGCACCTTCACTTCGATCGCTTGACTCATCTTTTTGTGTCTCCATGGCCGCGCGCGCCCCTCCCGGAAGCGGCGCGCGGCATCACACGGCGCGTGTGCGTTAAACGGTCATCGGGTTGGGCTTGGACGGATCGAGGTTGTACTTGGCAATCGCGTCCGCGACCACCTTGCGCTCGATCGTGCCTTCGTCGGCCAGCGCGTTCAGCGCGGCGACGGTGACCCAGTGACGGTCGACTTCGAAGAAGTGACGCAGCTTCTCGCGGGTGTCCGAACGACCGAAGCCGTCCGTGCCCAGCACGACGAAGCGGCGATCGATCTGGCCGCGGATCTGGTCGACCAGCGCGCGCACGTAGTCGGTCGATGCGATGACCGGACCCTGCGTGTCCTTCAGGCACTTCTGCACGTGCGACAGGCGACGCTCCTCGGTCGGATGGAGCAGGTTCCAGCGCTCGATCTCGTGGCCTTCACGCGCGAGTTCGGTGAAGCTCGGCACGCTCCACAGGTCGGCCGCGACGCCCCAGTCGTTCTTCAGCAGGTCGGCGGCAGCGATCACTTCGTTGAAGATCGTGCCCGCGCCGAGCAGTTGCACGCGCGGCGCCTTCGCGTCCGCGTCGGCCTTCTTGAACGCGTACATGCCCTTGATGATGTCGGCCGCCACGTGCTCGCCCTGCGGAATCGCCGGGTGCTCGTAGTTCTCGTTCATCACCGTGATGTAGTAGTACACGTCTTCCTGCTCCTGCACCATGCGGCGCAGGCCGTCCTGGACGATCACCGCGAGTTCGTAGCCGAACGTCGGGTCGTAGCTGATGCAGTTCGGCACCGATGCGGCCCACAGGAGCGAGTGACCGTCTTCGTGCTGCAGGCCTTCGCCGTTCAGCGTCGTGCGGCCCGCGGTGCCGCCGAGCAGGAAGCCGCGCGAGCGCATGTCGCCCGCCGCCCATGCCAGGTCGCCGATCCGCTGGAAGCCGAACATCGAATAGAAGATGTAGAACGGCACCATGATCTCGCCGTGCGTCGAATACGACGTCGCCGCCGCGATCCAGTCGCACATGCCGCCCGCTTCGTTGATGCCTTCCTGCAGGATCTGGCCGGTTTCCGATTCCTTGTAGAACATCAGCTGGTCGGAATCTTCCGGCACGTACTTCTGGCCTTCCTGGTTCCAGATACCGATCTGGCGGAACAGGCCTTCCATGCCGAACGTGCGCGATTCGTCCGGGACGATCGGCACGACGCGCTTGCCGAGCGCCTTGTCCTTCAGCAGGATGTTCAGGATCCGCACGAACGCCATCGTCGTCGAGATCTCGCGGCCTTCGCCCGTACCCTTCAGCAGCGGCTCGAATGCGTCGAGTGCCGGCACCGGCAGCGACGTCGCCTTCTCGCGGCGATGCGGCAGGTAGCCGCCGAGGTCCATGCGCTTCTGGCGCATGTATTCGAGTTCCTTCGAGCCTTCCTCGAACTTCAGGTACGGCACGTCGGCGATCTGCTCGTCGGTGATCGGCAGGCGGAACTGGTCACGGAACTTCTTCAGTTGCTCGACCGGCAGCTTCTTCTGCTGGTGCGTGATGTTCATCGCCTGGCCCGACTCGCCCATCCCGTAGCCCTTGATGGTCTTCGCGAGGATGACGGTCGGCGCGCCCTTCGTGTTGGTCGCTTCGTGGAACGCCGCGTAAATCTTGTGCGGATCGTGGCCGCCGCGGTTCAGCGCCCAGATGTCGTCGTCCGACCAGTCGGCGACGAGCGCCTTCAGTTCAGGCGTGTTGAAGAAGTGCTCGCGTACGAACGCGCCCGACTCCGACTTGTACGTCTGGTATTCGCCGTCGACGACTTCCATCATGCGGCGCATCAGCGCGCCCGTCTTGTCGCGTGCGAACAGCGCATCCCAGCGGCTGCCCCAGATGACCTTGATCACGTTCCAGCCGGCGCCGCGGAATTCCGATTCCAGTTCCTGGATGATCTTGCCGTTGCCGCGCACCGGGCCGTCGAGACGCTGCAGGTTGCAGTTGATCACGAACACGAGGTTGTCGAGCTTCTCGCGGCTCGCCATGCCGATCGCGCCGAGCGATTCCGGCTCGTCCGTCTCGCCGTCGCCGAGGAACGCCCAGACCTTGCGGCCGGCGGTCTTCGCGATGCCGCGCGATTCCAGGTACTTCATGAAGCGTGCCTGGTAGATCGCCATGATCGGGCCGAGACCCATCGACACCGTCGGGAACTGCCAGAAGTCCGGCATCAGCCACGGGTGCGGGTACGACGAGATGCCCTTGCCGTCGACTTCCTGGCGGAAGTTGTCGAGCTGCTCTTCCGACAGGCGGCCGAGCAGGAACGCTCGCGAGTACACGCCCGGCGACGAATGGCCCTGCACGAACACGAGATCGCCGCCGTGCTGGTCGGACGCCGCGTGCCAGAAGTGGTTGTAGCCGACGTCATAGAGCGTCGCGGCCGATGCGAACGACGCGATGTGGCCGCCGACGTTCGTGTCCTTGCCTGCGCGCAGCACCATCGCCAGCGCGTTCCAGCGCGTGTACGAACGGATGCGGTGCTCGAGGTCCTGGTCGCCCGGAATCTTCGCCTGGGCTTCGACCGGGATCGTGTTGATGTACGGGGTGTTGGCGGAGAACGGCAGGTGTTCGCCGTGCATGCGGGCGAACTCGATCTGCTTTTCGATCAGGTAATGCGCGCGGCCGGTGCCCACCGAGGAGATCACGCCGTCGAGCGACTCGAGCCATTCAACGGTTTCTTGCGGGTCGTCGTCACGTTCGGCGGCGACATATTTCATCACTTCGTTCGGTACAGCGGACATTCTCGTCTCCTGGGTCCTGGAATGTGAGGATCGCTCTCGTGCAGACGACGCGGCGCGGCCTGCGGGCAAGCTCCGACGGATTGTAATGAGCGTGGCCGGCCCCGCGCAACAGAATTTTCGAATTATGAGATCTTTTCTCGTAATGCGGAATATTGCTGCGCTGCACCCTTGCGGCGGGCCTCTCCGGCACGCGCCGCGGGCATAAATCCGTTTCCGTTCAACATATCCGGTATCGGTTTTCCATGTATTGCGCTGCGCTACAATCCTGCCATGTTGACCGATCGGCTTTTCGCACGCTCGGCGCGACCGTCGGGCCCGCCGGCGGAGTCGCAGCCGTCCCGCTGGCACCACGGACCGTGGTGGTCCAATTCCTATTTGCTGACGCCGCTGCTGTCGATCCTCGTGTTCCTCGTGGTAATGAGCCTCATTCTATGGAGCCTCAATCGCCGCGAACAGCAACAGCAGGAAGACACCCTGTTCCGTAACGTCGCGTGGGCGCAGCAGCAGATCCGCCTGTCGATGACGGGCGCGCAGGAGCAGCTGCAGGCGCTGTCGCGCGATCTCGCGTCCGGCCGCCTCGACCAGAACGCATTCCAGATGGCCGTCGCGGACGTGATGCAGACGCATCCGGAAATCCTCTATCTGAACTGGTACACCGCGCCCGGCGTGCAGCGCTGGCCGACCGTGCATCCGCCGCTGCTCGGCCAGCGGCTCGCGAAGCCCGGCGACGCGCAGATGCAGGATGCCGTGCGCGGCGCGTACGACGAAGCGCGCAGCACGCGCCGCCAGGCCTATTCGCCGCTGATCTACGACGACTTCGGCAACGGCTTCATCACGCTGCAGACGCCCGTGATGCGCGGCGACCGCGAATATCTCGGCGCGCTCGCCGCGGTGTTCTCGGTCGAAGGGATCCTGAAGCACGACATCCCGCAGGAGCTGTCGTCGAAGTACAAGATCTCGATCACCGACTCGAACAACCGCGAGCTGTCGTCCACGTCGACGCGCCCGCGCCTGCCGCGCGACTCCCACTACGACCTGCCGCTCGACCCGCCCGGCCAGGGGCTGACCGTGCGCGTGTACGCATTCCCGCAGCTCACGAACCTGACCAACAACACGCTCGTGTGGCTCGTGGCCGGCCTGTCGTGCTTCGTGCTGTGGAGCCTCTGGAGCCTGTGGAAGCACACGCGCCAACGCTTCGAGGCACAGCAGGCGCTGTATGCGGAGGCGTTCTTCCGCCGCGCGATGGAGAATTCGGTGCTGATCGGCATGCGCGTGCTCGACATGCACGGCCGCATCACGCACGTGAACCCCGCGTTCTGCCGGATGACGGGCTGGGACGAAACCGACCTCGTCGGCAAGGTCGCACCGTTCCCCTACTGGCCGCGCGACTCGTATCCCGAAATGCAGCGCCAGCTCGACATGACGCTGCGCGGCAAGGCACCGAGCTCGGGCTTCGAGCTACGCGTGCGGCGCAAGAACGGCACGCTGTTCCATGCGCGCCTCTACGTTTCGCCGCTGATCGACAGCTCCGGCCGCCAGACCGGCTGGATGTCGTCGATGACCGACATCACCGAGCCGAAGCGCGCGCGCGAGGAACTCGCGGCCGCGCACGAGCGCTTCACGACGGTGCTCGAAAGCCTCGACGCCGCGGTATCGGTGCTGGCCGCCGACGAAGCCGAGCTGCTGTTCGCGAACCGCTACTACCGCCACCTGTTCGGGATCCGCCCGGACGGCCACCTCGAGCTGTCGGGCGGCGGCTTCGACCGCGCGCAGGCGTCATCCGACTCGATCGACATGGTCGATGCGTTCGCGGGCCTGCCGGCCGCCGCGCTGACGAGCAGCACGGCAGACGCGCAGGAGGTGTACGTCGAGAGCATCCAGAAGTGGTTCGAGGTGCGCCGCCAGTACATCCAGTGGGTGGACGGCCACCTCGCGCAGATGCAGATCGCGACCGACATCACGACCCGCAAGAAGGCGCAGGAACTCGCGCACCAGCAGGAAGAGAAGCTGCAGTTCACGAGCCGATTGATGACGATGGGTGAAATGGCGTCGTCGATTGCACACGAATTGAATCAGCCGCTCGCCGCGATCAACAACTATTGCTCGGGCACGCTCGCGCTCGTGAAGAGCGGCCGCGGCACGCCCGAGACGCTGCAGCCCGCACTGGAAAAGACCGCGCAGCAGGCGCTGCGCGCGGGGATGATCGTCAAGCGGATCCGCGAATTCGTGAAGCGCAGCGAGCCGAAGCGCCAGCCGGCGCGGGTCGCGGACATCGTCGCCGACGCAGTCGGGCTCGCCGAAATCGAGGCCAGGAAGCGCAGGATCCGGATCGTCACGGAAATCCTCGCAAGAATGCCTATTATTTATGTCGACCCCGTGCTGATCGAGCAGGTGCTCGTGAACCTGATGAAGAACGCGGCCGAGGCGATGGCCGACGTGAAGCCGGCGTCGGCGGACGGCGTGATCCGCGTCGTCGCCGACATCGACGCGGGTTTCGTCGATATCCGCGTGATCGACCAGGGTCCGGGCGTCGACGAAGCGACCGCCGAACGCCTGTTCGAACCGTTTTACAGCACCAAGTCCGACGGCATGGGCATGGGGCTGAACATCTGCCGTTCGATCATCGAATCGCATCGGGGGCGTCTGTGGGTGGTCAACAATGTCGAACCGGACGGCCGCATTTCCGGCGCGACATTCCACTGCAGCCTGCCCATTGGGGAACCCGCTGATCTCGGCCAAGGGGGGCGCGAGGCATCGGCATCACATACCGTTACGGGAGAACTATGAATAGCCCTGTCACCACCACTCAGGAAACTGTCTTCGTCGTCGACGACGACGAGGCCGTACGGGACTCGCTGCGCTGGCTGCTGGAGGCGAACGGCTATCGCGTGCAATGTTTCTCGAGCGCCGAGCAGTTCCTCGATGCGTACCAGCCGGCGCAGCAGGCCGGCCAGATCGCCTGCCTGATCCTCGACGTGCGGATGTCGGGCATGAGCGGCCTCGAGCTGCAGGAGCGCCTGATCGCCGACAACGCCGCGCTGCCGATCATCTTCGTCACGGGCCACGGCGACGTGCCGATGGCCGTGTCGACGATGAAAAAGGGTGCGATGGACTTTATCGAGAAACCGTTCGACGAGGCCGAGCTGCGCAAGCTCGTCGAGCGGATGCTCGACAAGGCCCGAAGCGAAAGCAAGAGCGTCCAGGAACAGCGCGCCGCGAGCGAGCGCCTGTCGAAGCTGACCGCGCGCGAGCAGCAGGTGCTCGAGCGGATCATCGCCGGCCGCCTGAACAAGCAGATCGCCGACGATCTCGGGATCAGCATCAAGACGGTCGAAGCGCACCGCGCGAACATCATGGAAAAGCTCAACGTCAACACGGTCGCCGATCTGCTGCGCCTCGCGCTGTCGAAGAAGCAGGCCTGAACGTTGCGCGCGGCCGCCGGGCGCCTGCCCGGCCGGCCGCACCGCCGCGCCGCGCGATGCGGCCCACTCGCGCGGCACGGTCCGGCGCCGCCTCCCGGGGCGCCGGCACCGCCGCCATGACGCTTTCCTTGTATTCGCTGTCGGACGACGGCAGGCGACCGGTATAATTGCGTGTTTTGCTGCGGCGTTTCGCGCGCCGCACGCCCGCATTCCAACTTCCCGGCAGGACCACCACCATGACAGCCCTCCTCATCGACGGCAACGCCCTCTCGAAGACCTTGCGCGCGCAGGCCGCCGAACGCGCCGCCGCCCTGACCGCACGCGGCCACCAGCCCGGCCTCGCGGTGATCCTCGTCGGCGCCAACCCGGCGAGCGAAGTCTACGTGCGCAACAAGATCAAGGCGTGCGAGGACAACGGCTTCTTCTCGCAGAAGGATGCGTACCCGGACACGCTGTCGGAAGCCGACCTGCTCGCGCGCATCGACGAACTGAACCGCGACCCGAAGATCCACGGCATCTTGGTCCAGCTGCCGCTGCCCGCGCACATCGACAGCCACAAGGTGATCGAGGCGATCGCGCCGGAGAAGGACGTCGACGGTTTCCACGTCGCGAACGCCGGCGCACTGATGACGGGCAAGCCGCTGTTCCGCCCGTGCACGCCGTACGGTGTGATGAAGATGTTCGAAGCGCACGGCATCCCGCTGCAAGGCGCGAACGCCGTCGTGATCGGCCGCTCGAACATCGTCGGCAAGCCGATGGCGATGCTGCTGCTCGAAGCCGGCGCGACCGTGACGATCTGCCACAGCAAGACGCGCGACCTCGCCGCGCACACGCGCCAGGCCGACGTCGTGGTCGCCGCGGTCGGCAAGCGCAACATCCTGACGGCCGACATGGTCAAGCCGGGTGCGACGGTGATCGACGTCGGCATGAACCGCGACGATGCGGGCAAGCTGTGCGGCGACGTCGACTTCGCCGGCGTGAAGGAAGTCGCCGGCCACATCACGCCGGTGCCGGGCGGCGTCGGCCCGATGACCATCACGATGCTGCTGATCAACACGATCGAAGCCGCCGAGCGCGCCGCCGCGGCCGCCTGAGCGCCTTCGCCCCTCTCGCCCGTCCAGCCGGCGCGCATGCGTGCGCCGGCGCCCCGCCGGCCGCCCGTCGCGGCCGCGTCAGCGCCCTGCCATACTGCCGCGCTCCGCTTCATTCCGCCCCTTTCGACCCTTTCCGGCTCTGCGTCGCGCTCCGTCAATCGCCTCGTTAGAAACTAACGATTGGAAAGCGCGCGATGCGCCCCAATAATGTCGATATCGGGCGCCGCCGCATCGCGCCTCACCCTTTTCACCCCGGTTCATCCGGCAACAGACAGGGAGTCTTAATGTCCGCCAGCGCCAATACCAATCCGCTCCTCGATTTCTCCGGCCTGCCCCGCTTCGGCGAGATTCGTCCGGAACACGTGACGCCCGCGCTCGACACGCTGCTCGATGCCGCCAACCGCGCGGTCGACACGGCGAGCGCACCCGCGACGCCGGCGACCTGGGCCGCGATCGTCGAGACGGTCGAGCAGGCGACGGAGCCGCTCGGGCGCGCATGGGGCGTCGTCGGCCACCTGAACGCGGTCGCCGATACGCCGGAACTGCGCGCCGCCTACGGCGAAAACCTGCCGCGCGTGACCGAATTCTGGTCGAGCGTCGGCCAGAACCTCGCGCTGTACGAGAAGTACAAGGCGATTGCCGCGAGCGCCGAATACGCGACGCTGTCCGCCGAGCGCAAGAAGATCCTCGACAACGCCCTGCGCGATTTCCGCCTGTCGGGCGCCGAGCTGCCCGAGGATCGGAAGCCGCGTTTCGCGGAATTGCAGGAGCAGCAGGCCGCGCTGTCGAAGGCATTCTCCGACCACGTGCTCGACGCGACCAACGCGTATGCGTATTTCGCGCAGGACGAGGCCGAGCTGGCCGGCCTGCCGGGCGATGCGATCGAAGCGGCCCGCGAGGCCGCGCAGAAGGAAGGCAAGGAAGGCTGGAAGTTCACGCTGCACTTCCCGTCCTACTTCCCGGTGCTGCAGTACGCCGAGAACCGTGCGATGCGCGAGACGCTGTACCGCGCGTATGCGACGCGCGCGTCCGAACTCGGGCCGCAATACGGCGGCGGCAAGGCCGAGTGGGACAACACGGCGATCGTCGCGGACGAGCTTAAGCTGCGCCGCGAAGAGGCGCAGATGCTCGGCTACCGCAACTTCGCCGAAGTATCGCTCGCGCCGAAGATGGCCGAATCGCCGCAGCAGGTGATCGCGTTCCTCGAGGATCTCGCGACGCGCGCGCGTCCGCACGCGGACAAGGACTGGAACGAACTGCGCGCGTTCGCCGCGAAGGAACTCGGCCTGACCGAGCTCGCCCCGTGGGACGTCGCGTTCGCGGCCGAGCGGCTGCGTCAGCAGCGCTACGCGTTCTCGGAAAACGAGGTCAAGCAGTACTTCCCGGAACCGGCCGTGCTGAAGGGCCTGTTCAACGTCACCGAAACGCTGTTCGGCGTGCGGATCAAGCCGGACGACGCACCGGTGTGGCACAAGGACGTGCGCTTCTTCCGCGTGGAGAACCGCGACGGCTCGCTCGTCGCGCAGTTCTATCTCGACCTGTACGCACGCGAAGGCAAGCGCGGCGGCGCGTGGATGGACGATGCGCGTGCGCGCGCCAAGCGCGGCGACACCGTGCAGACGCCGGTCGCGTACCTGACCTGCAACTTCTCGGCACCCGTCGGCGGCAAGCCCGCCTGCTTCACGCACGACGAGGTCATCACGCTGTTCCATGAATTCGGCCACGGGCTGCATCACATGCTCACGCGCGTCGACGAGCTCGGCGTGTCGGGCATCAACGGCGTCGAATGGGATGCGGTCGAGCTGCCGTCGCAGTTCATGGAAAACTTCTGCTGGGAATGGGACGTGCTGTCGTCGATGTCGTCGCACGTCGATACGGGCGCCGCGCTGCCGCGCGAGCTGTTCGACAAGATGATCGCCGCGAAGAACTTCCAGAGCGGCCTCGGCACGCTGCGCCAGATCGTGTTCTCGATGTTCGACATGCTGCTGCACGTCGACTTCGACCCGGCCGGCACGACCGGCGTGAATGCGTTCGCACGTGAGATCAACGAGCGCTACCACGTGATCCCGCAGGCCGCGTTCTCGCGCTGGCCGAACACGTTCAGCCACATCTTCGCGGGCGGCTATGCGGCCGGCTACTACAGCTACAAGTGGGCCGAAGTGCTGTCGGCCGACGCGTATGCGGCGTTCGAGGAAGCGGCCGCCGCCGGCGGCAGCGTGCTCGACGCGGCGACCGGCACGCGCTATCGCCGCGAAATCCTCGAAGTCGGCGGCAGCCGGCCGGCGATGGATTCGTTCAAGGCGTTCCGCGGCCGCGAGCCGGAAATCGACGCGCTGCTGCGTCACAACGGGATGGCCTCGCCCGCGCACTGAGCGCGCGCTGTCCGGCTTGTCCGGTTGCGTCGACAGGCACCGCTGCGGCGGTGCTTTTTTTCATGGCGCGGGGGGTTTGTCGTTGGCGGTGTTCGCCTCGTTCGCCTCGTTCGCCTCGTTCGCCTCGTTCGCCTCGTTCGCGCCGTTCACGTCGTTCGGGTCGGTTGCGTCGGTTGCCGCGTTGGCGTTGGCGTTGGCGTTGGCGTTGGCAGCGGCAGCGGCAGCGGCAGCGGCAGCGGCAGCGGCAGCGGCAGCGGCAGCGGCAGCGGCAGCGGCAGCGGCAGCGGCAGCGGCGTCAGTATCAGCCCCCTCGTCCGCATCGTCATCGAACAGCGAAAACTGCCCGTGACGCTCGGCCGTGTCCTCGTCGATGCGCACGCCGACGCCGAGCAGCCGCACGGCCTGCGCGCGGCGTTGCAGCCCCTTCGCGAGCAGCGTGACGGCCGTCTGCGCATTCGTCGCGTCGGCCACGCACTCGACCGTCGTACGCTGGAAATCGACAAAGCGGATCTTCACGTAGAGCTTGCGGATCGTGCGGGCCGCCCCCGCGCGCGCGATCCGCGCATCGAGCTGCACGACGAGGCGGCGGATCTCGTCCGCGCATTGCTCGAGCGTCGTCAGGTCGGTCACGTAGGTCGTCTCGACGCTGACCGACTTGCGCTCCTGGTCGGCGCGCACCGGCCGCTCGTCGATTCCGCGCGCCAGCTGGTACAGCCGCCGGCCGAACGCGCCGAACTCGCGATGCAGGTCGATCAGCGACCAGCCGCGCAACTGCGCGCAAGTCTGGATGCCGAGCCGGTCGAGCTGCGCGGCCGTCACCTGACCGACGCCGTGCAGCTTGCGCACCGGCAGCGCCGCGACGAACGCATCGACCTCATGCGGGCGCACGACGAACAGGCCGTCGGGCTTGTTCCAGTCGGACGCGATCTTCGCGATGAACTTGTTCGGCGCGACACCCGCCGACACCGTCACGCCGACCGTGTCGTACACGCGCTGGCGAATCTCCCGCGCAATCAGCGTGGCGCTGCCCTGGCACAGTTGCGAACCGCTGACGTCGAGGTACGCCTCGTCGAGCGACAGCGGCTCGACGTCGTGCGTGTAGTCGCGATAGATCGCCATGATCTGCCGCGACGCCGCACGGTACTTGTCCATCGCGGACGGCAGGATCAGCAGGTCCGGACACTTGCGCATCGCGAGCGCCGACGACATCGCGGAATGCACGCCGTAGCGCCGCGCCTCGTAGTTGCAGGTCGCGATCACGCCGCGCTGGTCGGGCCGGCCGCCGACGGCGAGCGGCCGGTTGCGCAGCGACGGGTCGTCGCGCATCTCGACCGACGCGTAAAAGCAGTCGCAGTCGCAGTGGATGATCTTGCGCACGCGCGACGGCGCGTCGCCGGGCGGCGACCCGCGCGGATCGGCAGGCGGGATGATGGTCGGATTCACGGTGCCGATACTGTACAAAAACACAGTGGCCGTTTCAACTGTCGCGTGCTGCCGCGTTCGGCCGACGGCCGACGGCCGACGCCCGGCGCAGCCGGACCGCCTCGGATCGCCTCCACCCGCTCGCCGGCCACCCCCGACCGGCAATGCCGTACCGGTCCGCTTCACACGGATCGTACCGCCGCGCGCACTGGCCGCCCCCTATACTCGTCTGCCACGACATATGAAACGCACAGGTGACGGATGAAAACGATCGGACTCATCGGCGGGATGAGCTGGGAATCGTCGGCCGAGTACTACCGGATGATCAATCGCCATTCGAAGGCGCTGCACGGCGGCCATCACAACGCGAAGAGCGTGCTGGTCACGGTGGATTTCGCGGAGATCGAAGCGCTGCAGCGCGCGCAGGACTGGGCCGCGCTCGGCGAACGGATGGCCGATGCCGCGCGTCGGCTCGAAGCGGCCGGCGCCGATCTCGTCGTGCTGACGACCAACACGATGCACCGCGTGCACGGCGCGATCGAGGCTGCCGTATCGCTGCCGTTCCTGCACATCGCCGACCCGACCGGCGCCGCGCTGCGCGCCGCGGGCGTCGAGCGCGTCGCGCTGCTCGGCACGCGCTACACGATGGAGCTGCCGTTCTATGCGGAGCGCCTGCGCGACAAGTTCGGCCTCGACGTGCTGGTGCCGGACGAATCCGCGCGCAACGACGTGCACCGGATCATCTACGACGAGCTGTGTCATGGCGTGATCGATGCCGGGTCGCGCGCGACCTACGTGTCGATCATCGGGGAACTGGCGAAACGTGGCGCGCAGGCGGTGATACTCGGCTGTACGGAAATCACGCTGCTGATCGGCGCGGACGATGTGCCGCTGCCGGTATTCGATACGACCGCGCTGCATGCGAAGGCGGCGGTCGAGTGGGCGGCGGGCTGAAAACAAAAAACCCGGCACGGGGCCGGGTTCCTGTCGACGAAGCGTCGCATCGGTCACTTGCGCTGCACATCGTCTGGTGTGCTTGGTTGCGGGGGTAGGATTTGAACCTACGACCTTCGGGTTATGAGCCCGACGAGCTGCCAGACTGCTCCACCCCGCGTCAGAGAAATAAATTATAGGGTGATGAAGCACTCACGTCAATACTTTTGTCACAAATTCTTCGCAGGCCGTCGATATCGCGATGCACGACACGGCACCGGCTTCACGTCGTGTGTCGCGCGCGTTCGCGCCCCGTGCTCGCGGTAAGATGGCGGCCTTCGCATTTACCCCGCACGCATTCCCGTTCATGAAAATCGCCACCTGGAACGTCAACTCGCTCAACGTCCGCAAGCAGCACGTGCTCGACTGGCTCGCGCAAAGCGGAGCCGACGTGCTGTGCCTGCAGGAACTGAAGCTGCCGGACGAGAAATATCCGCGCGCCGATCTCGAAGCGATCGGCTACCGCAGCTGGTTCGCGGGCCAGAAGACCTACAACGGCGTCGCGATCCTCGCGCGCGACACGCTCGCCGTCGACGAATCGGACGTCGTGCGCAACATCCCCGGCTTCGACGACGCGCAGCAGCGCGTGGTCGCCGTGACGGTCGAAGGCGTGCGCATCGTGTCCGCATATTTCCCGAACGGCCAGGCACCCGACTCCGACAAGTTCGTCTACAAGATGCAGTGGCTCGACGCGCTGCACGCGTGGCTGGGCACCGAGCTGCAGCGCTACCCGAAGCTCGCGCTGCTCGGCGACTACAACATCGCGCCGGAAGACCGCGACGTGCACGACCCGGCGAAATGGGAAGGCCAGAACCTCGTGTCGCCGCAGGAGCGCGCGCATTTCGCGAAACTGATCGAACTCGGCTTCGTCGATGCGTTCCGCCGCTTCGAGCAGCCCGAGAAGACCTTCACGTGGTGGGACTACCGGATGTTCGCGTTCCGCCGCAACGCGGGGCTGCGCATCGACCACATCCTGCTGTCGCCGGCGCTCGCCGAAACCTGCACGTCGTGCGAGGTCGATCGCGTGCCGCGCACGTGGGAACAGCCGTCCGACCACACGCCCGTGATCGCGGTCGTCAGCTGAACGCCCTGCCCGCTCGCGCCTGCGCTCAACCGCGCGCGGGCGCGGGCGCGGGCCCGAGATGCGCCCACAGGAAGCCGAATTCCGCCGCATCGGATTCGGCACGCTCAAGATCGTCGGCGCTGCCGTGGCCGCCGTCGGTGTTCTCCCAGTACCACACCCGTTCGTGTCCGAGCGCATGCATGCGCGCGGCCATCTTGCGCGCATGCGCGGGATGCACGCGGTCGTCGCGCGTCGACGTCGTCAGCAGCAGCGGCGGATACGCAACGCCTTCGCGCACGCGGTGATACGGCGAGTAGGCGGCGAGCGCCGCGCCCTCGCGCGCATCGTCCGGATCGCCGTACTCGTCGAGCCACGCGGCGCCCGCGTGCAGCTTCGGATAGCGCCGCATGTCGAGCAACGGCACGCGGCACAGCACCGCGCCGAACAGTTCCGGGCGCTGCACCATGCATGCGCCGACCAGCAGCCCGCCGTTGCTGCCGCCCTCGATGCCGAGTTGCGCGGCCGTCGTCACGCCGGTGCGGATCAGGTCCTCGGCCACTGCGATGAAGTCGTCGAACGAGCGCTGCCGATGCTCGCGTTGCGCGTCGACGTGCCAGCCCGGTCCGAATTCGCCGCCGCCGCGGATGTGCGCGAACGCCGCGACGCCGCCGCGTTCGAGCCATGCGATGCCGAGTGCATCGCTGTAGCCCGGCAGGTTCGGAATCGCGAAGCCGCCATAGCCTGACAGCAGGCACGGCCGCGCGACGCGGGCGCTGCCGTCGGGATGCGCCAGGCCATCGAGCGCATCACGCGGCCCGATCAGCGTGTACGGCACGACCGTGCCGTCGCGCGAGCGGGCATTCGCCCGACGCACGACGAGCCCGGCCGCATCGAACCGCACCGGCGGGCGGTCGAGCAGCACGCGGTGCGACGGCGCATCGGCCGCGCGATCGGCCAGATCGGCAAGCCAGCATTCGGGCGGATCGAGATAGGTATCGACGTCCACGTACACATCGTCGTTCAGCGTCGACTCGACCGGCTCGACGTCGATCTGCGCATCGCCCGGCCATTCGAACGGCCGCGCGTGCCACGTCCACGCGCCGTCCTCGCCCTGGCGCGGCTGCCACAGCATCGTGCGGTTGTGCACGTCGTCGAGCCAGCTCGCGATCAGCATCGTGCGCGTGTGCGTCCACGTGCACGCGGACGTCGTCGGTCGCGGCTCGAACAGCGTCGTGAGTTCGCGCGACCCGGCGAGGAACGCCTGCTCGCGGATCGCGAGCAGCGAGCCGCCTGCGTGGCGCACGCCGCCGCAGTCCCAGTCGAGCCGCGGCTCCAGCATCAGCCAGCCTTCCCAGAAACCGACCTCGACGTGCGTCGGCACGTCGTAGCGCGCCCACTCGCCCGCGTCGGTCAGCCGGTATGCATGCGCGTCGAAGAAATCGACGCTGCGCCACGCGACGTGGCGGCCGTCGATCGGATCGAACCCCGCGCCCGCGCTGATGTCGTCGGGTTCGCCGCGGAACACCACCGGCGCATCGGCGAGCGGCGTGCCGCGCACCCAGCGGCGCGCTTCGTACGGATAGCCGGCGGCGGTCGCATGCGCCTCGCCGCGATCCCAGCTCACGTAGACGGTATCGCGGTCGATCCAGCCGATCGTGTGATTCCCGGGCACGTCGATCGTGAAGCCGCCGTCGACGAAACGGCGCTGCACGAGGTCGAATTCGCGCACGACGACCGCGTCGGCGCCGCCCGGCGACAACGACAGCAGCGCGCGGTCGCCGTCCGGGTACAGGATCGCGTCCTGCTCGAACACCCACGACTCGCCCTCTTGCGCGCCGAGCGCGTCGACGTCGAGCAGCGCTTCCCACTCGGGCCGGCCCGCGCGCCAGTCGTCCCAGCGCGCGCGGCGCCACAGTCCCTTCGGATGGAGATCGTCCTGCCACAGGTCGTACGCCCAGTCGCGCCAGCGGGTCGGAATCACCGGGCGTTCGCGCGGCAGATACGCCTGCGCGAGCCGCGCGGTCAGCGCGCGATACGCGTCGTCGTCGCGCAGCGCGACCCGCGTGCGCGCGTTCTGCTCGTCGACCCACGCACGGGCACGCTTGCTGTCGAGCGCTTCGAGAAAACGGAAGGGATCGGCCCCGGCGGGCCAGCGGAAGGAATCGGACATGACGGGAGCGCACGTGACGGCAAACCGCGATTATGTCCGATCGCGGCATGCGCGACGCACGCGCATGCCGCGACAGAGGCTTACGGCTCCAGGTGCAGTTCCTGGATCTTGCGGGTGATCGTGTTGCGGCCGATGCCGAGCCGCTCCGCCGCCTCGACCTTGCGGCCGCGCGTGAAATCGAGCGCCTCGCGGATCACGGCCGCCTCGAAGCGGCGCGCGAGCTCGTCCATCACGTCGGCCGAATTCTCGCGCAACAGCCGCGCGACTTCCGTGCGCAGCCCGCTTTCCCACATCGGATAGCCGGCCGGTGCGCCGTTCGGCGCGGCCGCGACGGGCGCAGCCGCCAACGGCGCACCCACTGCCGGCTGCACGCGCGCGATGTCGCCACCGCCCACGCCGGTGCCGGCGTGCGCATCCGCGCCGTCGGCCGTCGCCGTCACCGGCGCGCCTGCCGGCACGAGGTCGGGCGGCAGGTCCTTGATCTCGACCGTCTGCGCGGGCGCCATCACGGTCAGCCAGTTTGCGAGGTTCTCGAGCTGACGCACGTTGCCGGGAAACGTGAGCGACGTCAGATACGCGAGCGCTTCGTCGGACACGCGCTTCGGCTCGACGCCGAGATCGCGCGCGCTCTTCTGCAGGAAGTGGCGCGTGAGCAGCGCGATGTCCTCGCTGCGTTCGCGCAGCGGCGGCAGCCGCAGCCGGATCACGTTGAGCCGGTGGTAAAGGTCCTCGCGGAACAGCCCCTGCCGCACGCGCGACTCGAGATTCTGGTGCGTCGCGGCGATCACGCGCACGTTCGCGCGCAGCGGGTTGTGGCCGCCGACCCGATAGAACTGGCCGTCCGACAGCACGCGCAACAGGCGCGTCTGCAGGTCGAACGGCATGTCGCCGATTTCGTCGAGGAACAGCGTGCCGTTCTCGGCCTGCTCGAAGCGGCCCTGGCGCGTCGTCTGCGCGCCGGTGAACGCGCCGCGCTCATGGCCGAACAGTTCGGATTCGAGCAGGTCCTTCGGAATCGCCGCGGTGTTCAGCGCGATGAACGGCCCGTTGGCACGCGGGCTATGACGGTGCAGCGCCCGCGCGACGAGCTCCTTGCCGGTGCCCGACTCGCCGGTGATCAGCACGGTCGCGGCCGAGTGCGACAGGCGGCCGATCGCGCGGAACATGTCCTGCATCGCGGGTGCCTGGCCGAGCATCTCGGGCGCTTCGGCCACACGCTCGTCCTGCGGCGCGCCGCCGCGCAGGCTCTCCTCGACCGCGCGGCGGATCAGCTCGACCGCCTTGTCGACGTCGAACGGCTTCGCGAGATATTCGAACGCGCCGCCCTGAAACGCCGCGACGGCGCTGTCGAGATCGGAGAACGCCGTCATGATGATGACGGGCAGGCCCGGCAGGCGCTCGTGCATCGCCTGCAACAGCTCGAGGCCGGAGCCGCCCGGCATCCGGATGTCGGACACGAGCACCTGCGGCGTCTCGTGGTCGAGCGCGGCCAGCGCGTCGCGCACGTTCGCGAAGCTCTTCGTCGCGAAGCTGTCCCGGGCGAGTGCCTTTTCGAGCACCCAGCGGATCGATTGATCGTCGTCTACTATCCAGATCGGCTTCATAGGTCGGTCAGGTATGGGTGAATCCGGTGAATCGCCATGCTGCCGCTCAATGATCGAGCGGCAGCAGGATCTGAAATTCGGTACGACCGGGCCGGCTCTCGACCTCGATCATCCCGTCGTGCTGCTGCACGAACGTCTGCGCGAGCGTGAGGCCGAGGCCGCTGCCGTCGTCGCGCCCGGACACGAGCGGGTAGAAGATCCGGTCGCGGATCTCCTCCGGAATGCCGGGCCCGTTGTCGACCACGTGCAAGTCCAGTGCCAGCCTGTACAGGCGCTTCGCGATCGTCACCTTGCGCGCGATGCGCGTGCGCAGCTCGATCTTCGCGTCGCCCTGCGCGATCCGCTCGCGCAGCGCCTGCGCCGCGTTGCGCACGATGTTCAGCAGCGCCTGGATCAGCTGCTCCTTGTCGCCGCGCAAGTCCGGCACGCTCACGTCGTAGTCGCGCTCGATGGTGAGCCCGCGCGGAAATTCCGCGAGCATCACCGCGCGCACGCGTTCGCACACTTCATGAATGTTCACGTCGCCGACGATGTGCGGATGCCGGTGCGGCTCCAGCAACCGGTCGACGAGCGTCTGCAGGCGGTCGGACTCCTTGATGATCACCTGCGTGTATTCGCGCAACTCGCCGCGCTCGCGCTCGCTCAGTTCGAATTCGAGCAGCTGGGCTGCGCCGCGAATGCCGCCGAGCGGGTTCTTGATCTCGTGCGCGAGGTTGCGGATCAGTTGCTTGTTGACCGCGGTCAGGTCGTGGATGCGCTCCTCGCGATCGGTGCGCGACTGCCGTTCGTTCTCGAACAGCTCGACGAGCACGAAATCGGGCACGGTCTCGAGGAAGCCGACGATCGCATGCACGTGCAGCGGCTCGCGGCCGGGCCGGTCGAGCACGGTATCGAGATGCGTCGCGTGAAAGCGCTCCTGGCCGATCGCGGTGATCGTCGACGCGAGTTCGTTCGCATTCGGGAAAATCTCGCCCCACGGCCGCTGTGCGAGCTGCCGGCGCGAGATGTCGAGCATCGCCTCCGCGGACGGATTCGCGAACGCGACCCGCAGCGTCTTGCGGTCGAGCACGATCACGGCCGTCGGCAGCGCTTCCAGCCCCGCAAGCAGGCCCGAGCGCGCGAGCCGCTCGTCTTCCGTCAGTCGCTCGGGCTGCCCCGTCTTCGCCTTGATGAGATTCTTCAGAGCCATCGTGCGTGTCGTCGCGCGTTACCGGGTCGGAAATTGGAAATTTTCGGAACAAAAAAGGGACGGCTGGACGCCGTCCCCCTTCAGACTCCGCGGTTCCCGCCGCAGGCCGCGCGACGGGAACGAACCGGCATGACGGCGCTGAATCGAAGCGCCATCGCCGATTACAGCGAGTAGTACATCTCGAACTCGATCGGATGCGTCGTCATGCGGAACTTCGCCAGCTCCTGCTCCTTCAGCGCGAGGTACGCATCGATCATGCCGTCGGTGAACACGCCACCGCGCGTCAGGAACTCGCGATCCTTGTCGAGCGCTTCCAGTGCCTGGTCGAGGCCTGCGCAGACGGTCGGGATCTTTGCGTCCTCTTCCGGCGGCAGGTCGTACAGGTTCTTGTCCGCGGCTTCGCCCGGATGGATCTTGTTCTGGATCCCGTCGAGGCCGGCCATCATCAGCGCCGTGAAGCACAGGTACGGGTTCGCCATCGGATCCGGGAAGCGCGTTTCGATACGGCGGCCCTTCGGGTTCGACACGTGCGGAATGCGGATCGATGCCGAACGGTTGCGTGCCGAGTACGCGAGCTTGACCGGTGCCTCGAAGTGCGGGACCAGACGCTTGTACGAGTTCGTCGTCGGGTTCGTGATCGCGTTCAGCGCACGGGCGTGCTTGATGATGCCGCCGATGTAGAACAGCGCCAGTTCCGACAGGCCCGCGTAGCCGTTACCCGCGAACAGGTTCTGGCCGTCCTTCCAGATCGACTGGTGAACGTGCATGCCCGAACCGTTGTCGCCGACCACCGGCTTCGGCATGAAGGTCGCCGTCTTGCCGTACGAGTGCGCGACGTTGTGGATGATGTACTTCGACCATTGCGTCCAGTCGGCGCGCTGCACGAGCGTCGAGAACTTCGTGCCGATTTCGTTCTGGCCCTGGCCCGCCACTTCGTGGTGGTGCACTTCGACCGGGATGCCGAGCTGTTCGAGCAGCAGGCACATTTCCGAACGCATGTCCTGGAACGTGTCGACCGGTGCGACCGGGAAGTAGCCGCCCTTCGTGCCCGGACGGTGGCCCGTGTTGCCGCCTTCGAATTCCTTGCCAGCCGACCACGGTGCTTCTTCCGAGTTGATCTTCACGAAGCAGCCCGACATGTCCGTGTTCCACTGGACCGAGTCGAAAATGAAGAATTCCGGTTCCGGACCGAAGTACGCGGTGTCGCCGATGCCCGTGCTCTTCAGGTACGCTTCGCCGCGCTTCGCGAGCGAACGCGGATCGCGCTCGTAGCCCTTGCCGTCGGCCGGCTCGACCACGTCGCAGGTCAGCACGAGGGTCGACTCTTCATAGAACGGGTCGACGAATGCGGCACTCGGGTCCGGCATGAGCAGCATGTCCGACGCCTCGATGCCCTTCCAGCCGGCGATCGACGAGCCGTCGAATGCATGGCCGCTTTCGAACTTGTCTTCGTCAAACGCCGAAACCGGCACCGACACGTGCTGTTCCTTGCCGCGCGTATCCGTGAAGCGGAAATCGACAAACTTGACGTCCTCGTCCTTCACGAGCTGCATGACGTCGGCGACGGTTTTACTCATAACCTCTTCTCCTGATTGAACAATTCCGGCGGACTGGGAACCGCCTCGTTTATCGAGCTGCCCGGAGTCTGGCTTTGGCGCAGCGTGCCCCGGGTCGACCGAATTCTATATAGCAGCTTCCGTGCCAACCATCGCAAAACCGACGCGAATCACGCCGACCCGCGCCGTAGCGGGGCCCGGCTGCGCGATTCCGGGGCCGAGCGCCGCACCGGCGGCGGCGCATCCGCACCGCAACGGTGCAATCTTGATGAAGCGACGGCGACACTGAATCATTCTGGTGCATTCATGCCATTCTGCACTCTTTTGGTGAGCGCGTGGGCGGTGCATGCGCCACCGGGCACGCGGACATCCGCGCGGCGCCGCCGCGCTAGAATGTTCGTTTGACCGATACGGAGACCTCCTGCCATGAGTACGCTCGACCAGCTTTACGCGAAGGCCGAAGAACGCCGCGCCCAAGGCGCGCTCAACTATGCCGGCGCCCTGCTGCCGGCCGAGGCGTTCGAGCTGCTGCAGCTCGACCCGTCGGCACGCCTCGTCGACGTGCGCACCCGCGCCGAGCTCGACTGGATCGGCCGCCCGCTCGTCGGCGACGGCCAGTACCTGCACCTCGAATGGACGCGCTATCCGGGCGGCGTGCCGAACGCCGAATTCATCGATCAACTGAAAGCGGCCCTCCCGGCCGATACGCCGATCCTGTTCCTGTGCCGCAGCGCCGCGCGCTCGAAGCTCGCCGCGGTCGCGTCGACGCAGGCCGGCTTCACGAAGGCCTTCGACCTGCTCGAAGGCTTCGAGGGCGGCAAGGATGCCGAAGGCCACCGCAAGACGGTCGACGGCTGGTGCTTCCGGAAACTGCCGTGGATCGGCGCCTGACGGCGCATCAGCCCAGGCGCGCCCGACTGCCACATCGTCGAGCCGGGCGATGACATCCCGATGACGGGCCGCGTTGCGCGGCCCGTGGTTTTTGCGGGGCCGTTCAACGGCCCGCATGCGCGATCGACGCGCGCGGCCTTCAGGCCTTCAGGCGCGCGGCGCCTCCGGTTCGACCACGTCGCCGCCGAGCAGGTGCACGCCTTCGCGCAGCTTCACGAACGCGGCCGCGACCGCCTCCGGCTCGCCCTTCACGCCGAGGTCGATATGCCGGCGCGCGTAGATCCCGCCGCGCTCGGCATCGCCGACGCTCGGCAGGCTGAACACGCGCACGCTCGGGAAATCGCGCTCGATCTTCTCCATCAGCGGCGTGAGCGTCGACTCCGGCAGTTCGAACACGTACAGCGAGCGCTCCGCGTGCGGCGTCGCGTGATGCAGATGCTCGTATTTCGTGTCGAGCACCCATTCGATCATCGGCCACGCCATCACCGGGAAGCCCGGCACGAAATGGAGATCGCCGACCGAGAAACCGGGAATCCGGTTATAGCCATTCGGGATGATCGTCGCGCCCGCCGGGAACACGCCCATGTTGAAGCGATGCTGGTTTTCCGGCGATTCGAAGTCGACCGGCGTGGCCGCATCGGTGTGCGTCTCGCGAATGCGCTCCGAGATCAGCGCCTTCGCTTCCGGATGCAGCGCGAGCGGCACGCCGAGCGCGGCGGCCGCGCACTGGCGCGTGTGGTCGTCCGGCGTCGCGCCGATCCCGCCCGTGGAGAACACGATGTCGCCCGACGCGATCGCGCGCGCGAGCGTCGCGGTGATCCGCGCCGGATCGTCGCCGACGTATTCGGCCCAGTCGAGCGCGAGGCCGCGCGCGCCGAGCAGTTCGATGACCTTCGCCAGATGCTTGTCCTGCCGGCGGCCCGAAAGGATTTCGTCGCCGATGATGATGATGCCGATGCTCATGCCTGCCCCATGTCGATTGCGGTGGCGCGCGAACTCGCACGCAGGTCGTCCAGCGCGCGCAGGCAATAGTGCCCGAACCACAGCGCCGAGAAGACGAGGATGAAAGCGTAAACCCAGATCATGGCCGCCGCCACGAACGGAAACAGCACCATCATCCAGACCGACGACACCCACACGAAGGTCGGCACGGTGCCGAGCAGCCCGGTCGCGACGCCGATGCCGATCAGCGGCCAGCGATGCTGGCGCACGAGCGCGCGGCGTTCGTCGCGGCTCGCGTGCTGCGCGAGCGCGTCGTAGGTCATCACGCGGTACGTGAGCCAGCCCCAGATCACCGGTGGCAACAGCGCGAAGAACGGCGGGATCAGCCACAGCGGAATCGTGACGACGAGCAGCACGACGCCCACGATCGCCGCGCCGAGCGAATTGAACACGCTGCCGAAGAACGTGCCGCCCCGCTTCGCCTCCAGCGCGGCGAACTGCCGGTTCGACAGGTGCCTGATCACGACCGGCATCGAGATCGTCGCGATCAGCAGCAGCACGGTCAGCACGATCAGCGGAATCGCGAGCGACACGACGACGAACGGCGCGACGACCGCATGCAGCTGCGACATCCCGAGCGCGTCGAACGCGCGGTACAGCGCGGCGGTCAGCATGAAGCCGTCGAGCGCGCCGCGCGTGGCGTCGATCAGCGTCTGCCACGAGAACCACAGCACGACGCCCCACAGCAGCGCGGAGACGACGAACGGCATCAGGGTGAGCCACAGCATGCGCGGGTGCAGCGCGCTGGCGAACGCCCGGACGAAGGAGCGCAGCAAGTCGTTCATGCGAACCTGTATCGACGATGAAAAACGGGAAAAGGATAAACCACACGGCCCGCATGCGCCAAAGCGCATGCGGGCCGTGCGGGAAAGCCGTTCAACGGGGAAGTGACGCGCTCAGGCCGACGCCGCGCCGCGCTTCGCGGGAACGAGGCGCCGGAAGATCCGCACGAACGCGAGGCCGTGCTGCGCCCAGAAGCCTTCGCCGTAGGACACGCCTTCGACCTGCTCGCGGATGCCGGTCGGCTCGACCGTGCGGTTCCACGACGCCGTGCCGAACATCATGTCCCACCACGGGAACAGCACGCCGAAGTTGCAGCCGTACTTGGTGCCTTCGTGGCCGTAGCCGACCGCGTGGTGGCGCCGGTGGAAGGTCGGGCTCACGAGCAGACGCTCGCCGAGCCAGCCGAACGACAGCCGCGCATTCGTATGCTGGATGCTCTGCACGAAGTTCGTGACCGCGGTCAGCACGACGAACTGTGACGGCGTCACGCCGATCACGAGCGCGATCGCCGCGAAGAAACACGATTGCAGCACGTTGTCGAGCAGGTGGTTGCGGTCGTCGCACCACAACGACATCTGCCGCTGGCTGTGATGCACCGCGTGCAGCTCCCACCAGATGCCGAACTTGTGCTGCCAGCGGTGATACCAGTAGCCGGCGAAGTCGAGCACGACGAGGTAGATCGCGAACGCGACGATCGGCCGCGAGGTCACGCCCGGCCACAGATAGTCGAGATTGACGTTCGCAACGCCGTGCAGGCGCAGCCACGCCTGGAAGCGGTCGAACACCGGCTGCAGCGCGAAGAAGAAGAACAGCGTGTAGATGCCGAGCTTCGAGATCGCGGTATAGATCACGTCGACCCGCACCGCGCGGCGGTTCTTCCAGCGCTCGACGGGCGCGAGCGCCTCGAGCGGGCGCAGCAGCGCGAACATCAGCACCATCTGGAGCGCGCCGATGATCACCCAGTACAGCGCGTCGTAGGTGTCCTCGTCATAGTCCATCAGGTTGAACTTGAAGAGGAGCGGCTGCACGACGTCGACGTACAGCCAGGTCTGGATGTCCGACACGAACGCATCGATCAGGTGCAGCATCGTCCGCCTCCGCCCGTCACGCGCCGTTCGCAGCCTTCCACGGCGCGCGGTCGTAGAAGTAGATGCCGTGCGGCGAACGGCCGACGGAGATCGTCTGCACCAGCTTGCGCGACGCCAGGTCGATGATCCCGACCTTCTTCGCGAAGCGGAACGTCACCCACAGCGTCTTCTTGTCGGCGGACAGCTCCATGTCGTCCGGGCCCGGCAGCAGGCCGGTGATGTCGCCGACCTTGGTGAGCGTGTTCTCGTCGATGATGCTGATCGTGTTCGCGACCCGGTTCGTGATCGCGACGTGCGTGCCGTCGGCGAGCGAGCGGAAGTTGTGCGCGCCCTTGCCGGTCTGGATGGTCTTCACGACCTTCTGATTGCGCCAGTCGACGACCGCGACGTAATCGGCGCCCGTCATGCCGACCAGCAGGTATTTGTCGTCCGGCGTCATCCACAGGCCCGCCGGCACGTTGCCGACCGGCATCTTCCACTTGACCGTCTGCGTCGCGAGGTCGACCGCCGCGATCTCGCCGGACACCTGCAGCGACACGAGCACGGTCTTGCTGTCCTTCGTGAACGCGATGTGGCTCGGCATCACCGCGAGCGGCAAGCGCTTGACGAGATGCAGGTCGCGGCCGTCGTAGCTGTAGATGTCGAGTCGGTCGAGGCGCAGCCCGGTCGACACGAACCACTTGTTGTCGGGCGAGAAGCCGAGCTGGTACGGATCCTCGATGCCTTCGACCGTGCGCTGCAGCTTGCCCGTCTTCGGATCGACGAACATCAGGCTGTTCGAGACTGAATTCGCGACGATCAGCGACGAATTGTCCGGCGTCGCCATCAGGTGGTGCGGCTCCTTGCCGGTCGGCATCGTGCCGACGACCTGGCGAGTCTGCTGATCGATCAGGGAAAGCGTCGCTTCGGCCGAATTGAGGATGATCACGTCATTCGCGTGCGCGGCGGGCGCCAGCACGGCGGCGGCCAGCGCAAGCGTGCGGCCGAAGGAAAGGAAAGTGCGCATGAAGACTCACGTCGTGGAACAGCAGTCATTGTAAAACGCTCGACCGGCCCTGCCGGTTGACGAGAGTCGGCTCTGCGCCACTTCGACGCACGGCCGCGGCCGCCGTGCGGCCCGCCGCGGCAGGCGCCGCGCGGCCGGCCGGGCCGGCCGCCGGTGCGGGCCCGGAAAACCGCCGTTGCGCTAGCGCTGCATCGACTCCCAGACCTTGTGCAGACGCTTGACAGAGACAGGCATCGGCGTGCGCAGTTCCTGCGCGAACAGCGAAATGCGCAGTTCCTCCAGCAGCCAGCGGAATTCCGCGAGCCGCGGGTCGGCGACGCCGCCGCGCTGCGACACCGCGCGCTGGTACTGCTGGACGAGCGGCAGCAGCTCGCCGGACTGCTTCGCGTCGCGCGCCGGGTCGGCCTTCAGCTTGTCGATCCGCAGCGCGATGCCTTTCAGGTAGCGCGGGAAGTGTGCAAGCTGCACGTAAGGCGTGTCGATCACGAAGCGCTTGCCGACCAGCGCGGCGAGCTGCTGCTGCAGATCCGCGTGGGCCTGCGCGAACGGCTTCGCCTGCGCGAGCTTCTTCGCGAGCCCCGCGTACTCGGCGAGGATCTGCCCGACGAGCCGCGCGATCTCCTGCGCGAGCAGGTTCAGTCGGCTGCGGCCTTCGTCGCGGCGCGCGTGGAAGCTCGCGTCGTCGTCGGGCAGCGGATCCTGCAGGCACGCGCGGTCGAGCGCCGTGTCGATCAGCTGGTCGCGCAGCTCGTCCTGCGTGCCGAGCGACATGTACTGCATCGCCATCTCGCGCAGCCCCGGCAAGTTCTTTTCGAGGAACTTGATCGGCTCCTTCAGCTGCAGCGCGAACAGCCGCCGCAAGCCGGCCCGGTGGATCCGCGCGGCCTCCTCCGGCGAGTCGAACACCTCGACGTCGCAATGCGTGCCGCGATCGACGAGCGCCGGATAGCCGTACAGCGTCTGGCCGCGCCGGCGGATCTCCAGCAGCTCGGGGAGCTTGCCGAAGTTCCACGTCGTCAGGTTCTCGTACAGCGCGGTCGCGCCGGCTTCCGCCGGGGCGGCCGTGTTCGGTGCGACGCCCTTGCCCGGCTTGCCGCCCTTCGCCGCCGAAGCTGCGGAACCCGCCGTGGCGGCCGGCGCCGGCGTGGCGCCCGCGTCGTCCGCGCCGGCTTCGCCGCCGGGCGCGATCGTCGACGCCGCCGCGATCTTCTGGAACTGCTGCTGCGCCTGCGCGCCGAGTTCCTGGCGCAGTTGCGCGAGATTGCGCCCCATCGCGAGCTGGCGGCCGTGCTCGTCGATCACCTTGAAGTTCATGAACAGGTGCGCGGGCAGCGTCTCGAGCTTGAAGTCGGCCGTCTTCATCGCGACCTGCGTCTCGCCGCGCACGTCGGCGATCAGCGCCTCGACGAGGCCGCCCGCGCCGAAGCGCTCGCGGCCCGTGCGCTCGACGAAGCCGGCCGCGTACTCGGGCAGCGGCACGCAATGCCGGCGCAGCTTCTGCGGCAGCGACTTCAGCAGCAGCTGCACCTTTTCCTTCAGCATCCCCGGCACGAGCCATTCGCAGCGGCGCGCGTCGACCTGGTTCAGCGCATAGAGCGGCACCGCGAGCGTCACGCCGTCGCGCGGCGTGCCGGGCTCGAAGTGGTAGGTCAGCGCCATCTCGACGCCGGCCATCGTCGCGCGCTTCGGAAACAGCTCGGTCGTGACGCCGGCCGCCTCGTGGCGCATCAGGTCGTCGCGCGACAGGTACAGCAGGCGCTGCTTGTCCTCCGCCTGGCCGCCCTTCTTCACTTCGTCCCGATACCAGCGCTCGAACGCGACGCCCGTGTGAATTCCTTCCGGGATCGCCTGGTCGTAGTACGCGTAGATCAGCTCGTCGTCGACCAGCACGTCCTGGCGGCGCGACTTGTGCTCGAGCTGCTCGATGTCGGCGAGCAGCTTGCGGTTGTGCGCGAAGAACGGCAGCTTCGTGTCGAATTCGCCTTCGACCAGCGCGCCGCGGATGAACAGCTCGCGCGCCCGCGCCGGGTCCTGCTTGCCGAACGCGACGCGCCGGCGGTGGTAGATCGGCAGCCCGTACAGCGTCGCGCGCTCGAACGCGCTGACCTGCGCGGGACGCTTTTCCCAATGCGGCTCCGACAGCGATTTCTTCAGCAGGTGCGCGCCGATCTTCTCGACCCACTCCGGCTCGATCTTCGCCAGGCAGCGCGCGTACAGCCGGCTCGTCTCGACGAGTTCGGCCGCCATCACCCAGCGGCCGGCCTTCTTCGCGAGCGCGGAGCCCGGCCACAGATAGAACTTGATGCCGCGCGCGCCGAGGTAGTGCGGATCGTCGTCGGCCTTCATGCCGAGGTTGCCGAGCAGGCCCGTCAACAGGGCCAGATGCACCTGCTCGTAGGTCGCCTCGACCTCGTTGAGGCGCCAGCCGTGTTCGCGCACGACCGTCAGCAGCTGCGAATGGACGTCGCGCCATTCGCGCAGCCGCAGGTGCGACAGGAAATTCTGCCGGCACGCGTCGATCAGCTGGCGGTTCGACTTCTTGTGTGCGACGGCCTCTTCGAACCACGCCCAGATCTTCAGCCACTGCAGGAATTCGGAACGCTCGTCGGCGAACCGGCGGTGCGCCTGGTCGGCCTGCTCCTGCGCTTCGATCGGCCGGTCGCGCGGGTCCTGCACGGACAGCGCGCTCGCGATGATCAGCACCTCGCGCAGCGACTGCTGGTCGCGCGCGGCGAGAATCATCCGGCCGACGCGCGGATCGAGCGGCAGCCGCGCGAGTTCGCGGCCGAGCGGCGTCAGCGCGTTGTCGTCGTCGACCGCGCCGAGTTCATTGAGCAACTGGTAGCCATCCGCGATCGCGCGGCCGGGCGGCGGCTCGAGGAACGGGAACGATTCGATCGCCGTCAGGTGCAGCGATTTCATCCGCAGGATCACCGACGCGAGCGACGAGCGCAGGATTTCCGGATCGGTGAAGCGCGCGCGCGCCTGGTAGTCGCTTTCCTCGTACAAGCGGATGCAGACGCCGTCGGCCACCCGGCCGCAGCGGCCCGCGCGCTGGTTCGCCGCGGCCTGCGAGATCGACTCGACCTGCAGCTGCTCGACCTTGTTCCGGTACGAATAGCGCTTCACGCGCGCGAGCCCGGTGTCGACGACGTAGCGGATGCCCGGCACCGTCAGCGAGGTTTCGGCCACGTTGGTCGCGAGCACGATGCGGCGCGCGTTCGACGCCTTGAACACCTTGTCCTGGTCGGACGCCGACAGCCGCGCGAACAGCGGCAGGATCTCGGTGTGCGGCGGATGGTGCTTGCGCAGCGCCTCGGCCGCCTCGCGGATCTCGCGCTCGCCGGGCAGGAACACCAGCACGTCGCCGGGGCCTTCGCGGCACAGCTCGTCGACCGCGTCGACGATCGCGTCCATCAGGTCGCGCTCGGCCTCGCGCGCGGTCTTCACGCGGTCGCGCCCGCCGGTGCCTTCGGCATTCTTGACCGCCGGGCGGTCCTCGGCCACCGGCCGGTAGCGCATCTCGACCGGGTACAGCCGCCCGCTCACCTCGATCACGGGCGCCGGGCGCTCGTCGGTGCCGAAATGGCGCGCGAAGCGATCGGCGTCGATCGTCGCGGACGTGACGATCAGCTTCAGGTCGGGCCGCCGCGGCAGGATTTCCTTCAGGTAGCCGAGCAGGAAGTCGATGTTCAGGCTGCGCTCGTGCGCCTCGTCGATGATCAGCGTGTCGTACGCCTTCAGCAGCGGATCGGTCTGCGTCTCGGCGAGCAGGATGCCGTCCGTCATCAGCTTGACGGACGCGCCCGGCGCGAGATTGTCGGTGAAGCGCACCTTGTAGCCGACCACCTCGCCGAACGGCGTGCCGAGTTCCTCGGCGATCCGGCGGCCGGTCGACGATGCGGCCAGGCGCCGCGGCTGCGTATGGCCGATCAGGCCCGTGCCGCCGGCGCCGAGGCCGCGGCCGAGATCGAGGCAGATCTTCGGCAGCTGCGTGGTCTTGCCCGAACCCGTCTCGCCGCAGACGATGACAACCTGATGACCGGCGATCGCGCGCGCGATTTCGTCGCGCTTGCCCGACACCGGCAGGCTTTCGGGGTAAGTGATCGGCGGAACGGGATTCGGCGCGACGGTGGCGCGCGGCGCACGCTCACGGCGCGGAGCGCGCTCGCCGGCGGCCTGCGGTGCGCCCTTCGCGGACGGCTGGCGCGTATCGCCACGCCGTTCGTCGCCGCGCGGCGCGTGGGCCGGCTTGCCCGCCGGCTTTTCCTGCTGCTGGCGCGGCGGCTGGCCCTGCTGCTGACGCGCATCGGCCGCACCATCCGGGTGCGTCGCCGACGGCGCTTTGGCCCGCGTCGGCGCGGGACTTTTAGGTACATTCGACATGGGGGCGCATTATAATCCCGCCCATGAATTCCCAAACCGACCTCCCTCCCGCCCAGACCGGCGCCGCGACGCCGCCGGCCGCCGACGATTCGGCCGCCAGCCACGCGCAGTTCGTCGACTGGATGCGTTCCGTCGCGCCCTATATCCACAAGTTCCGCAACAGCACGTTCGTCGTGGGGTTCGGCGGCGAGGTGGTACAGCAGGGCCTGCTGAACGCGCTCGTGTCCGACATCGCGCTCCTGCAGGCGATGGGCATCCAGATCGTGCTGGTGCACGGCTCGCGGCCGCAGGTCGAGGAGCAGCTGAGCCTGCATGGTGTCGAATCCGAGTTTTCGCACGGGCTGCGCATCACCGATGCGCGCGCGCTCGAATCCGCGAAGGAAGCGGCCGGCGAAGTGCGTCTCGACATCGAGGCCGCGATCAGCCAGGGTCTGCCGAACTCGCCGATGGCGCACGCGCACATCAGCGTCGTGTCCGGCAACTTCGTGACCGCGCGGCCGGTGGGGATTCTCGACGGGGTCGATTTCGCGCACACGGGCATCGTGCGCAAGATCGACGCCGAATCGATCCGTCATTCGCTCGCGAGCCGCAAGCTCGTGCTGCTGTCGCCGCTCGGCTTCTCGCCGACCGGCGAGGCGTTCAACCTGTCGATGGAAGACGTCGCATCGGCCGCCGCGATCGCGCTGCGCGCCGACAAGATCATCTTCCTGACCGAAGCGCCCGGCATCGTCGACGACGAAGGCGGGCTGATCCGCGAAATGTCGCTCGACGCGGCCGCCGAGCTGCTCGATTCGGGCAACATCCAGGGCGACGACGCGTTCTTCCTGAAGCACTCGATCCGCGCGTGCCGCGGCGGCGTGACCCGGGCCCACCTGATTCCGCAGTCGCTCGACGGCAGCATGCTGCTCGAACTGTTCCTGCACGACGGCGTCGGCACGATGATCTCGTACGAGAACCTCGAGAGCCTGCGCGAAGCGACGCCGGACGACGTCGGCGGCATCCTGTCGCTGATCGAGCCGCTCGAGTCGGACGGCACGCTGGTGCGGCGCGGCCGCCACCAGATCGAACGCGACATCGACCACTTCTCGGTGATCGAGCACGATGGCGTGCTGTTCGGCTGCGCGGCGCTGTATCCGTACCAGCAGGAAAAGATCGGCGAGATGGCGTGCCTGACGGTCGCGCCGGAAGCGCAGGGCTCGGGCGACGGCGAACGCCTGCTCAAGCGCATCGAGCAGCGCGCCCGGGCGCGCGGCCTCACGCACATCTTCGTGCTCACGACGCGCACCGAGCACTGGTTCCTCAAGCGCGGCTTCGTCAAGGTCAGCGTCGACGACCTGCCGGAAGACCGCCGCAAACTCTACAACTGGCAGCGCAAGTCGCTCGTGCTGATGAAGCAGCTCTGAGCACAGGCACGACTGCCCTCCCCCAGACCGATTACAGGAGAAGTACACGATGGCTCGAATGATCCAATGCGCGAAGCTCGGCAAGGAAGCCGAGGGTCTCGATTTCCCGCCGCTGCCGGGCGAACTCGGCAAGCGCATCTACGAAAGCGTGTCGAAGGAAGCGTGGCAAGGCTGGCTCAAGCAGCAGACGATGCTGATCAACGAGAACCGCCTGAACATGGCCGACCCGCGCGCGCGCCAGTACCTGATGAAGCAGACCGAGAAGTATTTCTTCGGCGACGGCGCCGACCAGGCGTCCGGCTACGTGCCGCCGACGGAAGGCTAAGCACCGCGCAGCGCGATGGCCGGCCGTGCCGGCCTCGTCGCGACGTGAAGCAACCGCCAGGCAAACGGCACCGTGGATCGCACGGTGCCGTTTGCTTTTGGGACGCGAGATTTTTGGCGTGAGTCGAGGCCGTGCGGCGCGCGATCCGTCCGGCGCGCGATGCCGCCGGAGCGGCGAATTATCGCGTCACCGCATTACCGCCTCACCGAGTTACCGAATTACCGAATCGCCAGCGTGCCGAATCACGCCGGCCTCCCCGTCTCACCCCGCCGGTTTCAACGCGCCGCGCTCGCCTGGCTGGGCGGTCTCGCCGGCCGGACTTTCAGCGCTCGCACTTTCGGCGCCCCACTCGGCCGCGTCGCTGCGCTCGGCCGTCGACAGCTCGTCCGCGCGGTAGCCGGTGCGATTCAGCAGCGCGAGCATGCACGCGAGCGACACGAGCGCGTACAACCCCGACGCGATCGCGACGCCGACGATGCTGCCGGTCGCGTTCAGGATCGCCTGCGCGAGCACCGGCGTGCCGCCGCCGACGACGAGCGCGCTCAGCTGGTACGCGAGCGACAGGCCCGTATAGCGGATGTTGGCCGGAAACACGCGCGCGAGCACGCCGCCGACCGCACCGTAGAACATCGCCGACGGAATCGTCGAGATGCACATGCCCGCGACGGCGACCCAGTACGAACGCGTCGCGAGCGCATGGAACATCACCGGCATCAGCACGATCTCCGGAATCAGGATCCAGCACATCGCGCGCCGCATGTCGACCTTCGACACGAACCACGCGCCGACCGGCTGCATCAGGAACTGCACGACGAGCGAGATCGACAGGATGCCGAGGAACGTGCCCTGCGCATAACCGAGCTCCTTGGTCGCCCACGACAGCGCGAACGTGCTGCGGAAATACGTGACGTTGATCACCGGCAGCGTGCCGGCCGCGAGCAGCACGACCGGCCAGTGGTCGCGCACGACGTCGCGCAACGGCAGCTTCACCGTGCGCTTGCGCGCGAGCACGCGCTGCATGTCGATCGATTCCTCGAGCCGCAGCCGGATCACCATCCCGATGATCACGAGCACCGCCGACAGCAGGAACGGAATGCGCCAGCCCCACATCAGGAACGACAGCGTCGGCAGCGCGCTCAGCGCGAAGAAGGCAGCGGTGGCGAGCAGGTTGCCGGTGGGCGAACCCTGCTGCGCGAACGCCGCATACAGGATGCTGCGATGCTTCGGCGCGTTCTCGCTCGCGATCAGCACCGCGCCGCCCCACTCGCCGCCTACCGCGATGCCCTGCAGCACGCGCAGCACGACGAGGCCCGCGGGCGCCCACACGCCGATCGACGCATAGCCGGGCAACAGGCCGATGCCGGTCGTGGCAAGCCCCATCATCACCAGCGTGATCACGAGCGCGGTCTTGCGGCCGACGCGATCGCCGAGATGCCCGAACACGATGCCGCCGAGCGGCCGCGCGGCGAAGCCGGCCCAGAACGTGACGAACGCGAGCAGCGTCGCGACGCCGGGATTCATCGTGCTCGAAAAGAACACCTTGCCGAACACGAGCGCGGCGGCGGTGCCGTAGATGTAGAAGTCGTACCACTCGATCGTGGTGCCGACGAACGCCGCGAGGGCGGCACGGCCGGGCCGCGGCTGCGCGGCGGACGGGGATTGCGGACGGCTCATCGATGTCTCCATGTTTGTGATCGGCGGCGCGACTGTCGCGCGCGTTGCCGAATGGCCGGCCTTGCGCCGCCGGCTGGCGGGGTTGCGTTACGAGCGATTGCTCGACGCGGGGCTGCTTTACGCCGCCCTATGTCGCTTTACGTCGCGATCTGTCGGTCCAGGTCGCGCACCTGCAGGGCCACTCGTCCGGTCACGTCGGGTCCGGCGCGACCTTCAGCACGCCCGCGTCGAGCAGCTGCTGCTGGAGCGCGGGATCGACGCCGAGGCGGTCGAGCACCGCGCGCGTGTCGCGGCCGAGCGCGGGCGGCGGCGAACGATAGGTCGCCGGCGTGCGCGACAGCTTCACCGGCGATGCGGTGCCGCGATACGCGCCGATCTCGACGAACAACTCGCGATGCAGCGCATGCGGATCGCGCGCAACGTCGGCGACCGTGCGCACCGGCCCGCACGGCACGCCCGCCGCCATCAGGTCGCGCGCGAGCGGCTCGCACGGATGCGCGGTGAGCCGTGCCTCGAGTTCGGCCTTCAGTTCGGGCCGGTGCGCGCAGCGGCTGCGGTTGTCGACGAAGCGCGGATCGCCGGCCAGCGCCGGCGCGCCGAGATGCGCGACGAGCCGCGCGAACTGCCGGTCGTTGCCGACCGCGAGGAAGATCGGCACGGTGGCCGTGCGATAGCTGTCGTACGGCGCGATGTTCGGGTGCGCGTTGCCGCTGCGCTCGGGCACGCGCCCCGAGCCGAAGAAGTTCGGCAGGTGCGGATGCAGCAGCGACACGCCGCAGTCGTACAGCGCGATGTCGATCGACTGGCCCTGCCCGCTCTGCTCGCGCTCCGCGAGCGCGAGCAGGATGCCGGTCAGCGCGTTGAGTCCGGTGACCATGTCGACGATCGGCAGCCCGATGCGCGTCGCGTCGCCGTCGCGCTCGCCGTTCACGCTCATCAGCCCGGCCATCGCCTGGATCACCGCGTCGTAGCCGGGCAGCCCGCCGAGCGGGCCGTCGTCGCCGAAGCCCGTCACCGCGCAGTGGATCAGGCGCGGGAAACGCGGCTGCAGGTCGCGCGCGTAGTCCATGCCCCAGCGCGCGAGCGTGCCGGGCTTGAAGTTCTCGACGAGCACGTCGGCGCTCTCGAGCAGGCGCCACAGGATCGCGCGCCCTTCGTCGCGGGACAGGTCGAGCGCGACGCCCTCCTTGTTGCGGTTCACGCCCATGAAGTACCACGCGGTGTCGCCGAGGAACGGCGGGCCCCAGCCGCGCGTCTCGTCGCCGTCGGGCGGCTCGATCTTGATCACCGTCGCGCCGTGGTCGGCGAGTGCCTGCGTGCAGTACGGGCCGCCGAGCACGCGGCTCAGGTCGACGACCTTCAGGCCGTCAAGTGCGCCGCGGGTCGCTTTCGTCGTGCTCATCGTTCGACCTCCGGCAGCAGGTCGAGCGCCATGTCGAGCGGTACCGGCGTGCCGCGCAGCAACGCATCGAACGCCGCTACCTCGTCGTCGCGCGACGCCGACGCGAGCGGATCGACCGGCAACAGCTTGTGACGCACGATCAGGTGCGCGAGCGCGAGGCGCCGGTAATCGGGCGCGAGCCGCGCGCCCTCGCATGCCATCAGCACGGCCGCGCTCGCGTAGTACAGCGCCGACGCGGCCTGCCGCACGCGCGCGTCGTCGCCTTCCGCCGCGACCCGGGCGAGCGCATCGCACGCGCGCGCGAGAATGCGCCGCAGTGCCGCGCGGCTCGCGTCGGGCAGCGGCGCCGCGCCGAGCCGGTCGGCGAGGAACGTGCGCAGCGCATCGAGCGCCTGCTCGCGCTGCGCGGCGCGCGCGACGTCGAGCGCGACGATGTTGCTGGTGCCTTCCCAGATCGAGCCGAGATGCGCATCGCGCACGAGGCGCGCATCGCTCCATTCCTCGATGTAGCCGGTGCCGCCGCGCACCTCCATCGCGTCGCCCGTCACACGGCGTGCGTCGCGGCACGCGCGGAACTTGATCAGCGGCGTCAGGATGCGCACGCAGCGCGCGGCCTGCTCGTCGCCCGCATCCGCCTGCGGCAGCAGCAGCGCGATCTGCATGAACATCGCGCGCGCGGCCTCGGCGGGCAGCAGCATCTTCATCAGCTGGCGCTGCATCAGCGGCATCTCGATCAGCTTGCGGCCGAATGCGGCGCGGTGGGCGGCCACGTGCAGCGACTCGTTCAGCGCACGCCGCATCAGGCCCGCCGCGCGCACGCCGTTCGACAGCCGCGACATGTTGATCATGTCGGCCATCTGGTGAAAGCCGCGGCCGATCTCGCCGATCAGGTATGCCTGCGCGCCTTCGAGCGCGATCTCGCCGCTCGCCATCGAACGGCTGCCGAGCTTGTCCTTCAGCCGCACGATCCGGTAGCGGTTGCGCGTGCCGTCCGGCAGCGTCTTCGGCAGCAGGAACAAGGCGAGCCCCTTGATGCCGTCCGGCGCGCCGTCGGGCCGCGCGAGCACCATCGCCAGGTCTGCGTCCGCGTTCGAGCAGAACCACTTGTCGCCGAAGAGGCGCCACACCGCCTCGCCCTGCGCGTCGGCTTCGCGCACCGCGCGCGTCGCGATGCGCGCGACGTCGGAGCCGGCCGCCTGCTCGGTCATGAACATCGCGCCCTGGAACAGCGTGTCGAAATCGCGCGATGCGAGCATCGGCAGATAGCGCTCGACGAGTGCCGGGTCGCCGAAGCGACGCAGCGTGCGCGTCAGCGAATCGGTCATGCTGACCGGGCAGCACAGCCCGAATTCGGCCTGCACGAACAGGAACGTCAACGCGTACTTGACGAGCGGCGCGACCGCGTCGGGCTGGTGGCTCAGCGACGCGAGCCCGAGTTCCGCATACGCGACGCGTTCGAGCGCGACGTACGCGGGATCCTTGTCGATCCGCTGCACGGCTTCGCCGCGCCGGTTGCGGTGTTCGAGCACGGGCGGATGCTTGTCCGCGCGCGACGCCCATGCGTCGAGCTCGCCCGACACGCGCGCGCCGAGCGCGTGCAGCTGCGGTTCGAGTTCCGCGTAGCGCGCGTCACCGAGATGCAGTTTCAGCAACGCGCCGAGATCGGGATCGGCCGTGAAGAAATTGATGCCCCGGCTATCGGGGATGTTGTTGGCCGCGCCGGTGTCCGGCGTGCGAGCGGTGTCGTTCATGCATGCGTCTCCAGGATGGCCCGGCTACCGGCCGGTGCCCGCGCCGCGGCGGCGCGGCCGGCTGGTGCCCGGCGTTCAACAGAGCCTAGGCGCGCGATCGATAAGCGTCCAATACAGGATTTATCCGGTACGATAGACAGTGCTTATCGATGCCGATGCGGGAAGGAGACAGCATGGAACTGAGGCAGTTGCGCTACTTCGTGGCGGTCGCCGAGGAACTGCATTTCGGGCGCGCGGCGAAGCGCCTGTTCATCTCGCAGCCGGCCTTGAGCTTCGACATCCGCAAGTTCGAGGACGCGCTCGGCGTGCAGCTCTTTTCGCGCACCAACAAGACGGTCGCGCTGACCAACGCGGGCGCGGTGCTGCTCGGCGAAGCGCGCCGGCTGCTGCTGCAGGCGGCCGAGGCCGAGCGGCTCACGGTACGCTCGGCGTCCGGCCTCGCGGGCCGGCTGCGGATCGGCTTCGTCCATTCGATGCTTTATCGCGGGCTGCCCGATGCGGTGCGGCGCTTCGAGGCCGATTACCCGGGCGTCGAGATCGTGCTGAGCGAGATGAACACGCAGGCGCAGGTGCAGGCGATCCAGCGCGGCCAGATCGATCTCGGCTACGCGCACTGGGGCCACTGCCCGCCCGAGGTCGAATCGGCGCCCGTCTACGCGGAACCGTTCGTCTGCTGCCTGCCGGCCGCGCATCCGCTCGCGCGGCGCCGTCAGGTCGCGCTCGCCACGCTGGCCGAGGAACCGTTCATCCTGTTTCCGCGCGACGCGGCGCCGCACTATCACGACCTGATCATCGCGCAATGCGTGAACGCGGGATTCAGCCCGCTGATCCGTCACGAGGCGCGGCTGTGGCAGACGATCCTGTCGATGATCGAGTTCGGAATGGGCATCGCGCTGGTGCCGCGCGTGCTGCAGCAGGTGAAGAGCGACCGGCTCGCGTTCCGGCCGCTGAAGGATGCGTCGCTCGAATCGCGCACGCTCGAACTGAAGCGCAGCGGCACCGCCGAACCGGTCGCGCTGCGCTTCGCCGACTACGTGCGCGCATCGATCGACGCGCTGCCCGCGCTCGCGGGCTGAGCCGGCGCGCCGGCATTTCGCGCCGGCACTGCCCCGTTACTTCGCTTCCGGCTGCAGCACCGGCTGCGCGCGCCGGTACCACACCGCGTACACGACGGACAGCGCGATCAGGAACGGAATGCCGAAGATCAGCGTCATGTGGAATTCGGCCGTGAAGTAGGTCGTCACCATCACCGCGAGCATCAGCGCCGCGCCGAGCAGCGTCAGCAGCGGAAAGCCGTGCATCCGGAACGCGGGCGCCGGCAGGCCGAGCGCCGCGCGACGCCGCCGGAAGCAATAATGCGTGACGAAGATCATCATCCACGTGAACAACGCGCCGAACATCGACACCGCCATCATGATCGTGAACGACGCGTCCGGGTACAGCACGCTCAGGACCGTCGCGAGCGCGATGCCGAGCGTCGACAGCAGCAGCGCGCCGAACGGCACGCCGCGCGCGTCGACCTCGCCGAGCGCCTTCGGCGCATAACCCGCGCGCGACAGGCTGAACATCATCCGCGTCGTGATGTAGAGCTGGCTGTTCATCGCGGACAGCGCGGCGATCAGCACGACGAAGTTGATCAGCCCGGCCGCGCCCGGCAGGTGGATCGCCTCCATCACCTTCACGAACGGGCTCTCGTCGCGCCCCGCCGCCGTCCACGGCACGATCGCGAGCATCAGCGCGAGCGTGACGAGGTAGAACAGCACGAGCCGCACGATCGTCGAGCGGAACGCGCGCGTCACCGCGCGCTCGGGATCTTCCGCCTCGCCCGCCGCGACCGCGATCATCTCGATGCTCAGGTAGCTGAAGATCGACACGATCACCGCGACCCACATCCCCCACATGCCCTTCGGGAAAAAGCCGCCGTGCCCGGTGTAATGGTGGAAGCCCGCGCGGGCCGCACCGTCGCCGACCAGTGCCGGATTGCCGAACACGACGTACGCGCCGAGCACGATGAAGCCGACGATCGCCGCGATCTTCACGACCGAGAAGCCGTATTCGACCGCGCCGAACACGTCGACGCTGCGCGCGTTGACGAACACGAGCAGCGCCGAGAAGCCGACGATCCACAGCCAGCCCGGCACGCCCGGGAACCAGTACTTCATGTACAGCGCGATCGCGGTGACTTCGGTGCCCACCGCGAGCACGATGCACGCCCAGTACGCATAGCGCACGAGGAACCCGGCCCACGGGCTCACGTAATGTTCGGCGTATGCGCCGAACGACCCGGAGGTCGGATGCGCGACCGTCATCTCCGCAAGACAGCCCATCAGCAACAGCGAGATGAACGCGCCGATCGCGTAGCTGACGAGCACGCTCGGGCCCGCGAAGCCGATCGCGAACCCGCTGCCGAGAAAGAGACCGGTGCCGATCGCACCGCCGATCGCGATCATCGCCATCTGCCGTGCGGAAAGTGTGCGGCGCAGACCCTGCTCGCGCGCCGCGATGTGCTGGAATTGCCCTTCAGGTTGCATCGAATGACCTCGTTCGAAAGCGTGTGTCCGGCCGAAACGTCGACGGCGCACGGACCGGTGCCGGACCGCACCGGCCACCGCGCGCCGCATGCTCAGAACAGGTGGCGCAAGCCGGCTGCGATACCCGTCTGGTTGCCGCGTCCGGGCATTTCGGTGAACGCGCCGCCGGTCACCCGGTTGTAGTCGACCGTCGCGTAGACCTGCGTCGCCTTCGACAGCGCGTACTCGGCCTCGAGCACGCCCGTGTAGCGTTTTCCACCGTTACCGGCGATGCCGTTGACGTTGCGGATGTCGTCGTAGTACGCGACGCCCGTCACCGATACTGCCGGCGTGACCTGCACGCTCGCGCCGGTATAGAAGATCGCGTCGCGGCGCGGATTGTCGGCGAACGCACCGTAGGTCACGTCGCGGCCCGGCGCGTTCAGCAATTGCCGGTCGAGCATGCCGGTGCGGTCGATGCCGCCGAGATAGCCCGCGTACAGCGTCGCCGCGCCGAACGCGTAGCGTGCGCCCGCGCCCCACGCCTGCTGCGCGCGGCTCGTCAGGTCGCGCACCTGCTGGTAGGTCGCGCCGACCATCAGCCCGCCGAGCGTGTACGACACGCGCGTGCCCCAGTACGCATTCGCGCCGAGGCTGCCCGCGACGCCGCCGAAGCCGTAGCTCGCGCCGACGTTCAGCCCGCCGAACGTGCCGTCGTAGCTGACCACGTTGCTCGCGCGGCCCTGCGTGAGGAAGTACGGCCACATGTTGGCCGTGTAGTTGCCGACCGTGAGCGGATCGAGATCGCCGAACAGGTTGAATGCCTCGGTCGCCTGCCGGCCGAGCTTCACGGTACCCCAGTCGCTCGCCAGGCCGACATACGCGTAGCGGCCGAACAGCGCGCCGTCGAGCTGCCCGTTCTGCGGCTCGAAGCCGCTCTCGAGCCGGAAGATCGCCGTCAGCCCGCCGCCGAGCGCTTCGCTGCCCTTCAGGCCCCAGCGGCTGTTGGTGATCGCACCGTTGGTCATCTGCACGCTCGCGTCGTTCGACGCATTCGCATGCGTCGTGTAGCGAATGCTCTGGTCGACGATGCCGTACAGCGTCACGCTGCTCTGCGCCATCGCGCCGCTCGCGGCGAGCAGGCCGGCGATCGTCGGTAGTGCGAATCGATTGATGCTCCTCATCTTCGTCTCCATCCTTGTCTGAATTATCGATGTGTGCTGGTTGGGGTATGTCGGTAATCGTGGGTACTGCAATCCGCGCCGAGTTGCGTGCTTTCTAGCCGCGTGCCGCCGGCAACGCGACGTACGCGACGAGTTCGACGCGCATGTCCGGGTGCGCGAAGCCCTGCACGCCCACGCACGTGCGGTTCGGGTACGGTTCGCGAAAGTGGCGCCGGTATTCGGCGTCGAATTCGGGCATCGCCTTCACGTCGGACAGGTAGACGAGCACCTGCGCGACGTCGTCCATCGTCGCGCCGGCCGCCGCGACGGCCTTCGCGAGATTGCCGAGCGTGAGGCGCGCCTGCCCCGTCATCGTGTCGCCTGCGATCGCGCCGGACGCATCGACCGGGCCGTGGCCGGTAAACATCAGCCCGCCCGCGCGGGTCGCCCACGAGAATGGCTGCGAGAGTTGCGGCAAGTCGACCGGGATCGTGTCTGCCATCGTATCCTCCTTCGGTTCGGGATCGGCCGCTCAGGCAGCCTGGCGCGACGTACCGCCGAGCACGTCGGCGATCGCGTACGCGACGTGCTCGACGTTCGCGTCGTTCAGGCCCGCGATGCACATGCGGCCCGAACGCAGCAGGTAGACGCCGTGCGACGCGCGCAGCCGGTCCACGTCGGCCGCGGCGATGCCCGTATAGCTGAACATGCCGCGCTGCGTGACGAGCGCGTCGAACGCGGGCCCGGCCAAGCGCGCGTCGAGCCGCGCCTTCAGCGCGCCGCGCATGCGCTTGATGCGCGTGCGCACCTGGGCCACCTCGTCTTCCCAGCACGCACGCAGGACGTCGTCGTTCAGCACCGCCGACACGAGTTGCGCGCCGAACAGCGGCGGGCTCGAGTAGGTGCGGCGCACGCCGGCCTGCAGCTGGCTCAGCACCGTCGCCGCTTCGCCCGCGCTCGCGCAGACGATCGACAGGCCGCCGACGCGCTCGCCATACAGCGAGAAATTCTTCGAGAACGAGTTGCTGACGATCGCCGGCAGCCCGGCTTCGACGATCGCGCGCACGGCCCATGCGTCGTCGTCGAGACCGTCGCCGAAGCCCTGGTACGCCATGTCGAGGAACGGAATCAGCCCGCGGCGCGCGAGCACGTCGATCACCGCGCGCCATGCGTCGCGGTCGAGGTCGAGGCCCGTCGGGTTGTGGCAGCACGGCTGCAGCAGCACGATGCTGCGCGCGGGCAGCGCGTCGAGCGCCGCGAGCATCGCGTCGACGCGCAGATCGTTGCGCGCTGCGTCGTAGTACGGATACGTGTGCACGTCGAGGCCGGCCGCCGCGAAGATCACGCGATGGTTGTCCCACGTCGGATCGCTGATCCAGATCGCGCTGTCGGGGAAATAGCGCTTCACGAATTCCGCGCCGAGCCGCAGCGCGCCCGAGCCGCCGAGCGTCTGCAGCGTCGCGATGCGTCCTTGCGCGAGCGCCGTGCAGCCGGCGCCGAACACGAGGCGCTGCACGCCCTCCCGATACGCGGCGAGCCCTTCCATCGGCAGATACGTATGCGGCGCGCCGGCTTCGCGCAGGCGCTCGGCCGCGAGACGCGTGCTCTCCAGCACGGGGATGCGGCCCGCGTCGTCGTAATAGAGGCCGATGCTGAGGTTGACCTTGTGCGGATGGGCATCCTGCTGGAACGCCTGGAACAGCGACAGGATCGGATCGCCCGGATAGGCGGGAATGTGTTCGTACATGGCGGAATGACGGTCGGGGTTGAAGGCGGCGATACGGCCGGCGGCGTGACGGCATGTCAGGCCGTGCGGTCGAGGCATGGGGCGCATGTTATCGAGGACGAAATAGAATGAGCTTCACTTTTCGATGACGAATCTCGCCGATTGCAGTAGAGTCTGCGCCTACCATCTAAAAATTGACGGAATTCTGCGAAATGCACCTGGATCGAACCGACATGCGGATCCTCCGGCACCTCGAGCGGGACGGACGCATCAGCAATCAGGACCTCGCGAACGCGGTCGCGCTGTCGCCGTCGGCGTGCCTGCGGCGCGTGAAGCTGCTCGAGGAACGCGGCGCCATTTCCGGCTACCGCTGCACGATCGAGCCGAAGAAGGTCGGCGTCGCATTCGAGGCGCTCGTGCACGTGTCGATGCGACCGGACGAGCCCGAATGGCACGACCGCTTCGTGGAGGCGATCCAGCAGTGGCCGGAAGTCATCGCCGCGCAGATCGTGACGGGCGGCTCGAACTACGTGCTGACGGTGCGGGCGCGCGACCTCGACCACTACTCGGACTTCGTGATCAACCGGCTGCATCGCGCGACGGGCGTGATGTCGATCAATTCGAGCATCGTGCTCGCGACGCTCAAGCGCGACGGCTCGATTCTCGATCTCGTCGAGCCGTCGACGGCCGGCTGACGCACCTTTTGCACCGGCCTGAAAAATATTTGAAGAAAGTGCTTTACGAACCCGAAAAGCTCTGACATAATTTCAGCTTCTTTGGGCGGTTAGCTCAGCGGTAGAGCACTGCCTTCACACGGCAGGGGTCACTGGTTCGATCCCAGTACCGCCCACCAAAGAATTCAAGGGCCTGCGTCTCACGACGCAGGCCCTTTTCGTTTTGCGCGCCGCACTCGTAATGCACACGTCCAAGAGATAATCGCGTGATACCGACGCGCGCCATCGGCCAGTACGTAATAATCGGTAACGAATTGGTAACGGTGTACGAATAGCGGCTGACTAGAATCGACCACCATGACAGCCGGCCGAGCGGCACCGGCTTCCCACCATCAAGAAGACGAACGGAATCCGGCACGCGCATTGCGGCTGGTTCACGCCGTCGCGACACATCATGACATTGCCGAATTCACATACCCTGTGGTTGACCGGCCTGAGTGGCGCCGGCAAGTCCACGCTCTCACGCGAGATCGCCGCATACCTGCGCACGCACGACATTCCGGTCTGCATTCTCGACGGCGACGAACTGCGCTCGGGCGTCTCGCACGATCTCGGATTCCGGCGCGACGACCGGGCCGAAAACTGCCGACGTACCGCCGAAATCGCGAAGCTGATGAACAATCAGGGGATCATGGTGATCGTCGCGCTGATTTCCCCGTATGCAGCCGACCGGCAACTGGCCCGGGAGACCATCGGTGACGAGCGCTTCGTCGAAATCTATTTGAAGACCGATATCGAGACCTGCTCCGCGCGCGATCCGAAATGCCTGTACGCGAAGGCCATGACCGGCCAGACGCGCCAGTTCACCGGCATCTCCGATCCCTATGAGGCACCCGTCGCGCCCGATCTCGTTGTCGAGACCGGAACGATGTCCGTCTCCGCGTGTGTCGCGCGCATCATCGAGTTCGATCAACAGCGCTTCGCCTACGCCTGACCGAAGCGCCGCGTTCGCTCACCTCACCCGCCCGACCCGTTCCGCCGTCGCGTCGAACGCGCGCTTCGCCTTGTCGACGATCTCGTCGACCTCGGCCTCCCGGATCACGAGCGGCGGCGACAGCAGCATCCGGTCGCCGGTTGCGCGCATGATCAGGTTGCCGTTGAAGCAGAAGTCGCGGCAGATCGTGCCGATATCGACACTCCCATCGAACCGCTCGCGCCCCGCGCGATCGCGCGCGAGCTGTACGCCCGCGACCAGCCCCGCCCCCGCGATCTCGCCGACGATCGGATGATCGCCGAGCGCTTCGCGCAGCCGATGCTGGAAGTACGGCCCGATGTCGTGCTTCACGCGCTCGACGATTCCCTCGG